>CAZRJW010000020.1:0-20732 GCA_964600845.1 uncultured Gammaproteobacteria bacterium | reverse complement strand
TGACGACGAACCTCAGTCTCATCCAGACAAGCGAGCAGTTTCTTGAACCGATCTACGCGACGGAGGAGTGTGTGAATCTGAAAAGAGAGGGGCGGGTTGTGGTTGAGTTGAAGGAGCGGGTGAAGGTGTTTGGGGGGTGATGGACGGTAGGGATGGGTAACCGGTTGACTCTTTGTATGAATTTATTTAGATGAGTTTGAGTCACTTGGGAATCAAGGTATTTTTCTTAGTCGAGGATATGCGCAATTTAAGTATCGTAGCTTCTCTAAAATGATCTCAAATATTACATTAATTTTATGTGGCTTATTGACCTAATTCATGATCCCGAATGGATCAAAGCGCTTGATGGGCGTTTGCCTGCACCTAAGCTGAGAATTAATACGCAATCAAAATCAGACCCAACACTTGACTCCGAGCTATTGATTTACGGGGATGAATCATTACGGCATTTCCGTATTTTGGTAAAGCATGCTTCCAACAAAGAAGAATGTGAAATCTTTGTTCAAAAACAACTTAATAAAACCATTTGCACTATTGAGACTGTCGTGACAATGGCCACGGGTCGCGCTTTTGATATTTGGCGTCCATTCAACTCGCCTCATATAATTCAATTTATCGGTGAGGTGGACCAATACGGAAATGATCCTGTACCGATCGTTGAGCTGAACAAGGCGTTTCAGCCCATAGATTACGCCAAAGTTTTGCAAGTGATGGCTATCCAATTTCCAGGATCAGAAGACTATTTATTTTTCTTCAAACGGGGCATCGACCATCGACTCGACGCTGATTATCGTTGGCTGTGCTTATATAAGATTTGTGAGCTCAGGTTCCATCCAGGCGGCAAGGTTCACTTATACTCTGTTCCAGAATGGAAGGCTTTTCTGAGCAGCTTGCAAACAATAATATCACCGTATCTTCCACCCGCGAGAAACGCTGACGGTTATATCGAAGAGCTTCGTAAGGTCGCGGCTCATATCGGCAGGCACGATCTTTTTGGTCATGATCCGCGTATAGAAGAAACGCTTCTACTTATGCAGCATTTTGCATGTGAGATCATCAATAACTTGCCGGGAAATCCCGGTATAAAAATTCAAGCAGAAGGCCTAAGGATTTAAATGAAATCATTCAAAAGAGAGGAAAGCAGCGATGATTCAATTCAAGCACTGAGTTACAATACCGCTGATCATTCAATCAATCCTATTGCTCGACAATATCCTTCTATCCCAATAGCCATGTTGAAGTAGCCTCTTTTATCCAACGTCTCACCGTAGCTATTATGTCTTCCCGTCTTTGGGTTAAGAGCGGGATCAAAGATCTTATAACGAGTTTTTCATACTTTGAATAGGCTGCTATGCTCTTGCTATTGCAAACCTCTTAATTATCTATGTTGCAGAATTTCTTTGAAAAGAACCAAAAAGAGATTGTGGTGCTCGTTAGGCAGTTTCTCAAAGAGGACTTTTTTCCGATGTTTCCGAAATGGAAGAATAGAATTTCAATTGTCATCGAAGGTTCCGTGGCAGGTGGCACCTATGATGCACATAGTGATATCGATCTTCACTTGGTTGTTCCCGCTCGCCTCAAGAAAACCTACTCCCTAGATGAGGTAAAGGCTTATAAAAAACATCTGAGAGTACTTGGCGAGCCCGTTCAAATACATGCTCCTACCTCCTACGATGAAGTCCAAGCGAAGTTGGAGGATTGGACTGCGGATTATGCTTTACGTGAAAGCGTGAGAGCTCTTATCGTGGTTGATCCAGAGGACGCCTTCAAAAGGATTCAAAAGTTTTTTCAGTGGTATCCGAAACTGATTTTCAAAGAAAAGTTGAATTGGCTTTTCGCAGAGGCAATTTTCCGCTACGAAGATCGATTTAAGGTGGCTAGTAAGCGCTCGGATCTCTTTTTTGGAGAAGTGAATAAGCTTGAGATCATGCGACTGTTGTTAAATGCATATCTCTTAGCGAATAAGCAGTTCCCTGCTTTTGATAAGCATCTGATGAACGACATATCCCGGCTGAGTCCCGTACCGACGAAATTGCTCGGGCAGTCTCAAAGGCTTCTTCAAGCTCAAGACCTAAGAGACATGGACCGCTTATTGGTGGAGTTGTTCGAGACCGTTGAGAGCTACTGCGTGGAAAAACGTTTGATGAAGCAACGATCAAGACAAGAGTGGATTGACTTGAGGCCTTCCTATCAAGTGAAATTTGAATAGCCAAGCTGTGGAAAGAGGTGACTCGACTTGAAACGAAGAGTGCTAAGAGTGGGGTTATCTGCTAAAATAAAAGCGTATAGTATGCCCTCAACTTCTACTAAAGGTCAGGATGGTTCAACCCAAAAGATTCAAAAAGATTTTAGGGAACAAATATATTTATTAAGAGAGCTTCGTCAGACGATCATTTTGCGTTACCAAAGGAAAAAGCTGGAGCTGCGAAAGCTTCAAACGATTATATAACTTATGTTTGGTAAAGAAGCTCCTTTTTCGTTCCCGCAAGGTGAAAGTCTGGAAAAACCTCTTCGTAAAGAGGCGGGTATACCCTGGCAAGAGCTCTTGAAAGAACTCGAGGACGAGTCCGACCTAGCTCAGGGTTTTATCGATGCTATTTCTTCTGACCCGGATGCACAGGGGGAGAAAGAGGATATGGAAGAAGTTCTAAGAAGGATCGGCATTACGAGGAAAGGTTTTGTAGGGAGATTTGGTGTGCCCCGAAATCAGGCTCCAGAAGATGGTGTCCATTCGGAGCCAACGGCAAAACAGCTGGTGGATCAATTCGATATCGCAGAAAAGATGATGGAGGCATTTGAGAGTAAAGAAGGAAAGGAAAAGTATAACAGTGTTAAAACTTTAGCCAAGCAATTGCATACCGACAACCTGCCTGATCAAGGAGAAGCGGATCTGTATCTTGAACGTCACCGCTCAGGACTGTCTTTATTCGTGAATGCCATAAAAGATGCTGAACGGGTCAGTCCCGAACTACGCGCTCAAAAAGACTTGGCAGAGCGATTAGAATCCGCCTACTTTGCTTTAGATTATAGAATTTTGACGAGACTAATGAAAGGCAATCACATGGAGGCGGCACTTGATGTGTGGGAGGCGGCTGGAATGCCATTGAAAGAACGTTCGTCATTTGTCCAGGCGGCTAAACAGCTGTTTGTGGAAGAAAGTGGTATTTTGCGGGGAATGGCTCAAGAAAATGATATGTCCGATGATATAAAGGTTATACTTGCTCTGAAGGGTGATCCGGCACTTAGAAAACGACTTGCTGCGCATATCGAACAGCGTGTTTCAGTTAAGTGTCCCGCCTTCTACGCGGCGTGTGTAGCACAAATGCCAGATGTATTTGGAGGGCCTTTCGGCGAAGAAGGATTGAGTATTCAATATGCAGATCTTTTGAGACGCATATCATTATACGGTTCTCCTTCTTTAACGGTAGAAACTGTGCGGCCAGTACTTGAAAGCAAAGCGTTTTATGTGAAGCAGTTCTATCAGAATGCTGCGGATCAGGTCGGACAAGAAGCGAGACAGGATCTATTCTCAGATTGTTTTGCATCTGCAAAGGGCGCTAAGCTGATTCTTTCCCATGATAATGGATTCTTTGAACGTGAGCTTGCACAGCTGAATCCAGATCAAGCCCGTAAGTGTATTCGATATTATTTGGATAATTGGTCTACGCTAGTGAAAAACGACTCCGAATTCGGGCATATTCTTGAGCGTATGAGGCCGGTATTGGACGTTGGACAAGAAAAAGCATTGATAGATCATGCTTGGGAAGATGCGAGGCGGGAAGAAGCTGATGCGACAAAAGACAGAGCTGTCACTACGTATTCGGTTAAGAAGGCAATTCCGAGGATGTCTGTTGCATGTCAGCTGCATGTCTTAGATCTAATGGCTGCTAAAGATAGGCAGGAGTTTGATTTGTGGGTGGAAGGTGCGTTCCGTTATCGAGAGATCGGAGGTGTCTCATTGGCGGTCGCCGAAAGGCTGATCGAGCTTGGCTATGAAAAAAAAGTTCTTTCTCGTTTAGAAAACGTTTCTCCGATCACGGAAGACTTCTTGAAAGAAGTAGCGGCGAAAGGCTATGCGTACGATATAGCGGATGATCATGAGGCATTCCCGATGGAAGATCTCGGAAAACTGGCGAAAGCTGTCTTTTCCCAAGAAGAGACAGTCGGTGTCTTAGCGGGAAATAGGAATAGGTTTCAACTCGACGCAACATCAGCTCAGCCGCTTCTCGAACGCGGATTGATTACGCCCTTTACTCGAGAAGATATCCAAGATCTTGACATGTATTGTCTAAATCTTGTCGAAGTTGCCCGTGTTGCCGTTCGCACGAAAGCTGGCGCTGATCGGTTGGCTGGTAGATTGGTCTGGTTGGAGGAAGGAGGGTATCCAAGGGAGGTTGCTTTGGGCCTGATTGAGTGGGGACATGGTGATGTTGTTGCAAACAACATCACCCGTTTCTCTGGTCTCGACGCCTTGATCACCGAGCAACTAATCGAGCATGGTTGCATAGGAGCAGTAATCGCGCATATAGAGCATATAGATTTACTTCCAGGCACTAATTTATCTTCGCTTATAATGCGTGCGATTAATATGCTTGGAGAGGCGGAGACTGTCCGAATAGTCATGGCTGCAATTGGTTATCGCAGATTGCATTCAAGTTGGTTACCGGTCGAGCTCGCGAGAGCATCTGTAAATCAAGGGAAGCTATCATTCGTATTTGACCATCGAAACGAGTTTCAAATGCTTGATGACGAGCTCGAACGTCGTCTAGATACGTATGGCCTCATTAGTCAGAAGATTGTGGGTAGTCCATCTCGAACTGTACGTCGCATGGGAGATACTTTGATTGAACAACTGTCCCATACTACGGATCCAGTTGCCGCCTATGATCGTATCGAGCGGGTATTTTTGCGGAATCACATTCCTCTCGCCGGAAAAGTCTTACTTGCGTTCGAAACGATTTATGGAGATGCTCACTTTAGGAGGGCGTATAGCCCGACTCTAAGAGAATCTGGGACTCACACTGCCAAGTTATTAGTATACAAAGATCTCATTAATATTCATTTGGATACAGGAAACCCTTCCTTAAAGACTTATTTGAAAGAACTTGAAGCAATGTTGCCGCTAATGAATCGTATCGAAGCCGGACAAGAGGATTCCTTAAGTGATGATGATCGCGCTCGTGTCACTGAGTACTTCCGTAAAGTCTTTGTTTTACGCGAGGTTTCTGCATACGCAAAAACACATCCTCGTCCCACCGAGACGAGGCCGGATCAGCCTCTAGGTGAGCAGTTAAATGAGTGGAGCAGATCACTAGGTGCTAGACCGGGACAGACCGTTGAATCACGTCTTGCCGAAATGTTTTTAATGCCCGCAGGCGTCCGCTCAATTCCTGAAGCGTTGGCTCGTATGGAGCAATCAGCGAGAACGGCTGATCGTATAAATCGTGCACTCGTGCAAGAAGGGAGAGAGGTACTGGGATTACGCGAAGGAGATTTATTAAAAGGTGTGCAAGGAGAACATTTGATCTCTTTCTTGCAGAACGGGAATGTAGCTAAAGAATATCTTGGGTATGCGGCTGGTTCCGATGGAACTCCACTGGATACGGATGTTAGCAAGGTGCTCAAGGGTGATTTGACCGAGGGCAACGAAGGAGCTCTAAAGAATTCTCTTGTTCACAATTATGGAAATATCGTCCTTGTGATGCGGCCTACACAAGATAGGTTCTTCGAGACGGCTGAACAGCGATCCGTAGACGCTCATGACCAGATTCGAGGTAAGGTAGCGCCTTATGAGCTATTTCAATCGCCCGTAGTGCATCCGGAGAAGCATTGGGGTATACGCACGGGCGTTCCATTTACCGAAGTCCGCTGGATCATCGTAAAAGATGCTAAACGTCGAGAGCTCCTTGACCTGAAAATGGATATCGTAGCGAACGGCTATTACGTCGCCCTCACGGACGAGGCGGGCAAAGTGCTATTTTCGCCAGACGACTTTGACGAACTGAATAAGCTTTATAACGGTACGGAAATCCGTCCTGGATCTTCCGTCGAGCCGCTCGGTCCGCAAGATCGGCAGGTTGAGGATATGCGGCAACTGATAGGGGCAGAGCGTCCGAAACTCGAGCATACCAAACGCGTTATCGAAGAACGTGTTCGTCAGGCATTGACGAAGGTTGCTATTCCGCTCCGTGTTAGCGGTGAACTAGCTATTGGTGCCGAAGTAATGAATACGGGTTCAACCGCGCGTTTCACTAGCATCCCGGGCGAGACGGTCGATTTTGACCTTGCGGTTCGTTTGGACGAAAATGATCTGAATCGACAAAAGGAGATTCAAACGGCACTAGACGAGTTGTTGCCCGGCACCGCTCAAGGTGGAGGAGAGCGTCAGTGGCGGCGTACGGGCATCATGATCGACGGTGAAACGGTCGATATTGACATCACGTTCACACAGAAGCCAGAAGTCGAAGGCGTGCCGTCGCATAGGATGGCAGAAGAGCGATTGCGAGCCTTTGAGCGTTTCGGCCCCAGCGAAGCCGACTCGGTACGCGCGAATATCGTTTTGGCTAAAAAGACGTTGAAGTCTGGCGGCGTCTATAAGAAGCTAGATGGGGGTCTAGGGGGCCTCGGGGTGGAGAACTGGATCCTACAAAGTGGTGGAAGTTTTGCGCGCGCCAAGGCGGAATTTTTGGCTGCTGCGGTCGATCGAGAGGGTCAAATTATCCCATTTGAGACATTCGTTGAAACGTACGCCATCCCTGATCCGGGCGTCAATATGATCGACAACTTGGATGGCAGTGTCGATCCCGGTAAGACATACTACCGTCATGACAACTTCACCTATTTCCTCCAGAAGCAAGGCGTAGATGGTTATCAGAAGATGGTTCGGGTACTTCAAGCGACTGTTTAAAAAGGAATACGAGTGCTTGTTTGCTATTTTGGTCTCGCTCCCCCCCCCAACTCCCCACCCAACCCCTCAAAACCGTCTAGAACCCGGACCCTGGAAAAGGAAGAAAAAAGAACAGAACAGAATTAGAGATTAAGTATTAAGAGAATAAGAATAGTAAGAAGAGAAGATATAAAGAATTAGATTCAATATCTCCATATCATATATATTAATGCCGTTCAGTTGATTCTGTGGTCAGGTAATAGACAATGGTGTGGGGGATATCGAAAATAGCTGTAATAAAAGGTTTTAAAGGGCTCTCCTAGAACAATGCTAGTGAACTAGCCATTGCACTAGGCGAAGCGTCTGTTTGTAGCGTAGCGAGAGGGGGCTGGGGGCGCAATGGACGAGGCGGAAGACCTCCTCGTGCTCCTCCTTGGGGCTAGATTTGAGACTGGAAATAGGTACGAACAGCGTTGTAAAGCCACACCATCGAGCTAAGCTCGACCACAAAGACACTCTGCGAAAGCGGGGTGTTTTTGCATTTCAGGAAAACGAATACACGAGCCAGGGAGGTGGCTCGTGTACGCACGACCGCGAGTGAACGCGTCGTACTGAAGAAGGTGGTTGTAGAAGCGCCCTCCCGTGCTTCATTTTCTCTCAGGGGTGGGTTACGCCTCGAGGAAGTGGTACATGATGCGGTCCGCTACCTGCCGCGCCCCAGTGCCATTGGGGCTGAGGTAGCGCCTCCAGGTCGCGACGCGCGCCTTTGGGGCGGTGAGCACTTCCCCGATTTGAGTGGTGAGCTCGAGGGAGGTCCGCGCGTGCGGAGCGGCGTGCAGCCTCCCGAGGGCCGACATCTCGTCGCCACCGATGACGATGGCGGGAATCTCTCCGTGGATGGCCTCGACCAGCAGGCGCGAGGCCTCGCCGATGACCAGGTTCACGCCGCGGACGAGGTGGTCGGGGTTCGGCGTGTCTTGGCTCGTGAGCCAGTGAACCCGGCCACCGAGCTGCTCGGTGAGCAGTCGGGCGACCTGGAGCTGCTCGGGAGCGTTCGTCTCCCCGGAGTCCGTCCTCACGAGGAGCTCGGCCTTGGTGTCCATGAGCGCCGCGACGGTCCCGAGGAGAGGGTCCTTCGTTGAGCCTGTGTTCACCGTGACGAGGACGAGCGGCGCCTCAGTGTGGATCTCGAGCTGCACTCGCAGGTCTGCAGCGCAGCTTTCCTGTGTCACGCCGAGGCGTGTGAGCCGGTCCATAGCCGGCCAGGCGACGACGACGTCCTCGCTTGGAATGTTGGTCGCTCGGAGGATCTGTCCGACGTTGTAGGCGTGCGGCAGCACCAGGAGCTCAGGGTAGAGCGTCTCGCCCTCCGGTCCCCGCAGCATGCTCATGCAGCTGTCGTCGAGGTCCGGTTGAACGGCGATCACGGAGGCGCCGCAGCTCTTGCATTGTCGCAAGAGCGTCTTGCTGAGCTTGCTCTCCGCCGACAGGGCGATGAGCACCACCTTCTGGTTGCCGAGCAACGGGAGGTCATCGGCGCTCCGAACGATGCAGGCATCGTTCAGCTCGGGGTAGAGCTTCCCCAGCTCGCTCTTGGGGTCGTGGTCACCCTCGAGGTAGAGCGGGATCGTGATCCTGCGTCGGCGCAGTTCACGCACGACCGGGATGAGCGCGTGTGCTGCGCTCGTTTCGAGGAAGGCGAGGATCGTTTTAGGCAAAGGGCACTGTTCCTGTTCTGCCTCATACGCACGACGTGTACGCTTTGGGCCCGCATTTCCTATCATAAAAATCAGATCTTGTCAATGAAAAGGAGTATTATTTTATGGACGCTTTTTCGTTGCAGAATGACTTCCCTTCGGGCAAGCTACGCGCTATCTATGTTTGGAAGTTTGATTGAAGCAAAGACGGAACAACGATTACTCCTTGGAGATGTAGAGATTCAATTTCTTCTTGCTCGTTCAGTACGTGCTCGTCGTTTGCGGCTCACTATGCAAGTGGGGGGAGTATTGGTTGTGACGGTTCCAATGCGTGTTTCGCTAGTACAGATTGAAGGGCTACTTCGGCAGCATGCGCAATGGATATTGAAGCAGCGCATGCGTCAGTTGAAAAAAGTTGTGCAACACTTACCGGCAATGTCTGATGTGGCTGCGTATCGACTCTATAAACAAGCGACAAAAGATCGAGTGGCGCAATCACTCACACTGCTTTCACAGAGCCGTGTTTTGCCGAAGCATAGCATCACAATCAAAAATCATCGTACGCGTTGGGGTAGCTGTTCAAAAAAAGGAAATCTTAATTTCAACTATCGATTAGCCTTGCTCCCAGAAGAGCTCGCACACTACGTTGTTGTGCATGAGGTCTGTCATTTGTATGAGTTGAACCACTCAATACGGTTTTGGAATCAGGTGGCCCATTTCTTGCCAGACTATCGTACGTGCCGTTTGCGTTTAAGAGAGTACGTGTGGAGTAAAGAATAAAAAAAGAGAAAATGGGTGATGCTATACGCATCAATGGTGCGTGAGAAGTGTATGAGAATAATAAAAGATAGTTGTATGAAAGAGAGAATAAAATATCTTCTCTGTTTTGCTGTTGACGTGTGTATAAATGTGCTATACTACACTTGCGTTCGTACGATGTTCTTTCAAGAAGCTCTTTCATGAAGGACTATCACCACGAGCTTCGACTCATCTTCTAAGATGAGCGAACTAACTAGAAAGGATAGTGAATCATTATGGCCATGAAGAAAAAGTCCGCAGCTAAGAAAGCTGTGAAGCGTCCAGCAGCTAAGAAAGCTGTGAAGAAAGTAGTTCGCAAGGCAGCTAAGCGCCCTGCAGCTAAGAAGTCCGCCGCAAAGAAGCGCAAATAGTTGACCTTTGATACGGAGGAGATCCCCTGAGCAGAAATGCTCGGGGGATTTTCAATTTAAGAGCGTGTTAAGCTGGCGCATAGTTTTGTCGAAGACTGTGTTTTGTGCCCAGCGTAGACTACTACGCCTCCTATAAAGCCTCGCCTTCTTCGCGCTCTGCATCCACTATATGAGCTCCTTGTTGCAGCTGCTTTAATCCCATTGACAACTGCTAAGAGGGGTGGGAAAGTAGATATGGATAGTACGTGCGAAGATCCGCCCGAGGTCGGGGGATGGGGTCAGGCGCAGACGAGTATCCCATTGTTCCCTAAACTCAGGATCCCATGCCAACCAAGTTGTTCGTCGGAGGAATCCCATACCGCACAAGCGAAGAAGAGCTTTCCGCTCACTTCTCTCCAGCCGGTCAGGTTCTCTCCGTCTACATCCCTCTCGATCGTGAAACCCGCCGTCCACGCGGATTCGCTTTCGTAGAAATGGTTGACGATGCTGCTGCTGACAAAGCTGTCTCGATGTTTCACGACACCGAGATGGGCGGTCGCCGCATTGTCGTCAACAAGGCTCGTCCTATGGAAGATCGTGGTGGCCGCGATGATCGCGCGCCTCGCCAAGATCAGTCCATGGGCATGTAGTCTTCAGACTACAGAGCACAAACACCCTGCACTTCGGTGCAGGGTGTTTTGCATATACGGACCTGCTATCATAAGCCTGTTATTCCTCTTACAAAAGAGTTGTATGTCCATGATCGGATACGTGAAAAGAATTACGCCTCAGGTAGCAGAGCAATTAGTGAAAGGTCAGGCGGATGAAGATATCTTTTTTGAAGGGAGTGCGGAAGACGAGCGAATGGGTCAAGGCTTGAATTTAGATAAGGCATGGGATGGAATCGATTTCTTGTTTCAGAATGGGAACAGAAAGAACAATCCAGACAGTGCATTTTTAGGAGCAAAGAAACCACTCTATCTTGAAGAGGAGTTTGGATACGGTCCCGTGATGCTTATTCCTGTCAGCGAGGCAGTTCGTATCGGGGAGCAGCTCGCACGTATCTCGGATGAAGATTTTTCACAACGCTGTGCAACGCATCATGCGGCTCTGCTCGAGCAGGAGGTATATCCATTTTCTGTTGGCGAAACGGTGGAAGAGATCGACGCATACCTTACGCCCTATTTCAAAGAGGTAAGGGGTCTGTTCGCAAGAGCGGCAAGCGCAGGGGAGCTGGTGATGTTTTGGGTCATGTAAGTTGAAGAGTTGTATAGAAATAGGACTAACCTCAGGTTAGTCCTATTTCTTTTTGATAGAGGGAAAAACTTGTCTCTTTTATTATTTTCGGCTAACGTACGGCGTGCATCACAATCGAGTCACTTCCACCCAAGAACGAGGTTCAATGAAGAACGTGTTTAAGGCCTTCAGAGCAATCTGTGGGATCGTCTACACGATCCTCCATGTTGTCTTCGTGACAACTCCTGGGTTTCTCGTCGAGGGGATCTATTGCGCGGTCGTGAGTCTCGGAGACGGGGCTGCCTTCCGCAATCGATTCACCTGGCACACGCTCGGACACGGAGCCTTGCTCTTCCGAATCCTGTGCATGATCCTCGGGATCAAGGCGCGCTTCCATCTGCCCAAGGTGGACATCTCACGTATGAGCGGACCGTTCATCGGGATCGCCAATCACCAGAGTCTGATCGACACGCTGCTTCTCTGTGTGGCGAGCTGGCTCGTGAAGCAGACCCGGGCTCGCTGGGTGCTGAAGCGTGGGGTCTGGTGGGTCTTTCCGGTCGCGTTTGCCGCTTGGGTGACCAAGTGCGCATTCGTGAAGCGAACCGGAAAGGGAAGTGGGGACCTGGAGGCTGTCATCGAGTGCGCGTCTCAGGCGCACCTGGATAACGCCAACTTCCTCTTCTTCCCCGAAGGAGGACGCTTCAAGGGTGCGCCGCTTGGTGCAAAGTTCCAGTTCGTCACCGAACCTCGAATCGGTGGCTGGAAGAAGGCGCTCGGTGCAATGCCGACCGCCGACGTGCTCGTCTTCCTGATCCGCTGGGGCGGAGCGAAGGCAGGTCAGCCCTTCGGGCGGACGCTCTGGGAGGGCGCTTTCGCCTTCGTCAACAACACGCTCGACGTGACAATCGAGTACGTTCCACGTGCGGTAGTGGACGCTGATCCGCAGTGGCTCCAAAACCGCTGGCAGACAATGGAAGAGGATCTGGCGCAGACCGCATTCGCGGAAGCTGCCTGAACCCCCAGCGATTACTCCATCGCTGGGGGATCGCTGTTTTAAATACCGAATTGTTTTTTCAATTCTTCTTCGGCGCTCGCTGGGTTGGCTTTTCCGGCGGAGGCTTTCATCACTTGTCCGACGAACCATTTGAGAACAGGAAGTTTTCCGGCTCGAACTTGAGCGGCTTGGTCTGCATTTTGCGTGATGACATCGGCTACGACTTTTTCGAGGAAGCTTGTGTCCTGAATCTGGGCGAGGCCGTGCGTTTCGATTAAGTCGGATGGATCGAGTTTGGTATCGATCATGAGCGCCAAGAGCTTCGAGCCATTCACACTGTTCACGGTTCCTTTGTCCACCAAGAGGAGGAACTCGGCCATGTTTTCTGGATCGATCAGGCCACGTGGGTTTGTGATGTTTCGTTCCGCGAGAAGTCCGGCGAGCTTGTTCGTCATCCAACTTCCGGCGAGCTTGGCGATACGACTGCGTTTTTCACTCATGAGTTGTGCGCCATCTTTTCCGCTCGTATCGGAGGCTTCGAGCCAGGCGCCGAGTTCACTCATCGTTTCTTCGAGGAAGCTCACCCAGTTGTTGGAGGTGATGAAAGCGGCGTCTTGTTCGTTGATACCAAACTCTTCACGCAAACGCTGACGAGTGGTGGCAGGAAGTTCTGGGAGACGTCCACGCTCTTCTTCGCGCCACTCGGCGAGGGGAAGGGGAGGAAGATCTGGTTCAGGGAAGTAGCGGTAGTCGGCTTCGGATTCTTTGACGCGCTGTTCAACGGTCTCGTTTGTTTGGTCGTTCCAGCCGCGCGTCGTCGTGTGTGGGATGGTTCCTGCTTCGATCAGCTTCGCTTGTCGTTCGATTTCAAACTGCAACGCTCGCTCCACTGAACGGAACGAGTTCAAGTTTTTCACTTCGGTTTTTGGATTGAGCCGCTTCATGTCGAGCGGGGACTTGTCTGCGAGTGCTGCTGCTACATCGTCTACGGCTAACAGGGAAACGTTTGCGTCACAGCGCATCATGCCTTTTTCCATGTCGGCATCGGAGGCGCCGATGGCACGTAGCAGCGCCTGGAGCTCTTGCAGGAAGAGCTTGGCTTCTTGTGGCGAGCGGAAGTCGGGACCGGTCACAATCTCGAGCAGGGGAGTCCCAGCGCGGTTGTAGTCGACATAGGTGGCGTTGGAAGCGCCTTGGTGGACGTTCTTAGCCGCATCTTCTTCCATGTGTGCCCGTTCGATATGAATCGCAAGGGTTTGGCGTTCGGGCGAATTGCTTGGGACGTTAATCGTCAGTGTGCCGTGTTCAACGACGGGGTGTTTGTATTGGGTGATCTGGTAACCCTTCGGAAGATCAGGATAGAAATACTGTTTTCGGTCAAAATAGCAGACTTCAGGAATGGTGGCATTCAACGCCAAGCCGACGCGCAAGGCTTTGCGGACGGCTTCTTCGTTCAGCATCGGTAAAACACCCGGATGACCCAAGCAGATCTGACAGCTGGCGCTATTGCTCGGAGCTGTTTCGTCTACCGAAGGACAGCTGCAGAAGAGCTTTGTTTTGGTCTTGAGGCGGGCGTGGATTTCGAGCCCAATGATCGGTAAAAAAGCCAAGGACATATGGTGTCCAGAGTAACCCGCCGACCCCTAAATTGTCGAGTTAGCGCGTGCGCTTGAGCTCCAGGTAGACCGTAACCATCAAATGGGTCAACAAAGGCATGGCTACGAGAAGCGGAAGGGCGTTGATGACCTGGAGGGCAGTTGCGGCGATCTGGGTTGAGGCGGGTCCAATGACGGTCCAGCTGGAGAACCCAAGTTGCCCCGCGAGCGCGGATGGGCGATACCCTGCGATGATTCCAACCAAAACCTCGATGATAGAGCTTGCGATCAGGCTAAGTACAAGAATGAGGAATCCTGGGAGGATGATGCGTGCGACCATGCTCCACCAGCGTCCGCTGACGAGCTGAGCGGAGCGTGCGAGGGCTTGGCGTCCGGTTCGACCCTCATCGAGGAAGCTATAGCC
This sequence comes from uncultured Gammaproteobacteria bacterium, assembly GCA_964600845.1. Classification (GTDB taxonomy): domain Bacteria; phylum Patescibacteriota; class Patescibacteriia; order 2-12-FULL-60-25; family 2-12-FULL-60-25; genus JAGOTP01. The sequence goes on along the minus strand of CAZRJW010000020.1, from coordinate 6,752 downwards.
CGCAAATGCCAACGCACCGGTCAGCCAGATACCAGGAAGGACAAATACAAGCGCTCCACCAGCGGCAGCTAGGCCGCTCAAAATACTAATCAGTAAAAATGAGCCGAGTGCAGACACGCTTAATGGAGAACGTTTCTTCCCCTGGCGTTCAGCGAGGACGGTGGCTGTGAGGCGTAGAGTGATCCAGGTTGTGGCAATAATTTGAAGTAGAACCACATCTACGACGCGAAGGGCGAGACGTAGTGAATCCGGGACATAGAAAGAAATAACCGCCAATGTAAACGAGAGGAGAGCGATCCCCACAAACCCCAAGGCTTCTTTGATGTCAGTTCCAAGATACTTTTTTCCTTCGTGCCAGGAACGGGTAAAGACTTCGGAGGGGGAAATGAGCGACTGGTCCATAGATGTACTTAGTGTACCACAGAGAACAAAAATCCTGCACCGGTTGATGCAGGATTTTTGAAACCGCGGTGTTTGTTACCGGCTCGCTTTGAGCGAGTGGAAGAGTTTTGCACTGACGACCTGAGAGAGTCCTGTTCCAACGAGCGAAAGGAGCAAGTTTGCAACCGTCGCAACGATGAACAAGAGACCAGCAATGATCAGCATTGGGAGGCTCGCGGCGGAAAGACCGGTAGAACCGCCTTCAGAGAAGCCCATAATGGCGGCAGCACCCCCGATGATCGCGAACACGATAGGAACAATGTAGATTGCAAATGAGATGATTCCGATGATGATCTGGAATACGAGCGCAGGGAAAATCGTGCGCCAGAGGGTCTTCCACCAGCGTCCCTTCACGAGATCCATTGAGCGTGCGATCGCGTTCGTACCAGTCGTTCCTTCTTCAAGGTAGACGGCGATTGCTTGGCCCGCAGCGATGATGAACCAGATACCCGGAATGATGAAAAGCACCATTCCTCCCATCCCTGCTAACCAGCTGAGGAGGGTGATGAGGAACGTAGGTGCGAAGAGCTGAGAAAGAGTTTTTCCTTGAGTTGCTTGAGCGATTTGTCCTCCGTCTTTCGCTAAGATGTAGCGCATGGCGTGCAATGTCACGAAAAGTATCCCCACACAAAAGACAAGAACGCTGAGCAGAATCATCAAGGATGATTCCATGGCGATTCCGCCCATGTAGAGAGGGTAGAAGGCGACCATGACGAGAACCATCCACGCATTGCGCTTTACGATGGCTTTCCAGTCGTTTTTGAAGAAAACCCAGGATTCATGGATCAAGTCTGAGATAGAGATAAGAGGGGTCATAGATGCGGGCATAATACACTATTTGTTGGTTCGTTGATAGGTTGCAAGTAAAAAACCAGGGTACGCTTTTTGCACAACACGCTGCCATTGCGCTGGATCAATCGTTGGGAAAAAAGCGTCTCCCTCTACATGTTCGTCTATCTGTGAGAGGTACAGTGTGTCGGCGAGATCGATCGTCGCTCGGTAGATCTCGGCTCCACCGATTATGTAGATACCCTCAGACGCATGCGCAGACAGGGCGGATGACAGATCGCTGAAGCGTTCTACTTCTGGAGGGAGGGGATAGTCTGCTTGGCGTGTGATCACAACGTTCAAGCGATCGCGTAAGGGGCGGAACTGTTCGGGGATAGATTCCCAGGTCTTGCGCCCCATAAGAACCGTTTTGTGAAGCGTGAGTTCTTTGAAAAGAAGTTGTTCGTCTGGAATGTTCCAAGGGATCCCGCCGTCTTTTCCAATGCAACCGTTACTTGAAACGGCGGCGATGAGGGAGAGAGGCATTGAATTTTACGCTTTACTTGTAATGTCCTGTTTGCCACGTCGTACGTCCCAATCGTCAGAGCTGAAGTCGATATGCATTTTCAAATTTGGAAGACGCACTTGGAGCGCGCGCGCCATGTCTTGGGCGATGATGCGTAGACTTGGGTGAACTGTTTTGCCAGAGCGAAGTTCGATCGTATACAGAGCGGCTGGCAATCCATACGACACGCGGCAAGGAACACGGAAACCCATCGCGACGTAGTACTGTCGAACGATTGGATCCTGGCTGATCGCTTCGATCGCTTGCATTTGTTCTTCGATAAAGGTTTCCGCTTCTTTGCGGAGATCGTCCGGCAGTTGACTGAGATACCAGGTATCGAATCCAAAGCGTGTGCTGAGGAGTGGCATGCGGCACACACCATTGCGATGACGTTGAATGTCGCGGAATGAACCAAAGTCCATCAAGAATTCGAAGGTCGCCAGTCCGAGGTCCATGAGGAAGATCGGAAGTTCTGACTTCGCCGGACGAGTCTCGAAAGCCTCTTTGTAGGTTTCGATATCGGCTGGAGTGATGTCAGTTGTGAGGGTCACTTTATCCGGACAGGTGGCTGGATCGAAGTACGTGTAGTTTGCTGCCATCGCTGCGCGATACGTTTCCTGGGCTTCGTAGAGTTTGTGGCTGAAGCTATTCGGATAACGGTTTTTCAACTCGCCCCAGATGCGTTCCCCTAAAGTACGAACAGCTGCATCCGGGTGATGGCGGAGGAGTGCGAGCTTACGAGCTGCCTGACGAAGGTTTGTGTGCCACGCGAGTTGCGTCGTGACGCCGGCAGGCAGAAACCCACGAAGAGTATCAAATGTGCGTGCTTTGACGGCCTTTTCGTAGACCTTTTCATCTTCTTCTGGTTTGCGCGGATAGAGCGATTTAATATGCGCTCCAACAGCTTCTTGTTTGTCGAGGTAAAACGCCATCCAACGATCTAAGATCGCTTTGCTCTCCGGCGTGCCGACTGGATCTTCAAGCGCCTGCTTCGACATGTCGATGTAGCGCGTGCTGGTTTCTTGGCCAGAATAGAGAGGCCAGTCTTGGATCGCTTTGTCGGCCAACATGCTCACGCCTTCAATAAAAATGGTGGTTGAACCACAGTCACCAATACTCTCGTGACCATAGCCAACGTAAAACGATTCCATGAATTTCCCAGATCCAATCGCTTTCACCTTCGCCAAGTGCTCCGTCACGCTGGCGGCGCTACGCGAATAGAGCGCCTGCATCATGGCGATATCTTCTGGGTTCTGATCGTCGATAACGAAAATGCGTGGTTCTGGAGTCATAGGAAGAAAAGAGAAGAAATGGACCTAACTCGCCGTATACCCACCGCTATGTCCCCAGCCTCCGCGTGAGCTGTCTCCGGCGGGAGGCGCTTCTTGCCAGCTGGCGCGAGCGATGGAAACGAGGACGCCTTGCACGACGCGATCACCGGCATGGAGCTGAACCTCTTTGTCGCCTGGGTTCCAAAAAGACAGGCTGAGCTCGTCTTGCGGTCCACAGAAATCCTGATCGATAATGCCGATCGTGTTTGCAAGTCGTAAACCGGTCTTCTGAAACAGTGACGAACGAGGCGCGAGCAAAAGCATGTACCCGGGAGGTGTCGCGATGATCAGGCCGGTTGGGACAGTCGCGGCTCCGTGCGCTGGGACGAGGACGTCTTCAGGGCAGGTGATATCAAAGGCAACCGATCCTTCTGTGGCGTATGTCGGCAACGGGACGGAGTCTTTGATGCGGGTAATGCGGACAGTTGGGGACGACATGGGCGGAGTTTGGAGCGATGGACTTAGACGCTCGGGATGGCGGCTTGGTGTGCTTCGTAGCCAAGCTCTTTCATCATCGCTTTCACCTGTAGCTCAAGATCGGTAGGCGTTTTGCTGTTGTCGAGCTTTTTCCAGGCGCGATCCATCACAAGCGGAATCGTGACTTCAGTTGGGGCATTGTCTTGGGAAACGAATTCCTGCCAGGTCATGTGCTGCTCTCCGATTTTTTCTCCACGCTTTTTCATGCGTTCGTAACGCATCTCGGCAGGGACATCCACAGAGACGAGTTTGAAGAAGGGGAGTGGTTCGAGCGCGACGATGTCTTCTGGGCGGCGAATTCCGTCGATAACGACAATGGGGTTCTGGGATAAGACCGCATCCTTTTCGATCGCGTAGGACAAGACGTCTTCTCCGAAGTTGGTACGGAGGGCGGTCGAGAGGGCGATGAAGTGATCGCGGGACCGATCAATATGTAAACGTGTGAGAATATCTCCTAAAATTGCGCTAAAACGAGAATACGCGGCGCCGTACTGTTGAGTAAGAATATCTGCGACGGTGCCTTTCCCGCACCCAGACTGACCGACAAGACCGATGATGTGATTCGGCATATGTCAGGAGAGTACTCGGCCGTCTTCGGAGTGTCGACCAGCACTTATCCGCACCATCTGCCGAATCCCCCCAAGATAGTGTATAATTTGGAAACTCAATTCATTTAGCGTTACTTTTATGGCACTGACACTCAAAAAGAAATCCAATTCCGCGTCTCATCTTGGTGCTGGTCTCGCTGCTGGGGCGGTTCTCGGTCTCGCTGCCGGTCTCTTTCTTCAATCCCGCAAAGGCAAGGAATTGACGAAGGACGCGGAAGCCAAGGCAAAGATGTTGCAGAAGCAGGTGATGAAGAAGCTTGAAGGCGTCGGTGAAATGACAAAGGAAAAATACGGAGAAATGGTCGACCAGGTCGTCGAGTTCTATCAAAAGAGCAAAGACGTCGCGACTAAAGAAGCTCCAGCCGTCCGTAAATATTTACTCGGTCGCTGGAAGGATATCCAGTCCCAGATCGACAAAGCGGGGAAATAAGTTACGAAGTGTAGAAACAAAAACGAGCCTCGAAAGGCTCGTTTTCTGTTTAGAGCGGATCAGGTATCCTATGTTTATTCGTTCCTCTATGTCCGAACTTCAGCGTTCTCCTTTAGAAAAAACGGGCAAAAACCAACAGAGACCCGAAGCGCCTTCTGCTCCGAGTTTATATAGTGTTTCTGAGCGCGATGGATTGTTTGCAGCGACCCTTCCTTCGCTTGTGAGTGATCGCTTAAAGGCGGTTACAGGTCGGCGCGAGGAGTTGTTTCCTACGAGAGAGGCGGCAGAAGCGGCGGTCCTGAATAGCCGTGAGCAGATACGTGTTCGATTTGAGTTAGCAGAGTTACGTAAGACATTTACCTCTACCTACTATTCTATTGAACCAGAAGCAGCCGGGAAGTTTCGTGTAAAAATTCCAGCAACCTACAAGTCTGAGAGAGGAACGTTGATTGGAACAGCAACGATTGAGTGCGCCACGTGGGACGAAGCAAAAGCGGTGTACCTGAAAGAGCGGAGAGACTCAGAGCGCTTAACACATGAGCCTATTTTAGATATTCGATTGTCTCCGCGAGCAAGCGTCACCTTCTCTCACGTTGACGGATTTCGTCCCAACGTTGTTCCAGGAGCGGAACCAGTCTCTATTCCTTCCGAGATACAGAAAGTGTTGATGACACCTGAGCAGATGAAGGGGGATAAGTCTGCGATGTCCTATCACAAAACCCTAGAGCGGGCGGGATGGGAAGGTGGTATGTACCGACTGATCGATGAATATACAAAAGGGACGGGTGTGCCGTTGATGAAAGAGCTAGGAATCGCGTCTCTCGATACACTGACGCCAAAACAAGCGATTGATTTGAGTACGCGCTTAGTTCTAGACCTTACAAAATATTATGTTCGAAAAGATCTGTATGTCGATACGAAAGAGACGGCGCATGATCAAAAAGATGCGATTCAAATTCTAGAAGAAGGGCTGCAACGGAAGAGCGATCCCAGCTGGGAAGGGAATGGAGTCTGTCGAAACTTTGCAGGGACAGTTAAAGCTGTGTTTGAAGCGCTAAAAGCTCGCCAAGGGTCATTTACTCAGCTTAATAATGTTTACTGTTTATATGAAGGCCGAATGGATGTATTTGATCCAAAAAAAGATGATTGGATGGATACGAAATCAACCAACAAAGATGGGCACGCCTGGAATACATTTGTCGCTCTGAATGCAGAGGGTGGTGCACATGCCGTCATTGCGGATGTAACGTGGGCAAAACGTAATTTACAAACGGGGAAGATTGACCATCTCGATCAGACGCTGACACGTATGGAGACATTCGTTGCCCAGGGGTTGGAAGTGGCGACGCGGTCTGGTTTGGCTCAAGCGGAAGTTATCGCTGAACGAGAAAAAGCATTGAGCTATTACCTTCTTCAAATTGAACGATTGAGTACCACCGCCCTTCCGCATGAGAGGGAGCATCTACCGTTCTTCGCAGCTCAGTGTGTTGAGCTTTTAGCACGAGTGGGTGAGCTTAGGCGGCCGTTATCCGTAGGCGCGCTCCAAGCGGTTGAAGCCATCTATCTCAAGACGGCGAATAAGATGGATAAATCTGAAGTAGAAGGCTTATGGCAGATCTATCGCCATAATCGAAGCTTTGCCTTTCCGCAGATTCTGAGAACATTTTTAACGAAAAGTGTAGGCGGTATGTCACGCGATCGTCTGACGTTTATGGATAATGAGCTTCAGGCATTTGCTTACGATGCGGCTCCAGATCGAGATAAGGTTAGGGAGATGGTTGCAAAAGATGGGGCATTCCGTGCGCGTATACGTGAGGTGCAACCAGGATTGTTTAGTTCGTTTGATCCAGTGAACTCGCCAGAAGATGCGACTGAACTTAAACATTTATTAAAACAAGACGCGATTGTAGAATCGCTTGCTTCGCGTATTCAGCCCGGCCAATCGGATGCGGGTGCCATTGCTTCGGTTATGGAGGGGGTAAGGAATAGTCTTAAGAAGATGAACCCAGACATCTATCTGGCACAGATAGTTTCGCTTACTGACTATCAGATTGCCAAGCGCATCAGAGATCTTCGAAGGGCAGTGTCCCAAAAAAAATAAATCCCCGCGCCTGAGTGGAGCGGGGATTTAT
>CAZRJW010000019.1:19861-21378 GCA_964600845.1 uncultured Gammaproteobacteria bacterium | reverse complement strand
GGGGGATATACGCAAAAAGAATTCGTCGTTACCTATAAAAACGTCAGCACAGTTGCTTGGAAGAATCTGTCGATGCGTTTTATTGATCTTCGTCGACCCGTGTATGCGAATGATAGTTCGCTCCAAGATACATCTTGGTCAAACACGAACGAGGCGGTTCGCTTGCTCGGAGTGACGCGTCCGCAGGACATCGCATCGCTCGCCTTCACCTTCCGACTTCCTGCAGATCAGGGAGCGTACACGGCTCTTTTCCAATTGTACGCTGATGGCAAACCGGTTCAGGGAGGTGTGGTTGAAATTCCACTCATGGTGACGAGTAACGCGGCCAACCGTGTTCCGCGTGCGCCAACGCCGACGCCCGTCAGTCGTCCGACAACTCCATCGGTTCCTGCAACACCTGTCGCAACCCGTCCGCCGATCGAAGCGATCCCGCTGAATGGAGATATAAACTCGCTTCCAGCAGAGCCGATGATCCGAGTTGGGCTTCTGCGCACCGTCGATAGTCGGTCCGTGATCCAAGCAATGAATGTTCCTGTTCTTGTACAACAAGCGGGTTCAACCGTTTGTCGGTTGGCCGTAGGTCAGCAAGCAAGCGTCCTCTTTGATCGAACCAGTCGCGTATACATTCTGGGTGAAGCCTGTAGCGGCCAGTCGTCCGCGCATTATATCTTCAAAGCGGAAGACAGTCTTTCTCCGATGCGAGTGACCGATTACGACCGCAACGATAATACATTCCGAGCCCAGCTTGAGCTGCGGTATACGCCAGCAACAGACAGCGTCTGGCTGATCAATGAACTCCCAATTGAGTGGTATCTGAAGGGGATCGCAGAAACATCGAACTTGAGTCCGATGGAGTTCAAGCGCACGTTGCTGACCACCGCTCGCACCTACGCCATGTATCACGTTCAGCGCGGCACGAAGCATGCAGATGAGTATTACACCGTGGACGCACGTTATGACCAAGTCTATCGCGGGTATGGTCATGAGTTACGCACACCAACCATCGCGCAAGCCGTTGATGCCACCCGTGGCCAAATTGTGACCTATCAAGGTCGTCTCGCAATCACGCCTTACTTCTCTCGTTCAGATGGCCGTACGCGTGGCTGGGGGGAGGTTTGGGGAGGTGCCTCAAGCTATCCGTGGTTGGTGTCGGTGCCTGTTCCTCAAGATATCGGTCGAACGCTTTGGGGGCATGGAGTTGGAATGTCCGCGACCGGCGCACTCGATATGGCCAACGAAGGTCGTGGCTATGACGAAATATTGAGACACTTCTATCAGGGGATTGAGCTGAGGCGTGCGTATCGGTAAGTTGTCGGCTATCAGTCAAAAACAAAGGGAGATCTTCTAGATCTCCCTTTGTCGATAAGCGCGTCTTTATTGTTCCACGCAGGTTGTCTGGATTTGGGTGAGCGTGTCCTGTTGGGCGATATTCACTTGGCAACGAGTTGTGCCTTTTGTGAAAATTAAGATGACGAGATTTGGGCTTGAGAGCACATTTTCTTTCGTGAAGCCTTGAG
>CAZRJW010000019.1:0-19761 GCA_964600845.1 uncultured Gammaproteobacteria bacterium | reverse complement strand
TATCAATCATACGAGAGCTGCTTCCACAGCCGGCGCCAAGAACGGTAAGCGCAATAACCGGTGTGACAAGCAGCGAAGAAAAGCGAGAGTTCAAAATAGGCATATGCGGATAGCATATGCCTATTCAGTCTCACTCGGCCAGTCCAACGAGATTAATCTTCGCTGGTGTGAGCGATGACGCGATCGATCAATCCGTATTTCAGCGCTTCGGTGGCGCTCATGAAGTTGTCACGTTCCGTATCTTGTTCAACTGTTTTTAAGGGCTTCCCGGTGTGTTGCGACAAGAGTTTATTCAACTGCTCTTTGGTCTTCAAGATACGTTCTGTGTGAATCTTGATGTCTGTTGCTTGTCCTTGGAACCCACCGAGCACTTGGTGGATCATGATCTCGGAGTTTGGAAGTGCGAAGCGTTTCTTTTCGGCGCCACCGGCTAAAAGTACTGCGCCCATCGAAGCAGCCATACCGATACAGATCGTGGAAACATCTGGTTTCACGTATTGCATGGCATCGTAAATCGCGAGCCCTGCTGTGACAGAGCCGCCGGGTGAGTTGATGTAGATTTTAATATCTTTGCTGGTGTCCTGACTTTCTAAGAAGAGAAGCTGTGCAACAACGACGTTTGCGACGTCATCATTGATCTCAGAGCCAAGCAGAATGATACGATCCTTCAATAAGCGCGAATAAATATCGTAGGCGCGTTCACCCATCGATGTCTTTTCAATCACGGTCGGGATCAAGTAGTTGTTCTGGAGATTGCCTAACGAATAGGGGTTTGCCATAAGGGTTTGATTAGTATACCAAGCGCAGATTAGCAGTCAAATCTAGAGAGTGCTAATCGAGCTCAGCTCGATTCTGATTATTGGATCACACGAACTCCGCTCTCTGTTTCTTCAAGATGTCCATTGATTGTGAAGCCAGCGGCTTTTTTGTGACCGCCACCGCCTAAGAGTTTTGCGACTTTTGAGATGTCGCGCTTCGCGCTACGCATCGAGCCTTTGATCGTTCCATTCGAGAACTCGCGTAAGACGAGCATGGTATCGGCTTCGCCACAGCTGGCATTCAGAAAGTTCGAAACACCTTCGACCGCTTCTTCGGGAGCGCCTTCCAGATCTTTGGCGAAGAAATAAGTCGTGACCATATTGTAGGTCTTGTTGTATTTCAAACGGGAGAGAGCCAAGCCCCAGAGTCTCAAGCCATCAACCGTTTTGTTTTGGAGGATGTGGTGATAGATCTCGTTCGTACGCGCTCCCGCCGCCGTCAGAACAGACGCGGCATCCATTCCAGGTGAGGTTGTGGCTGCATTCGAAAACGAAGACGTATCGGTCAGCACGCCGGTGAGGAGCGAGGTCGCGATCGCAGAATCGAGTGGAATTTCTTCAGCTGCCAGAAAGCGGTAGACCACTTCGCAGGTAGAGCAGGCATCGGTGTAGACCAGGTTCAGCTGTCCGTAGCGTGCGTTGGTGGCGTGGTGATCGATGTTGACCAGTGTGTAGGGCGTTTTGATCTGGGGAAGAAGCTGCTCGACGCCACAGTGACGCAAATCACCCGCATCGAACGTGATAATCAAGTCCCATTCTTCTTTGAAGGTCGCGGCATCGTTTCGGAACAGGTGAATGCCGTTTAAAAAGGAAAAAGACCGGGGGATAGGGGCGGCACAAAAAGCCTGAGCCGTTTTTCCTTCGCGCAAAAGCCAGTTCAAGAAGCCAGAACTCGAGCCTAAACTATCGCCATCCGGACTTCCGTCGGCGACGAGGAGGATCTTTTTCGCATTCCGCACCAGAGCGTGTAAGCGATTGAATTCAGGGAGGGAATGCATGGGTAACTGAATGAGGTACCCTAGCGTTTTTCTGCAGATCTGTCAATCGAAAGGCCTTAGATTAGCCATTTTCCACTCTTTGCCCATCAGCGAGCTGCTGACCAAAGGGGGGGAGGCTCTGCAAGTCGCGAAGGACGCGACGAGAGCCGGTGGATCCGAGGGTCGGATCACGAGGGGGGAGAAGGATCGGGGTGGGTATCGAGGCTGTAGAACGCATCGAGTGCAGCAGGAGACCGTGCGTGGTCGCCCAGCGCATTGACGATGGTCGTGAACAGATCCGGATAGTTCCCGATGACGCTCAGCGGGTCGATTCGTTCACCCGCATGAGCGCCCGTGGGGCAGTAGAGCGGAAGGTCAATGAACGGCTCCGGTAGCCTTACCCCGTAGGAGGGGGTGGCATCTGGAGGGAGTTCGTGAAGCCTGTCGCACGTGCGTCGCACGACGGAGTCGTGCTCGTTCCACCAGACGCCGTAGTTGTACTTGGCGGTGGTGGTGACGATGGTCTGGAACAGGAAGCGTGCCCGGTGGTTGCCGGTCACGAGACACTGCACCTGCGTCCGGGTCAGGTCGTAGGCGGCGGCGATGGCCTGTTCAAGAGCAAGCTTGCTCGCGTACCAGATGAACAGTCCGAGGAACTGCTCACTAATGATGTTGTGCAGCTGCTCGGTCCGGAAGCGGACGAGCATGCCCGTGCCGTCGATGGACGATTGCGCCCAGAAGGTCGCGCTCGTGCGCTGACCGGTGGGCAGGGGATCGCCATTCCAGGCGATGCGGGCGTCCTTGCTGCAGAGGTGCGTCACGATCCTGTAGACCTCCGCCGCACGCCAGGCTCCCCGCGGGAGCCTCAGCGTTCTCTGAAACGCATCACTTGCGCTCAGGAGCACTCCGTCCAGCCAGATTCGAGGGTCACGACGCGAATCGATCTCCTCTGAACGACGCAGCTCTTCATCTCGAAGCCGAAGCAGTTCGGCTTCGGCCGCGTTGCAGCTCGCAGCGTGTGCCGCGAGCGCTTCGCTATTCAACTTGATTGCACTCATCCGCCCCTCCGATAGGGTGTTGGGAAGAAGCGGGAATGCCTCCTCCTGTTTTTCCATCAGCAACTGCTGAAAAAACAGGAAGATCCCCAAAATGGGGATCAAAATAATAGGAGCCGCGTGAGCGACTGTCAATCTTTGGTTCCTGTTGAGCGGTTAGTATTTTGGAGTGTGGCAGGCATCCCAGCTGAGAACCTGTCGATCCCAAGCGCTCGCAAACAGCACGATGGCCCAACGCGCGTAGTTTGCTTGAAATACATCTTGATCTTTTTGCACAACATCATGCCAGCTTGGAGCAAATGTCTCATTCGTAAACTCGGGCAGATAGGCGCCGGGGAAAAAGAGGCCATACCCTTTTTCATGAACAACTTCTTTTACTGTTTCTGGGGTTTTGCCGATACGAAGTCCCGGTGCACTTTCTGCGACGGCGAGTGTGCAGGCTCCTCGATCGTAATGACCAGTTGCAAGAAACTGCCCTGGTTCGGTTTGCGTATAGGCGAGGAAGCGGAGTGGGAGACGAAGCTCACGTCCATTCCCAGGGGCGAACAATGCCTGCTCTAATCCAGGGTGTTGTTCATCGATGGTGTGAACAATCTCGCGCAGTTTCTGGACAGCGGCTGTATGCACGATCTTGGCTGCATCCATGAATGTGATCAGTTCAGGACAATCTTGACCCTTAGGGCGGAATTGTTTGTCGGCAGCTTCTGAATAATGAAAGTAGCCGCGATCGTCTGGATGACCCTCGGCTCGTCGACGTGTCCAATAGCCAATCTCCGTTCCTCGATCGTTGGGATCTAGGCGCGCGGAAAATTGAAATTTCTTTTCTTCCGGCAAACCCATAAAGACGATGAATGCCTTCACCGCCGCTTCGATTTGTTCTTGTGAACAAGTGATCGGCGTCTTGTGGAATGATTGCGCATTCAAGTCATCAACGAGTGCTTGGTACGAAGTAGGCATAAAGAACCAGATGAACGTTCACACGTAGACTGTTACAATTCCCCCTTCTGCTTCAGTTCATTCAGTGCGCGTTCAATGATCTCTGCTTGAGACTCCGTGTGGTCAAATTTAAAGTGAAGATCAGGAATACGACGGAGGCGGGTCGTGTTAGCGAGTCCGTCTTTCAGGTCGTGCTTATTCGCGTTCAAGGTTTCGAGCACCTCCTTATCTTTGCCATCTGGGAAGACGGAAAGCGTGAAGGTGGCGTGGGCGGAGTTTGCGGCAATCTCGGCGCTCAGGACGGTTACGAAGATCCCTGGGGGAAATTCAATCTCGGTAAGGAGTTCGGCAAAGGCTTCACGCAAATGCTCGAATCCGGCGTCTTTGGTATGTGGCATGGCGATAGAGTAGTATAGACGCGGTATGTACCTCAAGCGGCTTGAGCTTCAAGGCTTCAAAACCTTCGCCCAAAAGATGGGCTTAGAGTTCGTATTAGACGCCTCCGGCAGACGGGGGGTCACGGCGGTTGTCGGGCCAAATGGCTCGGGAAAGTCGAACGTGGCCGATGGTTTGCGTTGGGTTATGGGAGAGCAAAGTATGAAGCTTTTGCGCGGAAAACGCTCAGAAGACGTCATTTTTGCCGGGTCCGAGAAGCGGAGCCGGTCTGGGTTCTGCGAGGTGACAATGATCCTCGAGAACGACGATAAACCGGAGCTTGGGATGAGTGAAATCGCCGTTACCCGCCGCCTGTACCGGGATGGACAGTCCGAATACGAGATCAATCGCCAAGCGGCTCGGTTGCAGGATATGCAGCTCCTTTTGGCCCAATGTGGCATCGGACAGCGGACGTATAGCGTCATTGGGCAGGGGATGGTCGACCAGGTCTTGGTTGCTGGCCCAGCCGAACGCAAGGAGTTTTTTGATGAAGCCTTTGGTCTAAAACCCTTCCAATTGAAGCGAAATTCCGCCTGGAACAAGATTTCCGCCTCAAAAGACCACCTAGCCCAGACGGATCTGCTCCTCCAGGAGCTCGGACCCCGTCTCGCGTCCCTTGAGAAGCAGGTAAAACGCCTCCAGGAGCGCGAAGGGGTGGAACAGGAGCTTCGCTCTCTCGAGCGCCAGCACTATGGGCGCCAATGGGCTGAAATTCGTCGTGGCTGGCAGGAAGCGGCCAAAAAGATGGATGTATCCAAACAAGAGATTGAGGCGCGGGAAAAGGAGGCTATGGCCTTGCAGCAGGAGCTCGAGAAAATGGAAAAGGACGTGCCAGTGAATGAAGGGTTCCAAGAGATCCGTAAAAAACTCGATGAATTGAACCGTGAGCGTGGGCAGGTGCGTGAAGAACAGCTGAAACTGGATACAAAACGGGCAGTGGCGGCGGTTCGTGCCGAGAAGCCATGGTCACCTCTTCCGCTTTCGAAGATCATTGAAGGGATTGAGGAGGTCCGGGCTAAATATCAAGCGCTGTCTACGGCGGTCCAGGCGGCAGAGCCGGATCTGAAACTGATTCGGCAGTTGGTTAATGAGCTCCAAACGGTGGGGGATGGGTTAGTTGGAAAACTCCAGCGTCCTGCTCCGGAGCCAGAACAGGCTTCCGCAGCGAATCCAGAAATCGAAGCAGAGGCGACGGCTCTGGCGCAGGTCCATGAGGTACTCACCGAACGTGTGCGTGCTTGTGAACGTGAATTGGATGCTTGGAACCAGCGTGATCGCGATCAGCGCTCGCATTTGTTTGAGTTGCAGCGTCGGCTCACGACTAAACGTCAGGAGGTACACGGAGTTGAGCGCACTGCTTCGGATGCGGCGGTTGAGCTCGCGCGCTTCGAAACACGACGTGAAGGCTTCTTGCAGGATTTACGTGTGCAAGCACCCGCGCTTGAAGCTGAGCTTGAAACGTTGGCAGAAAGCGCAGTCGCGAACCAAACGGCGCCTGACACAGGTTCGCGTCTTCAGCGTTTGCGTTCGCAGCTCGAGTGGATTGGAGGCATCGATCCAGAAGTCATGAAAGAACACGGCGAAACCAAAGAGCGTCACAGCTTCTTATCGGCCCAAGCAGAAGATGTGCGTGCTGGCTTAGCTGCACTTGAAACCGTTGTCGAAGAGCTCGATCGTACAATTCAAGAGCGTAGCAAGACTGCTTTCACTGATCTCAATCGTGAGTTCGGGAAATTTTTCAAAACATTATTTGGTGGGGGAGATGCCAAGCTGATCGAAGTTCAATCAGAGCCAGAAGTCGACGAGCAGGGGAACGCGCTCGCAGAAGACGAAGAAACAGCTGAGCGCATTGTCGGAATTGATATTCAAGTGACGCCTCCAGGAAAAACGTTTAAGTCGATTTCGCTACTCTCTGGCGGCGAGCGTGCACTGACATCGATCGCGCTCATCTGTGCCATCATGGCGACGAATCCTTCGCCATTTGTAGTGCTTGATGAGGTAGATGCAGCGTTGGATGAATCGAATTCTAAGAAATTTGCAGAGATCGTTGCTTCGCTCGCCGACAAAACGCAGTTCGTCGTGATTACACACAACCGCGCAACAATGGCTCAAGCGAACGTCCTCTACGGCGTCACGATGGGCGGCGATGGCGTATCTCAATTGCTCTCCGTGAAGCTAGAAGATATCGAAAAACTCAAAGAACAAGGGGCGGCTCGTTAACATTGGTTGTACCTGTACCCAGAGATGTATCCGAGCGAGGGCTCAGATAAATAAGGTGGGTGCGGAGAGACTGAGAGTCGTCTCTCCGCTCGCAGGGAGATGTCCGTGCGCCCAGTTTGTTGTTGGCGGGTTTCAGCCCGCGTCCTCCTTCTCGAGGGTGGCGGCGAAGTCCAGCAGGCGCTGGACCTTCTCCGCGTGACTGAGGGGTTGGCGCTCGGGAATCTCTTCCCCGGGCTGCATGAGCGTGGGCAATCCCAGCCTCTGCAGCTCGCGGTCGAGCTGTGGGTATCCGATGCCTTCAGGAATGTGCACGAACTTCTTCCCGTCGCGAACAACGATCGAAACCTCCAGTGACATGGCGTGAGCCTCCTCTGGTGACGAATCCCCTTATCCCGGAGGAACCGGGCGTGTGTGGGAAACGAGGCATTCTGGCTGGAAACAGGAGATGCGTCAAGTATTATAATAAGAAATCAGACCCTTTCGGGTCTGATTTCTTCGTTTTGCTTGATTACGCTGCCTTTTTGGCGAGACGTTCAGCGTGACGCTTCTTCATCGTATTCACACGCTTCTTGGCTCCTTGGACGAGGCCCTGATCAACGAGCAGGTTCCAGACCGTCTCCGAGCACTGAGCGCCCTTTGAAATCCAGTACGAAATACGCTCTTTTTCGAGCACAATCGTTGATGGATTGGTCAAAGGATTGTAGGTCCCGAGGAATTCGAGCGCACGTCCCCATGGATCACGGGCCTTTTCAGACACGATGAAGCGATAGGAAGGTTGCTGCTTTTTCCCGACACGGGTAAGGCGGATCGTTAACATGGCGCCAAGAATAGCCTTTCATGCCCCCTCCGTCAAGCGGATGCCTTGGCGAGCTAAGCTCGCCTTGAGTGGGCATAACCCCCATGCTATCGTCTTTCCATCCCCCTGAGGGGCTGATCATTTAGCCGCCTCCACCTATTGGAGGCTAAAAGCCATTGATATGGACATGGATGTACAGCAGATAGACGGGCCGCACGTTGAACAGGAGTTTCTTGAGTTTGTCGTTAAATCGATCGTGAACCACCCAGAAAATGTGCAGGTGGAACGGACGGTTGACGATCGCGGAGTGCTTTTGACTCTGAGTGTGGGTCAAGACGATATGGGGTATGTCATCGGTCGTGACGGCCAGACAGCCCGCGCCCTTCGTATTTTGTTGAAAATCGTTGGAGCAAAGGCGAATGCTCGTGTAAATATGCGCATTTATGAGCCAGAATCGGCTCGTCGTGAGCATCAGGAGCGCAAAGGCGGTCCTGCTGGTGAGATGAGTGGTGAGGGAATGAGTGCGAGCGGAAGCGCTACGCCTGCCTCAGTCGGCCACGGGAGCTCCGGATTGGTAACAGACTCCGATCTGAGCGATCTCGGAATCTAGTCGTAAACGAACAGAAAAGAGCCCCGGATTTCTGGGGCTCTTTTGTATTCTGCTTTTGTTTCCGCCCGATTTCTCGTATGCTGCCCCGGTATGGCCAAGCAGAAACCGCTGAAAGTTGATATTCTCACCATTTTCCCTGAACTGGTCCAGCCCTATTTGGATGGATCGATCTTGGGGCGCGCTCAGCGTGAGAAGCTGTTAGATCTTCGGGCGCATGCCTTGCGGCAGTGGACGCATGATCGACATCAAACGGTTGATGACCGTCCGTTTGGGGGTGGTCCAGGGATGGTGATGAAAGTGGGACCTTTCCATGAAGCGCTGATCGCGTTGAAAGTTCGCAGAAAAGACGGATCGCCTACGGTTGGGGCAAAAAAGACGCGCGTGATTTTAACCAGCGCTAAGGGAAAACGTTTTCAACAAGCCGATGCAGTGCGATTGTCAGAATACGATCGTCTTGTCTTTTTGTGCGGACGGTATGAAGGGGTCGACGAGCGCATTACGGAGCATTTAGTGGATGAAGAACTCTCGATTGGATCATTCGTCCTCACGGGGGGAGAGTTGGCCGCGCTCGTTATGACGGATGCTGTTTCACGCTTACGGCCAGGCGTATTAGGAGAAGAGGCGTCGTTGGATACGGAGTCGCACACAGAAGAAGGGCTGCTCGAGTATCCGCAGTACACCCGTCCAGAGATCTATCCAGCCGGTGCGCAAAACTGGGGGATCCCAGAAATTTTGATGTCGGGGGATCATGCAAAAATTGCGGCTTGGCGTCGGTCGCAGATGAAGCACGAATAACGTTACGAAGTTCTGTTCGCTTGAAAAAAACGTGACGAGTTTTTATACTTTGCATCCTTTACGTAATGGAGCGTGAAGGACCAGGGGAGAGGTAGACGTATGCTCGGGAAGTTTTCATCAAATGGGAAGGATCTGATCGATTTTCGGCGCCTCGATCAGATCCCGAAGGTTTTCAGGGAGATGCTGAAGCCGCTCGCATTCATGAAGGGCTGTGATCTCGGGAGCCACCGAAACAGCTACGTCGGCTACCCGAAAGGTGGGGAAGTCGGCGCGGTCGGTGTCTTCACGACGATGCTCGACCATGAGGTGGTGGTTCCGCTCGCGTTCGCGTACGCCCCCGGGGCAGATGTGAGCGAGGTCACGCCGGCGCTGATCCAGGGCGGATTCGACCTGGAAAAGGGGTACTGCGGAGGAGCGCAGAAGTTCGTGGCTCTGTGCGTGCAGGACCGCGCGCTGTGGGACGCAATCGCCAGCGTCACGAAGTATCGGCTTTTCCCTGGTCTCGATCGGGAGGAGCCGAAGGAGGTTACGCGGCTGCGTCGACAGCTGCCGCGTATCTACGGGCTGCCGAGTCGTATGCCGGACGACTCTGATGTCGTCATCCCCGTGCGGGAAGACTTCGCTTCCGAGGAGTCGTTCCGCGCGTCCTGGTGGGCGGCGCAGAGTGCCAAGGGCTACTTCCTTGGCATGGGTGAAGTCTCGTAAGAGGTCTCAAGGCAGGCGCGGGGAGTGGCTCAACTCCCCGCGCCGAATGCTCTATCGAGGCGCTTTCTCCGCTTGACGGAGAGGCTAAAGATCGATATCCTGCCGACGCAATTTGCTTGTAGGTACGTAAATACATGGCTCCATCGTCTAGTGGTTAGGACAGCGGCTTTTCAAGCCGTTAATAGGGGTTCGACTCCCCTTGGAGCTACCATGAAAAAGATTCCGGGAACGGAGTCTTTTTCTATTCCACAGACAAGCTTTTCGAGGGTGCAACACGCGTGTGTTACCATCTTTCCATGAATCAGAAGAAATTCGACAGTCCAACAATGCCTGGAGGAAGGCCAAAGCAACCTGGAATTATTGGAGCAGAAGAGCAAACCAAGCCGGGGCTGCCGGTTCCGTTGAGCGAAGCGCTTGCAAGTCAGGCAGCGACGACGCTTAAAAGTTTCCCGGCCATTCCGGGGAGAGACGAAACGGTGCTGTCTTTCATCTCCCCCGAAGAGCGGGAGCGTGTGTCACAGCAATTTTCTGTGATCTTTTCAAAAAATAAAGGAGAGGAGGTTTTAAAGGACGAGCTTAAACGCAGTTTTGTGTATGCACGCTTTGGACGATACTTAACGACAGAAGCACTGAAAGATTGGTCTATCAACGGCGAGGATGAAGAGATCACGAAACGCGTAAAGACAGTCATTTCATTGTTACTCCAAGAAGAAGAGGAGGAAGAGAGAAAAGAGACGTTTCAGTTGGACGAAAACAGATCGAAGTTGAAAGCGGACCAAGCGATCATCAAGAGACGACTATCAGGTCTCATCGAAGATTTGATTGTGAGATCTGAAAGGAGTCCAGAGTATTTCTCGTCACCCGGATTTGATGATGATCTTTGTGATCTCTTAGAAATGGACGAAGTGAGGGAGCATCCGCGCGTTTTGTTGGCTGTCCTGGGAGAGTTGAGTCTCAAACTCCCGACGGCCTGGGGCTTGCACCTTATCCGACTTGAGCACGTTGCCGAAACGCGGCTGTATCGAGAGCTATCCGCTTTTTTGGAACTCAATAAAGGTCAGCTTACAACGAAGCCCCCATATCTTCGAGAGGAGCTTCGAGAGCTTCGCTCACAAGATCTGTTCGTACGCCACCCACGCGCCTTGGAAAGAGCATTGGCACGATTAAGATGGGCGTCTACCCCAGAAGAAAAGCGACAAGCGTTAACAGCTCGACCACCAGCTAAAGATCCAGAGGGTTTACTGTCTCAGAGTAGAGTCGCGCAGGTCGATGCGATCGAGGCGATGCTCAAAGAGGAGTAATAAAAACACCGCGCTCCCAGGAGCGCGGTGTTTTTATTGTCCATTGGATATAGCTTCTGAAGAGCTCTTCGTTACCGCAACAATCCTCCCCATTCCACCAGTGTGAATCCGTTGCGTGTTGGTGCCGTGATCGTTGGCTCTGGGAGTTCGATCGGACCAGCTAAGCGCTGCCAATCCATGAAGATACGGATGTTCGTGCGTGGCATTGGTGTGACGCTGAGCGGAACCTGTTTGCTCCAGTCGTCTGTGAGGAACGAGATGCGGTAGTACGGCGCACCTGTCATGAGAGGAACCCAGAAATCCATGAAGTCTTTTTGTTCTTGCGCATTCAAGCCGTACTGAGGCAGGGTCTTGTTCAAGAACGTTTCTACCTGACCATCCTTCACGACGAAACCGTTCTTTGGAACCGCGTAGTTTACTCCGAGACCTTCCCAGAAGAGCGAACCAACGCTTGTTCCATCTTTGAGAGTGAGTTTTCCGGTTGGTTCGGCGCTCACGTTCCAGCCTTCCTTTGGATAGGTTGGGTCACTGACGGTGACATTGATAAACGAAGGAAGCTTCACGTGGACGTCCTGTGTTTGGGTTGGGTAGAGGTAGATCACGGGCTTGCCACACTCGAGAAGTGGAACAGCGATTGTGTTCTTGTAAGCGACCCAACGGCCAAGCGCATCTTTCCAGAAGAAGACAGGAACTTTCACGCGCTGCAAGAAGACGCCGATCGGTGGCTTCTGGTTTGTTTGCGGATCGAACTCATACCATTGTTCGTAGGTTTCGTAGACGATGCCTGCAGCACGCGGTCGACCATCCGATTCTGGTTTGTAGACGTAGATTGGGTCGCCCAAATCTGTTGTCCCCGCTTGGACGAGATCGCTCTCTTTCAGTTCATCTGAAGAGAGGACGCGCATACAGTCGATCCCTCCACAGCCTCCAATCTCGTGGGCACGGAAGGTGGAGGTGTTGGCGAAGGCGCGGTCCCATTTCAATTGAGCAGGTGTGATGATGCGCGCTGCAACGTAGTTCGCTTCCATGGGTACTTGAGGATCGCGAATAGCAGAAGCGATCCCGCTTTCGTACACCATCCCTTCTCCATTTTCACGGTAGAGGATGACACAGCCAGGCTTAACCTTCTGTTCTGAGAAGAACGAGCCCGTTGGACCTTGATAGAGGTTGCGGCCATCTTGTGTGCGAGCAATTGGAAGGCGGTCTACGCAGCCCGAGCCACCACAAAGAGGTGAAGGAGTGGCCTTGTCCGTAACTTCAGCGCGGCGGATGATCTTTCCGTTTTCGAGCGTCAGCGTTGCTGGGAATGAGCTGACGTTCAACCGAAGGTTGGGTGCAAAACGAACGGCTGGCCACGCAGGTCCAAAGACCGAAGACGTCGCCATCCCAACGATACGCACGTCTTTCTTGTCTGGAGAAACGAGGAGATTGAAAAACTCAGGGGACATGCTTTGGTCCATCCCAAGGTCAACCTCGCGGTTCAATTGCTTGGCACCGTACACGACATAGTCCTTAAATTGACCCTCTGTTACACGGCCTTGCTCGTAGTAATCATAGGTGAATTTATATTCGGGGAGTGCTTCGTCGATCCCTCCGGTGTAGCCTGAGGTACTACGAACACGGAAGGTGTTCTCTGGGATGATCGAGCCGAAGGCTACGCTTGGAACGACGATCGTTCCTGTTTTCCATTGCACCGTGAGGCTCGCATCTGTTGGATCAACGTTCGCCGCTGTTGTGGTTGGGCTTGTGGGCGACGTTGAGGTTGCTGTTCCTGGGACCGTTGAGCTGACGTTATTCGTGGGAAGCGGAGTAGGGGTCAAAGGCGCTACAGGAGCAACGGTTTTTTGCCAAGCGAGAAAGCCGAGGATGCCGATGAGAAGCCCAATGAGGACGCTCACGGCCACAAGTAATGCGGTGGAATGGCCGCCAATTTGGGTAGGCGTTGGGAGTTTCTCAATGGGTGAAGACGGAGCAGAAGAGGGTTGGTCCATATGAACCTCATCCTACCACTCGCTTCACTTCGTCGAAAGGTGAGCGCGTGCCCAGGTCTCCCATTGAGTACGTTCGGATGCGAGTTGTTTGAAGGTGCGATCAGAGACGAGTTCCCAAGAGGTTTCGGACATTTTTCGAAGTGGAATCGCATGCCAGATTGTTGTGCTCGTCGTTGTTTCTTGTACGAAGATGGCAGGAAAGGGAATTGTCACTTCTTCGATCTTATCGTAACCACGATAGACACGATCTTCAGAGCTTATAATGTTACGCGTCGCATCGTGGAAGAGCGTGAATCGTTTCGTGAGTGGCGTTGGATCGCTTTTAGAAACAGTGCTCATCAGGAGGTGGCTCGTGCCTCGTTCAGCGATCTGTGTGTTCATTAAATACAAGCTGTTGGTATGCGCGTGAAGACGAAGCGTTGTCTGTTCGAGCTTGGCCAAGGTTGCGAGGAAAAAGAAGAGCGGCGGGGAATCAATTTCCACTTGGTCGAATGCATCTGCGTTCAGCGCTTGGAGTTGGGCAATGGCCTGCGCATCGTGAAGATCTGCGAGATACCCTGGAAGTTCGTGGGAGAAATCGATCGTCACAACGATCAAGAGCGTTGGATCGCGAGCGAGTTCTGTCTGGAGCGTCTGCGCAAGCTTCTGCATTGTGGTTGTCGACGTATCGACTCTGACGGTGAGTGCGGTTACGTCTGCGTCTGGCCAAGCGGTCGAGAGAAAAGGGAGAAGTCCGCGTATTCCATGCTCACTCGCGAAGACGTCATCTTGTAGTTGGAGAGCATCAGGAAGTGCCTCGCTGAGAGTAGTGATGAGTGCTTCGTTCGGAGGAATCGTCTGACCGTTCCAGGTAAAGGGTCGTCGTGTTATTGAGAGCGCCTGCTTCCCTTTGGTGAAGTGGTCGGGCGAGAGAAGTAGGACATGTCGTGGAATGGAGCTAGAAGAAAGAAGACTCGCGATCTCGCGCCCGGCGACTAAATGATGGGGGACGAGGAGGATACGGCTGGCCGGATCGACGTCGTAGGTATTTTTATGTTGGAACGAAGTGGAGACAACTGAAGAAGAGCTTTCGGTGATGACGAATGGTGGGTTGGAGACGATGGAAGGAGCGGGTGCTTTACGTGAGAAGAGAGACGGAAGGAGAATAGCTACGCCAATCGCCGCTACAATAAGCGTAAATACGCCCCTAGCTCGCTTCCAATTTTTGTTACGTGACGGGGCAGACATAGAGAAGAAAAGTTGTGCCTACTATACCATTCGGCCTCTGAGTTGACCGTTTAAGAGGGTTTTTCTATAGTCTTGCCAGTTGTTTCGCTCCTCGTCAGATCGCCACACACGGAGGCTCATAAATGGAACCGAAGCCGGGTACGCTCATCATCCTCGTCGGAGGGACAGGGGTCGGAAAAGGCGAGCTCATGAAGTGTGTGCTCGCCGAAGTCCCGTGGCTGGGTCACGCCCGGTCCTGGACGTCTCGCGCACAGCGCGAAGGGGAGTCGGACGCCGCCTACCACTTCGTGACCCAGGAGGTGTTCGAGCGGATGATCAAGGAGGGGCGCTTCCTCGAGCACGCTCAGCCCTTCAAGGACGACACCGTTCGGCCGCGTCCAGACTACTACGGAAGGACTGCGGAGTCCTTCGCCCTGCTCGAGCAGGGGACGTCCTGCGTCTGCGACATGACCGAACACGGCGTGGCGCGGCTCCAGGAGCTGATCGGTGAGGGGAAATTCCCGTACCGGATCATCGTGATGAGGGTCATCGCGAAGAACAGGAGGGAGGTGCTGGCACGTACTCAGGAGCGCGCCGCCTCCGATCTGCGCCGCCGGACTGAGATCAGGATCCGGATCGACAAGGAGGTGGAGAGCGACTTCTCTCCGGGCGGTCTCGAGCGTTCCAAGATCGCGCTCGTCCACCTCATCCTCGAACTGCTCCGTGCGGGGTAAGAAATCTGTCGCGCGCCCCCGAACTGTTGCTCAGTTCGGGGGCGCAGTTCGTTTTTGCTTGATTCTTGGTCTATTCGTAGGTCTTTGCTACTCTGCCGTGTATGAAGTCTGTCCGAGTGCTTGCGATCGAAACCAGCTGTGATGAGACAGCGATTTCTTTGATTTCTGTGCGGGACCGCGTTGGGAAGCCAGAAGAGGTAAAAGTGGTCGGGCATCTGGTTTCCTCCCAGATCCCGATCCATCAAAAGTATGGAGGGGTTGTTCCAGAAGTCGCTGCGCGTTCGCATGTTCCAGAGACCGTATCCTTGTTAACGCAGGCGCTTGGAAAAAAGGGAATGAACGCCTTCGATGTGATCGCGGTCACGCGTGGTCCAGGACTTCCAACCGCCTTGAGTGTGGGAGTTGAAGCCGCGCGAACGCTTGCTTGGCTGTCGAAGAAGCCGCTTGTCGGCGTGAATCATTTGGAGGGGCACGTGGCTTCTGCCTGGCTTGATGGGCACAAGCGTCGTTTCTGGCAGTATCCGTTATTAGCGTTGATTGTTTCGGGTGGTCATACAGAACTCGTGATCGTCGAAGCACTTGGAAAATACCGTTTGATCGGTCAGACGCGTGACGACGCAGCGGGAGAAGCGTTTGATAAAAGCGCCAAGCTCATGGGGTTGCCTTACCCAGGCGGACCACAGATTGAAAAGCGTGCGCTCCAAGGAGATAGGACGAAGTTCCCTCTGCCGCGTCCGATGCGGCACGATGGAAGTTTTGATTTTAGTTTTAGCGGTCTCAAAACCGCCGTGCGTAACACTTGGGACGACGTGAAAACCACGAGTACAGACCTCGAGCAGACGAAGAACGATTTGGCAGCGTCTGTTCAAGAAGCGATTATCGAAATTCTGGTTGAGAAGACCGTAGCCGCGGCCAAAGCGGAGCGCGTCAAAGGCGTGCTCTTGGTCGGGGGCGTATCGGCGAGTTCGGCGCTACGCAACCGTCTGGGCGCAGCCGTGAAAAAACAGTTGCCCGGTGTTCACTACCTCCCTTCGATGCGAAAGTATGTGACGGACAATGCGGCTATGATCGCCGCCGCTGGCTATTGGCGCTATCAGCTCGGTGACCTCACCCAATGGCAAGATTTAGATATTGATCCAGAATGGAACATTGGTGTATGAGCGAAAAAACCTTCCATGTACAAGCGATAGAAGACTGGAATGGGGTTGCGCAGGCGATCATTGAACAGCTTCGCGCTCCAATGATTTTGGCGTTGTCTGGTCCGCTTGGAGCGGGGAAGACGACGCTTGTCCAAACGCTCGCACACCGATTAGGCGTCGAAGGTCGTCCGCGGAGTCCGACGTTTTCCTTGCTCAGAACGTACACGCTCCCAAAAGAACAAAACGGGATCAAACGCCTGGTGCACATTGATGCGTATCGCCTAGAAAATGCTTCCGACGTCTATGCGCTCGATTTGGAAAGCGAACTGGCTGAACCAGGAACAATTGTCGCGATGGAATGGCCGGAACAAATAAGAGAAACATTAGGAAGTTATCACGTACCGCTTCTTGAAGTTCAAATTAAACCATCGGTCGCAGATGAACGAATCGTTTGTCTGAGGTTTTAGAAACAGATAAAACGCAAAACACACCGCCTTCCGTCTGAGAGCCGAGTTGAGCTCGGCACGAGCGAGAGCGAACTCACTCGGAGGAAAGGGGTGCGTATGCTGTAGGAGCCTGTGGCGCGAAGGAGTCCCGGAGGAGGCTCTCGGCGATCGTTGAGATCAAGCCGAGAGCGATCCCCGGTGGGGTCGTTCAGGTGGTGCGGGGATCGCCGTTGCGCGGAAAGATGTGAGGATCGCGTCCGATCCGCATTCCTCCGAGCCCGCAATCATTGTCGTCGAAGGCATTCTTGCAGCTCCCGAGCTGGAACCATCCGTCATCGGCTGGTCGTGCAGGGCGTGCGATCGGTACTCCCGAGGGAGCTACTGGTCGTAGCTTCACGGCTTGGTACTCCCGGGAAGTCTCAGCTCGGACTTCCGGCTCTCGTCGGGGTCGGTGCCTGTGGTGCGGACGAACGGCTTCCCGTAGTCCTTGATGCGCCGCACGACGTACGGTTGCCCGTCTTCCGTCCGGTAGTCGCACCGGCCTCCACGCGTTTGCCCAACTTGCGAATCTCGTGACGAATCTCCTCGGTTCATCGAATGGCTCTCTCCAGTAGGTGTGGGAACAGTCTTGTCCTCTAAGGACGGGTCACAGACACGAGCAAAAAGCTGCGCTGTGAAGGGTTCTTATAGCAGCCTTTTGTGGCCGCGTCAATAAAACAATGTTCTTCTAGAACGCAAGACCGCACGCGTTTCATCTGAGAGGCGGGTAAGCCTGCAAACGGATTTCGCTTCGTGGTATACTCTCCAACAGTTCTATGCCACGCGCTCTTTCTTCCGTTTCCCAGCCTCGGCCGCTCTATCGCCAGATCTTACGTGACGCTCTTTCTCTTGCCTGGAAGGAAAAGCGCTTCTGGCCGTTAGCCTTACTGACAGTCTTTCTCCAGACAGGAGGGATCTATGATGTCTTCATTTTGTCTGTCCGTAACGCGCTTCAGTCACCTCTCGCTCGCGATGGAGGTTGGCATACCTACCTTTTGCGCGTCGATCAGTTGGATTGGGTGAACAAATTTGCCTTAACACAGAGTATTTTGTTTGCACTCGCCCTCATTTTACTGATCCTGTTTTTTAGCGTTGTCGCCCAGGGAACGCTTGTAGCTTGCTTGGATCGTGGCCAGACAACGCTCGGTCGTGGGTTTCGTCAGATTTTGCAGACCGCTTCCAAGCGAGTTGTTCCACTCGCGGTATTGAATGTACTCATGGTGGGGATCGCGGGACTCGGTTCGCTTGGTCTTCGGGTCGTGAGTGATGCGGTTTCCTCGCTGCCAGCAGGGGGAGTGTTGTTCCTCATCGCCGCGTTGGTGTATTTGATCCTGCTGTTTGTGGCCACCTCACTTCACTTGTTTGCCCTGAATGGCATTATGGCCGATGGGATGACGCTGCATGAAGCGGTAGTCCATGCAGGGCAATTACTTCGAAAGGCCTGGGTTACGATCGCTGAAACGGCGTTTTGCATGATGGTGATTGGAAGTCTTATCTTCGCCGCTTCAATTCTGATCGCGTTCTTCGCTGGTTTGCCGGCTCTTGGATTCTTACTTGCAAGTTTGTACCTCGGACTTCCAAAGATTTTTGTAGTGGTGAATGTGGTGACGGCGGTGCTCGTCTTGTTTGCCGTGATTTTAGGCGGGCTGTTCGCGGTCAACTTCCAGTATGCTACGTGGAATCGCTTGTATCGCCGTGCCGTTGAGGGAACAGCGCATAGCAAGATTGGACGGGTCTTCCGCTCGCTGACGTCTCGCAAGGCTCCTAAGCAATCAACCAAATAAGTGTGGCGACCAATCCTCCGAAATCTGCCTCGATCGAGGATCTTCTCAAAAAGCCGCTTCCGGATGCGGCTGGTTCAAGTGCAACGGACGATTTAGCGAATTTTGCCGCTTCGATAAAACGCAGCCCGATCAATAACAGTTCGTCTGCGCCGGCGACCCCTGTTAAAGCTCCACCGGCTGCGGCGCAGGTCGCGCTGACGGACAAGATGCAGGAGATTCAAATCCGTGAAAAAGAGAAAATTGCGCAAGAAATGGCGATGAAGTTCGGCCTACCTTACATCGCGCTTCGAGGATTTCCGATTGCTCCAGAAGCCCTTATTCTGATCAAAAAACAAGATGCAGAAAAGCTGCAGGTGATCAGTTTTTTTAAAGTGAAGGAGCAGATTCGATTGGCGACGACGAACCCCTCCGAAGAAATCGAGCAGATCCGTCAGCGGATTGCAGAAGAACAGCATTCTTCGGTGGATGTTTACTACATCTCAGAAGATAGTTTCCAGGCCGCGTTTAAACTGTATGACATTCTTCCAATTCCAAAGGAAGTTATCTACGGTTACCGCATCGATGAAAACGATTTGCTGAAATACGAGAAGCAGATTGCCGATTTCCATGAATTGCAGCAGCAGATCACGAAGGTCAACACGACGGACATCATTACGTTGATCATCGGAGCCTCTCTCAAGGCGAATGCCTCCGATATTCACGTGGAAGCCGAAGAAGATGGAGTCAAAATCCGCTATCGCATGGATGGCTTGCTGAACGAGGCTGCGCGACTTCCTCGATCTGCCTGGCAACAGATGATCGGGCGTTTGAAGTTGCTTTCAGGGGTTAAAATCAACATCGATAGCGTGCCACAAGATGGCCGCATCACGATCTACTTACCGAACGAAAAGATCGATATTCGTGTCAGCTTCTTGCCGACAGCCTACGGTGAGTCGGTAGTCATGCGTTTGCTGCGTCCAAAGGCGGTGGCGCTTGAGTTTGATAGCCTTGGTATCACTGGCCTCGCGCTTGAGCGTCTTCAGAAAGAGATTGATCGTCCAAACGGAATGATCGTGACGACCGGTCCGACGGGTTCCGGAAAAACAACCACGCTCTACGCCATTTTGAAGAAACTCAACGATCCAGGCGTAAAAATCATCACGCTCGAAGATCCGGTCGAATATAAGCTTGCGGGGATCAACCAAAGCCAGATTGAACACTCAAAGAACTACGACTTCGCGAAGGGGTTGCGATCGATCCTGCGTCAGGACCCAGATATTGTGATGGTGGGAGAAATCCGTGACCTTGAAACAGCAGAAATCTCGATTCAAGCCGCTCTCACGGGTCACTTGGTCGTGTCTACGATCCATACGAACAGCGCGGCAGGTGCCATCCCGCGTTTCCTCTCGATGGGCGTGAAACCTTTCTTGTTAGCGCCAGCCTTGAACGCAGTGATCGGGCAGCGTCTGGTGCGCCGGTTGTGCTCTGATTGCAAAGTGGACCTTGCCCTGAGTCCGGGGGTGCTCGACGAGGTTCGTCGTGTTTTGGCCGCAATTTCACCCAAGTCCGGGATTCATGTCGATATGGAACACCTTGCATTCAAGGGTCCAGGTCCGGGCTGCAAAACGTGTAATAACCTTGGCTACAAAGGCCGCGTCGGTATCTACGAAATTTTCACGATGACAAAAGAAATTGAACAAGAAGTCCTCTCGAAAGAAGTCTCTGAGTTCATGATTCAAGACATGGCAGTGAAGGGGGGAATGATCACGATGGCTCAGGATGGGCTCTTGAAGGC
>CAZRJW010000018.1:0-22564 GCA_964600845.1 uncultured Gammaproteobacteria bacterium | reverse complement strand
CCAAGGAACGTAAGAAGTTCGGACTGAAGAAAGCGCGTCGCGCACCTCAGTGGTCCAAGCGCTAAACGCGCACTCCACGCGGTAGTCAAAGCGTTAATCTTTGCAAAAATAAAAAAGCTCTGGCATGTGGCCGGAGCTTTTTTATTTACGTAGGTACACATAATGCCTATGGTAATTGAATAAGGGATGGTATAATCCGCGCATGAAGCCTATTTTGGGTAGTTCCTTGTTGGCGGCGATATTCTTTCTCCTTGGTACGTTGGTTTTCCTGCGCCCGGTAGCGGCTGCAACGTGCAGTGTTACAACGGATACGGTTGTGACGCAGACTTATGTGAACGACAATGCCTGTACGGCGATTGATATCACGAATAACGTAAGTACGACCTGGATCGGGACGGTGGACTTGGGTGGCGGAATCGTTACCGTGAAAACAGGCAATACCATGACTATGGGGGTATCAGGGCAGATGATTTTGGGAGCGGCAGATGATCTTGTGATCGAATCAGGGGCAGTGCTCTCGCATATTGAACAGAATCCGACGGGTCTTACGGTGACTGCGCGAAATATCACGGTAACTGGATCCATAAATACAGATGTAAAAGGGTGTATGAATACGGGAGGAATTGATGGAAGCGGCCCAAACAGTAGCAATGTTTGTACGGTGGCTACCGCTGGTTTCGCCTGGCGCTATGGTGGGGCTAGTCATGGGGGATTGGGAGGATCCGGCTACTATGCGGGACCGGGTGCGATATATGGTTCGTCAACATATCCAGTTCTACTCGGTTCGAGTGGAGGTAATGGAAACGGGGGAACGGGTGGGGGCCAGATTTTCCTTATAGCTTCAGGAGCGGTGACGGTGAGTGGCTCGATCACGGCCAACGGTGGTCTGAGCGCTTCAGGTGGGTCGATTTATATCTCGGCACATACCTTCGTCGGGAGTGGAACGATCAGTGCGAATGGAGGAAATCAGGTAGATGGAAATACCGGTGCCGGTGGTGGCGGAAGAATTGCCCTCTATTCCAGCGATCTCGCCTTTTCAGGAACGTTAGTAGTATCTGGTGGAACCGGGAGCGGTCCTGGGATGAGTGGTACAACGTATACGAAGACCTATACTGCCCCATCGACACCATCTCTTACCTCGCCCATTGCTGGTAGCTATAATGCCTCGATAAATCCGACATTAGGAAGCAGTATTTACGATAATAGCCCGGACAACTTGACGCATCTTTCGACGGACTGGAAAGTCACCTCAGATAGCGTAGGGGCGAGTGCGGTTTGGTCCTCGTTAGGGGATACCGATGATCTCAGTTCGATCGTAGTGAATGCGTCAAAAGGAACGTTTGCTGGAGCGCTCGCTGGACAAAGCACTTTGGCGGCAAGTACTACCTATTATGCTTTTGTGCGTCATGCAAATACGGTAGGCGGCTCTAGTTGGTCAATCGTGAACGCATTCACGACTCTTTATGTGGGCGCAAGTTCCACCCAAAGTTGGAATTTTGATGACGTGACCCCGGCTGCGGCGTTTGCGTATAATGCGACGGATATAGAGGTGAATGCTTCGAGTAACGGGTACGCGCGTCTCAAGGACCTAGGGGCTGGTACGTACGCAGCGACACCCTATCCTGGGTGGAGTAACTATAAGGTTTTAACGATTACGAATGCGAACGCGTCAATATTGACGGACATGCAAGTAAAAGTGACGGTTGACTACGTTGCAAATATGCAGTCTACCTTCGCTGATGTTCGATTCTCATCATCAGATGGCACTACAGATATTTCCTACTGGCTAGAATCAAAAACAGATGGCGTGTCAGCAGTTTTTTGGGTCAAGATTCCTTCTTTAGCAGCATCAGCAACGACTGATATTCGGATGTACTATGGGAACTTGAGCGTCGTTTCTACGAGCAGCGGTACGAGTACCTTTGCTTTTTTTGATGATTTTAATGATGGCGACTACACGGGATGGACCGCAACGCACGAAGGAGGGGGTGTCACGACGGTTTCTGCGGCGACAGGTAAATTAGTTATCGGAGGTACAGGAGGGTTTGATCAGGTTATCGCTACTGGGTATTCGGCTACAGACGTCGTTATTGAAACAATCGTTATCGCTAACGATGAGAGCGCAAACAATCGATCGCAAGCGGCGGTAACAGCGCGCTATACGAATGATAATAACCTCTACACGGCAGGGTTTGATTTATGGGAGACTGGAGATACGGCGGTGAGTGCTAAGCGCGTTGGTGGTGGCTGGGCGCAACTTAGCCAAGTGGCCTTTACAAATAGCTCAGGCGTGGCTTATAAAATTAAGTATATTGTAGCAGGGACAAGCCAAAAATTTTATGTGGATGACGTTTTAAAGAACTCAACAACGGATGCTTCTCTTTCGAGTGCAGGGATGACTGGTTTTAATTTTGACCTGGATGGTGGTGGAGTATCCGATACGATGTCAGCGGATGATTATCGTATTCGTCAGTATGCTGCCTCAGATCCGACAGTTTCTTTTGGCTCAGAACAGGTGGCTGGAGTTTTTGCCGATATAATCTTAGTACCTACGACTTCTAATCCAGAATATGCGGCGTTATATCGTATAGAGGAGGATTTGATGCCGGGGTCAACGGGTTTGGTCTATTATCAATTTTCTACCGATAACTCCACCTGGAACTATTGGAATGGGAGTACTTGGGCAGCAGCGACGGATTCTGTGAGTCAGACAAACACGTTCTCGACCGTAAATTCATACCTCCCACTTTTTCAGACGCAGGTTGGGACAGGGACGCTGTACACGCGAGTGATCTTTGTATCGAATGGTGCGCAGCCGGTTGGTCTGGATGCGTTTCGCATTTTTTACACCCCCTTGAACGTCGCTCCAGACGCACCGACACTGCTCGGTCAACCATCTCTCGTAGACGGTTCGACGACGAGTACGGCGACGCCTACGTTCTCTTTTACGCTTAACGATTCAGACGGAGCGGATACCGTGAAATATCAGATCCAAATTGATGATTCAGCGGACTTCGGTTCGCCGATCATTGATTATACGAGCGATCTTGCCGTTCAGGGCGAACAATCCTTCCAGGTTGGACAAGTGGGGTCATACGCGGTAGGCGACGGCATCACTCTCTCCAACGGTTCCTACTATTGGCAAGTGAAAGCGATAGATGAAAATGCGGCTGCATCCTCATATGAAACGGCGAACGCTGGCGCGATCGCGTTTGCGATTGATGTCACGTCACGATACCTCTCTTTTGAGAGCGTGACAGGCTCCGGTCTCGAAAGTGTTACGGCGACGTCTGTTCGTATTCTGCTGAACGCTCCGCACTTCGAAAATGTCACGACGACTTACAGCATTATCACCGCCTCAACCACGGCCGAAGGAGCGGGGACGGACTATACGCTTGCGACCGGTGAGGCGATGATTCCTGCTGGAGAAACTTCAACCACGATTTCTCTTATGATTGGGGACGACGACGTCGATGAGCTGAATGAAACGATTGGGATCGAGCTCTCTTCCCCGATTAATGCGCTTATTGGGTCGAATACGAGTACGTTTTATACGATTCTTGATAACGACACGGCGGGTGTCACCATCACCCAAGTTTCAGGCCCCCTCGCCGTCACCGAGGGCGGCATCGCCGACGCTTTCACGGTCGTCCTCGATTCCGCGCCAACGTCCACCATTCAGATCAGTTTCTCGACCTCTACGTATGGCCTCACCCTTTCGACTTCTACTCTCACTTTTACCTCCTCGGATTGGAACGTCATCCAGACAGTGTACGTAACGGGGACGAATGACGCCGTCTACGAAGGAACGCATGCGACGAGCATCCAGCCACTTCTCACGACCTCCGCGTACGCGTATGGATACGAAGGGCTTGGCATTTCTTCCTTTATCGGGACGATTACCGACAATGATTCCGCTGGCATCGTATTCTTACAAACAGCTGTCGACGTTACTGAGGGAGGGACGACGGATACATACTCGGTCGTTCTCGATTCTGAGCCAACGTCAACGGTCCAGGTTCTTCTCTCGCCGAACGCTCAAGTGACCGTGTCCGCCCCATCGATCTCTTTTGATAGCTCTAACTGGAGCGTTCCGTTCGAGATTACCGTCGAAGCGAGTAACGATTCGATCGATGAGCCTTCGCAGGTGGTTGATATCGTGCACACGGTTGTGACGACCGCGTACGGATACGCGGATTTGGAACTCCTCTCTGTCGAGGCTACGGTCACTGATAACGACACGGCAGGTATTACGTTCACGGATAGTAATACGCTTGCAGTTACAGAAGGATTACTCACGGACACGTTTCAAGTTGTGTTAACAACCGCCCCAGCAGCAACCGTCCAGATTCTCTTTGCTACGACCACGAATGGCGTCACGCTCTCAACTTCCACGATCGACTTCACGTCCTTGAACTGGAATGTGCCGGTAGAAGTCACAGTTACGGCTACGGACGATACAGTCTCTGAAGGTGCGCATGTGGGAACGATTACTCCAACCGTTTCAACGACGGCTTATGGCTATTCGAGCCTTTTGCCTGCAATCATCAACGCCACGATCACAGACGACGATTCGGCGGGCGTAAGCGTGTCCAAGACATCCGCTTCGGTCACGGAAGGTCGGGCTACTGATTCGTATACGATCGTTCTGACGACGGCTCCAACTTCGACGGTTGAGATCTCACTTGCAGCTTCCAATGCACGTCTGAGTCTATCCGCCTCTATCCTCACATTTACAGCGAGCGATTGGAGTACTCCGCAGACCGTCACCATATCTACGGTGGATGATACGTCGTTCCAGTCTAATCAGACGGGAACGATCTCGCATGTCGCTTCTTCGACCGGTATCGGCTATCTGCCGGCGCTCTCCATCTCCTCGGTGACCGTAGCGATTCAGGATAGCGATAATCCAGGGGGAGGAGCTTCATCAGCTGGCGGTGGCGGAGGAGGTGGAGCAGCCCAGAATATCTTCTCTTTGACTCCCGCCCCTGAGCCGGTCGTTACCACGGCCCCTGTTGTCATCATTGTTGCTCCGGCTCAAAATGTAACGATTCCTCCACCAGCTCCAGTCGTTTTTCCAGGGCAGCAAGTGGTCACGATCTTGAATCCAACGGATATAAAATCGCTGGTCCAAGCAACGAATGGGTCGCGTGATTTTGCCTCTGAAGCAAAGAGCGCGAAGCTTTTGACGCAAGACGCGCGTGAATTCCGCGTTCCGTTGAATGATGAACAGAATCTTGTGCTGGCGAACTTCGTGACGTACGGGATCTCTGAACGGACTCGCAATTTGGGATCTGGAGAGCGTCGTGCGTTGATTCGTGACGCGCTTCAGACGATGAAGACGGGAACGGTTTCTCCTTCGGATCTTGAACGCTTAGCGCGCGGGATGAAGCCGGAATATCGAAATCTTTCCGCTGAGATTGCCCAGCTCCCGAGGGTGCGTCAAACATTCCAAGCGATCTACGGCCACCTCCCAAACTTTAAAGATCCTTCTGAAGATCTCGCCTGGAATGCGCTCATGTACCGCATTCGGTTCCCACGAGACCTGAAAGAAGAAGCGCAGGGAATTCAGGAATTCAAAAAACTCTTCAAAAAGAGTCCATCAGATCCATTCCAGTGGGCGGCTGTGCGGGTTCTGGGATATGTGAAGCCAAACTAAGAACAGGTCGAGCACCCCTTCCGCGGAAACGATCACAATAACTCCCTCAGATGGGGAGTTATTGCTATTCAGGATATTATTGACAAAACAGCTTAAATAAGGCTAAATAGCCGGTCCCTACCTCAGAGTGAGGAGAGGGTTAATGGCTCTTTAGGAGCCTGAAAGTAGGACGACGATGGGCACGATCGATGGCTACAATGTGCAGAAGAGTGATCGGCGGATTCGCGGATACTGGGCGCCCGATGGGGCTCTCGAGACGGCCCTCCAGGCTGTCCTGTACATCGCGGGAGCTCCCGCCGGGGAATGGAAATTCGAGGTTGGTCGGCAGGTGAAGTGCGCAAGTGGCACCCCCGCCTTCAAGTTCGACTCGGTCAAGCCCGACGCGACCGTGTTTACAGCGAACATCCGCGCCGAGACCGGGGGCGATGCCCGGTTCGAGGTGACGGTGCATCTCAAGGGTGCGCCGATGCCGACCTTCAACACGGAGTGTCTCACGCACGCCGCGATGGTCTACAGCACCCTCGCGAAAAACCCGAAGCAGCGCCGCCTCGCCATGGCAGCTCTGCCGAACGGTATCGTCTTCAGTCGTTTGGCACCTGAGATGGGCGCCAGGCTGCTGGTCGCGCTGGGACTCGATTCGAAGGTCCCGGTCGACATCGTTCTGCGTAGCCTCGTGGTCCAAGAATGTCTGTGCGAGATCGCGCCGCTGGTCTACGCGGCTGTGCGCCCGAACAAGGAGCGTCTCCGCGACGATATCGAGGGCCTCAAGCCCGAAACTCTGATCACTCTCCGCCAGCTGCTCGCGGGCGTCGAGAAGAAAGGGATTGATGGTCAGAAGCGTGTGCCGACCGTTCTTTCCCGGGCCGAGACCGGCATGCTGGATGACGCTCTGCTTCATCGTCTCCAGGAGCAGGTGCCTGGCATCGTCTTCCTCGGTAATGAGGGGGATCAGGTGTACGAGCCGATCTGTGAAATCGCGGCGAGGATCGTCGCGAGCCTCGGACAGAAGAGCTCGTTGCCGCCGGACGAAGTCGCGGCGGCCGAACAGCGGGTCACCCTCGCGGCGGCCGAACACGAGCGCCTCCAGAAGGAGCTCGATTGTATCAGGGCGACTCATCCCGATCTCGAGGTCATGCTCGAAGAGAGCACGCGACTGTGTGAGCGGCTCGAAGCTGAGCTGGTCACTGCGCGCGACGTCCAGAAGAGGCATATGGCCACCTTCGAGGCCAAACGACAGCAGCTCCTCACGACTCAGCGAGCGCTCGAAGCAGCCGAGAGCGAGGCAATGGACGCTATGGCGGATCAAGACGCCATCAAGGAGCGTCAGGAAAAGGCCAAAGAGGCGAAGGCGCTGCAGGAGCTCGACGAGCTGTTTGCTGCGATTGCCGACCGGTCTGGCGTCTCGGTCGATCGTCTGCGTCAGCTGGCGAGCGAAGCCCCGTAGTTTCACCCCTTCCCCGCACATGCTGCGGAACATGCCAGGCTGCAAGCGCTGATCACTCAGCGCGGCAGACTCTCCGGGTCCTGGCCCCATCCCCCCTGTACGGTTCTCTCCGAGGACCTTAGAGGAAGGATCGAATAGAGAGTTGTTTAAACGTGGTCCTCTTGACCACGTTTTGCGTTCCGGAGACGATGCGACTGTCGCAGGGTTGGGAGCACAACTTCTTGACCCGTCGATACTCGATCTATGCATGTCCGTCGGAAATCCGTTCGACGAAACCGCTGCATGGGGAACTGACTTCGCCCCACCCGAAACCCCTCTGTTAGCCTGGTTCGTCGGGCCGTGTGAGGGGAGCGTGTGACCTTGGTTGCACGCTGGAGGGTAAGACGCGTAGGTCTGTCGAACTGGGGAGTTAGCCGTTCGCCCCAGCGAGCCATTTGAAGAAGTGGGCTCGTAAAACTTGAACGGCTGTTTCTAAACAGGTATACTGATGCTCCCGTATGAGCATTGAGGATGCCCCACGCTGGATCGTATTTGGGATCGTTTTTCTTACAGCTATCTGGTTTTTTGTGAACGCGCATCGACTCTGATAGTGTGGGGCCATGTCTTCTACCGTCGCCCGCAACACTGCCTGGCTCATGGCTGCTACGCTGGGGCAAAAGATCGTCTCTTTCTTGGCTTTTTACATTATCGCAAGGCTGGTTGGGCCAACGGTTACGGGGAAGTATTTTTATGCCGTTTCGATCACGTCGGTTTTTGTCGTTTTAGCAGACTTTGGGTTGACCCCGGTCGTCATCCGGGAATTAGCTGGGAATGAAGAGCGGGGGAGAGCCTACTTGGCTCGCGCCCTTCAATTGAAGGCTTTTTTGTTGCCATTGGCGGTCATGGGAGCGCTTCTCTACGCCTTCTTCGTAAAAGCTGAACCGGATGTCTTGGCGGCTGTGATGGTTGCCTGCTTTGTGTTGATGGCGGACTCGATCTCGCTGATTTTTTACGGAGCTCTGCGTGGGAAACGTGATCTTCGGTTTGAAGCGCTCGGGATGCTGATCTGCCAAGTCGCCACCGCCATCGCTTCGGTTCTTATTTTACGAGCGGGAGGGGGCGTGAGGGGGCTTGTCGTCGCGTTGTTGATTGGGAGTCTTTGGAATCTGGGTTGGAGTATTTTTCATGCGATTCGTCGTCATGCGACACCGCTCAATGCGAGGCTCGTTTCGGTGAAGATGATTCTACTAGCCGCCCTGCCATTTGGATTGGCTGGATTATTCGTTAAGATCTACTCGTACGCGGATTCATTGATGCTGCGTCAGTATTTTGGTCACGCCACGGTCGGACAGTATGCTGTTGCTTATAAACTCACGTACGCCTTGCAGTTTCTCCCTCTGACCTTCGTGGCGGCGCTCTACCCAGCGATGAGTTCTGATTTTGCCGCGGGAAACCACGATGGGCTACGGAAGGCCTTGAAGAATGGCATGCGTTTAATGATGCTCGTAAGCGTTCCGTTGTCGGCGCTCCTGTCTTCGTTGGCGGGGCCGATTATTATGACCTTTTACGGTCGTCCTTACGAAGGCGCGATCGCTCCGATGATGGTATTGCCGTGGGTGTTGATTCCTATTTTCTTAGATTTCCCCATCGGTTCGCTCTTGAACGCAACACGCCGTTCTTCGTTAAAGACAATCGCAATGGGGATTACGATGGTGATAAACGTGTTGCTGAATTTTGTCTTTGTCCCGAAATACGGTCCGGCAGGAGCGGCTTATGCGGCGGTTATTTCTTTTTGGGGTTTATTAGCGCTCGGACTGTGGTTTGCGCGTGACGAGCTGCCGGAGAGACAGTGGTTCATTTCCTTCTTCGTGCGAGGTATCTTCAGTGCAGTTGTTATTTGGGCGATGATGCATTTTGTGGCGGTTGATTTTCCGTTTGTTGCGCAGCTGATCTTTGGGGGAGCGATTTCGCTGGTTCTGTTGTTCGCAACGCGGCTCCTGCTTGTGGAGGATCTTCTGATGGCGCGAAGTTTCTTGCGGCGTAAGGTGGTTCCACCGCCCGACGCCACCGAAGAAGCGGGTTCCTAACTATTCCGCAAAACCGATATGGCATCTCCCTGGATCTTGGTCACGTGTGATTATCCGCCCATGAAGGGTGGGGTCGCACGCTATTTGTCTGACCTGGTCCGAGCTTCGAAGGGGGCGATGAAGGTGATCGTGCCGATCGAGCATGGAGATCCGGGCGAGCCGGTCGAGCGCCGAGCGTTCTTTGGATCGGGCTTGGTTCGCTGGTGGCCGCTCGTACGGCTGATGCGAGAGTTGGGGCAGGGAAAGAAGACACGTGTTTTTATTAGTCACGTGTTACCCATCGGGACCGCTGCCTGGATTGCGTCGTGGCTCGGTGGCGCGCCCTATATTTTGTTATTTCATGGACTGGATCTGCATCTCGCGCAGCGAACGGCCTTGAAGCGCTGGCTGACGAAGCGGATTGTGGGTCGGGCACAAGCGATCTGTGTGAACTCACAGTTCGTCGCGGAAGAATGTAAGTTATTATTTCCTGGAACTGTTCCCGTGTTACTGACGCCAGGCTATGAACCGCACGTGCTACCTGCACGAGCTGAGGCACGAGCGAGACTCGGTCTTTCTCCGGACGAAGTCATTTTATTGAATGTCACTCGCTTAATTCCACGCAAAGGGCTGGATCGGTTGATTGAAGTTCTCCCCGAACTCCCGAGCCATGTGCGGGCGGTGAGTATTGGAGATGGCCAGGACAAGGCACGTTTGGAGAGTTTAGCTGCTCATCAGAAGGCACGAATCACGTTCCTCGGGGCAATTGATGATGCGACGCGTGACGAGTGGTATGCAGCGGCTGACGTCTTCGTCTTTCCTGTTCGTACGGACGGCGACGACGTTGAAGGCTATGGCATTGTCTGTCTTGAGGCATCCGCCGCTGGTTTGCCGGTGATTGTCGGGATGAATGGCGGTGCGCCGGAAACAGTTATTCAAGGAGAGACAGGCCTGATTGTAAACGCAGAAGAGCAGAAGGAGCTTCTCGCCGCCATTAAGCAGCTTGTAGATGATCCAGCGTTGCGTGTCCGGATGGGGGAACGAGGTCGTGCGCGGGTCCTTAAAGAAGGAAGCTGGTCTGAACGCTGGAATAAGCTCTCACATCTCTCATAGTATGTCTCGTCTTTCTGTTGTTATCCCGGTGTATCAGTACGCGGACGCCTGTCTCGCGTGTTTACGTTCGCTCTCCAAACAGACACGTTTGCCGGATGAGATTGTGGTTGTGGACGATGGGTCCACGGATGGGTTAAAAGAAAAGATCGCTCCACTCCTCGAAACGTTCCCGGTTCCCTTACGATTCTTCCGCTTTGAGAAGAATCGCGGAGCACCGGCCGCACGCAACGAAGGTGCGCGGCAAACGACGGGGGATTATGTTATTTTCCTCGATCCAGATACAGAGCTACACCCAACGTTGTTGGAACGCTTTGAGCGCGTGTTAGAAGAGCAGCCAGAAATGGATATTGTGTATAGCGCGTATAACTTTGGCTGGCATTTTTCGTTTGTTCCTTTTAGTGCAGAGCGTTTGCAGCAGACGAATTTCATGCACATGAACTCGCTCCTGCGCCGCTCGGCGTTCCCTGGATTTGATGAATCATTGAAGAAATTTCAAGATTGGGACCTGTGGCTCACGATGGTTGGGCGCGGCTCAAAGGCAATGGGAATCCAAGAAGTGCTTTTCGATGTATCACCTCGCGCAACGGGCTATAGCCAGTGGGTCCCTTCATTTCTGTATGGGTTGCCATGGAAAAAAATCGGATGGGCACCAAAAGTAATAAAAAAATATACTAACGCAGAAGAGATTATCCGGAAGAAGCATGCGCTGCCTGCACGCAAGACGCTGAAGAACGAGGCACTTCCGCTCTACCTCAAAACGGTTCTGGTTCCGTTGCTTGCGATTGTGCTGATTGAGCTCGTGTCGTTTCTCGTTGTCTTCCGGCCGATGGCAAATACGATTGTTTGTCTGGCATTGGGAGCGATGATGTTTGTCTATGCGCTGCTACGGCCAACGAACGCACTGGCAGTTCTTCTGACGGAATATGTTATTGGTTCGAAAGGAGCGCTCTTCAAGGCCTTTGGGGATGAACGAAATAATGGAGGTGTGCCCATTCGCATGGTGCTGTTCGCAGGGTTTTTGGCGGGTTGGTTCATCAACTGGGTGCGTGCTGGTCAGTGGAAGACGTATAAAACATTTTTCCGAGGAAGGATTGAATATCTTGTGCTGGGCGCATTGCTCGTATTCGCCTTTCTTCAGGGGGTTTTGCAGAAGAATACGTTTCTCTTTGCTGACGCAAACGCCTGGGGCTTCTTGCTCCTTCTGTTTCCCGTATTGGATCTTGCGCGTCGTGCGACACGAGAAGAGCTGCAGAACATCGCCGCTTGGATCGCGGGAGCATTGCTCTGGGTTGCACTGAAAACGCTTCTTTTCTTCTACCTCTTCAGTCATGCATTCCCCGCCTGGTTCCTTGAACCGATCTATTTTTGGACGCGGCGGACCGGGGTCGGGGAGATTACGCGCGCTGGGGGAAATGTCTTCCGTGTGTTCTTCCAGTCTCACATCTATGCACTTCTCCTGTTGCCGGGGTTCTTGCTCGTTCAGCGTTTCAAGAAGAGTCGTCTCGCCCTCGTCTTGGTGGGCTTCTCCGTCTTGTTCCTCGCGCAGACATTGATCTCATTATCGCGAAGCTTCTTCTTGGGGCTCATGATCGCGGGTTTGGCGGCGTGTGTTTTTGCCTGGCGAGATGAACAAATCAAGGGGGTCGCAAAACTAGGCGGCCGGTTTGTTGGAACGCTAGTGTTGGCTGGGATCGTGATCGCGGTCGCCTGTTTCTTTCCGTTGCCGTATTCGTCTTCGTCGCTTCTGGATGCCTGGCAATCACGTATCAGTGCAAGTGACGATGCTTCGGCGAGTCGCTGGAAGCTGCTGCCAGCTATGTGGGAAAAGGTAAAAGAACATCCAGTTCTTGGATCAGGGTTTGGTGCGACCGTGACCTACGTAAGTCGTGATCCGCGCGTTGTTCAGACGACAGGTGGCGTCTACACGACCTATGCCTTTGAATGGGGCTGGCTGGAGCATTGGATTAAGTTCGGGATTCTTGGAATCCCCCTTCTGTTATTTGTACTAGTCCGACTCATGCAGCGTATTTTACGCAGTACACTTCCAACCGAGCAGAAACGCGTGCTGGTTTTATCCATCGTCGCCTTGGCTGCGGTCCACATCTCAACGCCGTATCTGAATCATCCGCTTGGTCTAGCTTGGTTGATCGCGTTGGAAGGAATGGCCGAACGCTTCCAAACCCGCTAGGCTTACCTGAGCTTGATCATTCCCTTTCTTATGCGTCTCTCTCTTCCCGTTATCTCACGCCTTGCGGCCTTAAAGTCTGCCTTTCTTGGTCTGTTTGCCTCGAGCTACCTTTTGTACGCGTATGTCGCGAATCGACCGGTCGTCTGCGGCGACTCTAGCGGGTGTGAGATTGTACGGCTTTCCAAATACGCGTATGTCGCCGGGACGATTCCGCGTCCGCTGTTAGGGGTCCTGTTTTACGCGGCGATTATTCTCCTTCTTTTGTTTCGCGTCGCGCTGCGTACACGAGCGGTTGCCCTCTGGCGGGTGATGCAAGCGATGATTGTGATCGGGGTGATTGAATCGGTGTGGTTATTCTTCATTCAGTGGCAAGAGCTTAAGGCCTTTTGTTTGTGGTGTTTGCTTTCGGCAGCCGCGGCGGTTGGATTGGGAATGGCCGCGTTTCTTGATCGACCAGTGCAGGCTGATCCAGCAGTGCGTGCCCAAGAGCTGCGATTGCTGTTTGTCTCCCTCGCGATCCTGAGCACGATCTTTTTGGTGGGTCTCGGCTTCTTGCTTCAATAATGTCTTCTGAGTCTTCACGCCTTGCGTTTATTGACCTCGATGGAACCCTCTATCGATGGTCTTTGTATATTGAGCTGATTGAACAATTGATGCGCTTTCAGCGTGCGCTCCCTGCGCACTTTTCTGAGTCACAGACGCAGCGTCGCCTGTGGGATGAACGTGCGCTGCATGATGATGCGTACCTCTCACATTTTATCCATGATTGGGAAGGGCGGGCGATTATGGGTCTCACGGAAACGGAACTCACGCTCGCCGTGCGTGAAGTCCTTCGTAAGCAAAAAAGTCGTTCGTATATTTTTAGTCGTGAGTTGATTGCCGTTCTGAAGGAGCAAAACTATCGTTTGATCGCGATCGGGGGTTCGCCAAAAGCGATGGTTGAAGAACTGGCAAAAGTCTGGAAATTTGATGCATGGTTCGGGACGGACTATCTCGTTGATCAGCGACGGGTGTATGCACGTGATCAGTCAAAGGCGAAAAAAATAGACGTCGAGAAGGGTGAAATTGTATCTCGTCTTTTGGAGCAGGGCGTCCTGCGTGATGGGTCGATCGCGCTTGGAGACTCTTTAAGCGATTGGACGATGCTGAAACAGGTGGAATATCCCATCGCCTTCAATCCAGAGCAGTCGCTGCACATGAAGGCACGACAGACGGGGGTGCCGGTTGTCTGGGAGCGGAAAAATGTTGTGACAGCCTATCGCACCAATCCAGAAGACCTTGGGAGACGAGGGGACGCCTTTTTGTTTCGGGAAGTTTCTTGGACAGAGCTGCTTCCAAAAAATGTTGCTGAGCCATTAACCATCCGCTTACGCGCCCTTGATCAATTGCCTCCGACCAGGTGAGATTGATATCTATGCGTATCCGAACATCGCGTGTTCCTTGGTCTATCCTTGAAGCAGATCTGTTGGTGGTGTTCGTGGCGAAAGATGAGGCGGTGAGTAAAACGGTGACAGCGCTCGAGAAGGAACTTGGGTTATCTTTGCTTGCGTATGTTCAGGGACGAGGGTTTGAGGGTCAGAAAGGCCAGACAGTACTCTTACCCTTGCTGTCGACAGCAGCGGCGTATCGAGCCATTTTACTCGTTGGGGTTGGAACATCTCTCACCGTCGACGGTTGGCGTGAAACGCTGGCGCGTGTGGTGAAGGTGGCGGACAAAGAGCAGTTCACCTCGCTCGTCGTTTCAGAAATGGGAATGCGTCGTCCAAAAGGGGAGGCGCTTGCTCGAATGATTGGTGCGTCTGCGGAAGGTGCTTGGCTCGCGAGCTATCGTTTTCATGCCTATCGTCCAGAGCCAGCCAAACACGAGAAGTCGCATATCACGGATGTCTGTTTTGCGGAGATTCCCGCGACCGAAGAGCGGGCGGTGCGTCTGGCGCTCACGCAGGCGGAAGCGATTGTCCTGGGTGTGCATTTGGCGCGTGACTTGGTGAACACCCCTTCCTCTGACATGGGTCCGGCGGATATGGCAGGTGTCGCCGAGCGAATTGCAGCGTGTGATCCGCGCCTCACGGTGAATATTCTGAATCGCTCGGCAATGGAGGCGCTTGGCATGGGAGCAGCACTCGCGGTTGCAAAGGGCTCGATCCACGAACCGCAGCTCGTCCATTTGAGCTATCGCCCGAAAGGTAAAGCGAAGAAAAAGATCTGCGTGATTGGAAAAGCGGTGACGTTCGATTCAGGTGGTCTGTCGCTCAAGCCGGCTGATGGCATGATGA
This sequence comes from uncultured Gammaproteobacteria bacterium, assembly GCA_964600845.1. Taxonomy (GTDB): domain Bacteria; phylum Patescibacteriota; class Patescibacteriia; order 2-12-FULL-60-25; family 2-12-FULL-60-25; genus JAGOTP01. The sequence goes on along the minus strand of CAZRJW010000018.1, from coordinate 7,839 downwards.
CCATGAAGTGCGACATGGGTGGCGCGGCCGCGGTGATCGGACTGTTTCAAGCCCTTCCCGAGATTGCTCCACAGATCGAGGTCCACGGTATTTTTATCGCCGTCGAGAACATGCCATCTGGAACCGCCTATCGTCCAGGAGACGTGGTGAAAGCAATGAACGGGAAGACGATTGAAGTCTTAAATACCGATGCCGAAGGGCGTCTCACCTTGGCTGATGCGCTCGCCTACGCGGCTGAGCATGTGAAAGCGGATGAGATAATCGATCTCGCAACCCTGACAGGCGCCGCAGTGGTCGCCGTTGGAGAAGAAATCAGCGTGTTGTTTGCGAATAACGAGAAGTTGGCCCAGGGGCTCGAACGTGCCAGCGCCGATGTAGGGGAGGTAGTCTGTCGGTTGCCGCTCTTCGCTCCCTATCGTCAGCTCATTAAATCAAAGGTCGCAGATCTAAAGAACATCGCGGGCCGTCCAGCGGGCTGTATCACCGCCGCCTTGTTTCTCCAGGCATTCGTGGCTGAGTCTCAGCCGTGGGCGCACCTTGATATTGCGGGTCCTGCCTTCATGGAGCGCGAGTCTCGTCCGGACGTTCCGTACGGCGGAACGGGCTGGGGAGTACGCACGCTGATAAGATATCTACAGCTCCAGAGTCGCTAGGGGATTCGGGTGTGGTATACTCTGGGCAAGTATTACGCTTGCTCCTTCTTATGACGATCCGTCTCTACACCACCCCAACCTGCCCCTACTGCCGTTTGGTTAAAGATTTCCTGAAGGAAAAGAGCCTCGCGTTCGAAGAAATCGACGTGACTTCTGATCATCATGCTGTCCAAGAGATGGTAAAACTCTCTGGTCAGATGGGCGTGCCTGTCGTCGATATCGACAGCAAAATCATCGTCGGCTGGAACAAAGCGGCGCTCGAAGAAACAATCAATGCTCGTTTGAAGAAGAAGGCGGGTGCGAATCAGTCGATGGCGATGGCGGCGTAAAAAAAGATCAATTAAAAAAACACACTCTCTATGTCTAGAGAATCTCGCGTAGCATGGGTACCATGGACGCCATCAGACCTTCCAGAAGATGTCTCTTCCGCTAGCCCGGGAAATAGTCATGTACGTGGGTGGGAGAAAATTGATTTTCAAAATGAACCTGTGCGGCGAGAGTTCCCTCCTCAGATAAAGGAGCGTCTGAAAGAGCTCCCAGAAGCCTTTCAGAGAAATTCAGCAGAAGCTTGGCAGGTCGTTTGTGACCTAGAAAATGATCCAGAAAATGCAGTTCAAGATCCCAAGGTTCTAACATTGATTAGGGAATTGGCTGCCTCTGGTTTAATCGGAAGTGTCTATTTGCATGAACGCACGAGAACGCTTTGGCCAGATGCACCACGTGCGCAAGACTGTTTGCCACCTTGGTTACAAAAAGATTTTCTTAAGAAGCATGGACTTAAACAGGAGGTAGTCGCTTTGGACGATGTGCAGCAGTCAGAAGTGTTAACGGGCTTTCAGGCTCTCATAAATGGCCTTCCCTACAGAGATCTCCCTCATGGAAGATATTTTGAACTTTCACCTATACCTCGCACCTCTTCTGAGCCACGTCAATATAAATATTACATTGAAGGTGTCGCATTGCACGACTCTCTCCAGAGTGGAGCATTGGCGAAAGCGGTCCAGGAGCTGCAAACGGAGCTTGGGCTTGGACTAGAATGCAAGTTATTTGAGGGGGATCGATTGGTAATCTATGGGAAAGGTGATATCGATCGAGCCAACGCTCTTACAAAAATTTTGTCCAAATATGGTATTTCTGGGCGAGGACCCGCGCAGGATGTATGGGAAGTAGTGTGTAAAGAAGACGGCTCACGTGAAATGAATGTAAAATACTCGAATGATGGGGCTTTGGGTGATGGCGGGAAGTTGCCAGACGTGCTTGGATATGAACTTCAAGCTTACACCGCGAAAGATTTTTTTGAATGGTATATAAAGGTGTGTGCCTTCACGGGTAAAAAACCCACAGAGCCTTATCGCACATCATTCATTTATGCGCTTGGCGCAGCCGTAGGTCGGGAGCGGAAGGATGTGCTTCAGCAGGCAGAGGTACTTACTGGTTATCCTGCGGTATATGCACAGCGTCGTTCAGTGCTGCTAGGGGTGTGAGTAGAGGGCGCAAGAGTTATTTGTATAATAAAACACCCCGGTTAGAGGTGCTTTATTATGCGTACGCAGGGTAGTTTACGCCTTCCCCAACGTCTGTGCGCCCGGTGTCCATTCCATTGGACACAGGTCTCCGCTCTGAAGCGCCTGCACAACGCGCAAGACTTCCTTTACCGAGCGTCCTACCGAGCCCGAGCTGATCAACGAGTATTTGATCACTCCTTCTGGGTCGATGATGAAGAGGCCGCGTTCGGCGAGACCGTCGATCTCGTTGAAGACTTGGTAGTCGCGAGAGACGCTGTGGGTGGTGTCGGCCAAGATTGGGTACTTCACGTCTGCCAAGTCGCGCTCGAACCAAGCTTTGTGGCTCCATTCTGAGTCGGTGGAGGCCGCGAGGACTTCGCAGTTCAACTGCTTGAACTCTTCTGCGTGCTGGGAGAATCCCTTCAATTCTGTTGGGCAGATGAAGGTGAAATCACGTGGATAGAAGAAGAATACCAACCACTTGCCTTTGTAATCTGACAAACTCACCTTGGTGAAATCGCTCTTTCCGGCTTGGTACGTTGTGATATTTGAAAAAACAGGGGCCTTTGCTCCAACTTGGATCATAGGAGAGAAGATAAATAACGAATTATTTTGCTTGCGACATCGCCAAGGCTTGAGTGTAGAGTTCTGTTGCTTTATCCCAGTTTAGGTTCTTCCACCACTGCGCGATGTAGGCTTTGCGATCAGAACCGAAGTCGATGAAGTACGCATGTTCGTAGACATCGAGTACGAGGACGGGCAAACAACCCCAGATTCCTCCTTGGTTGTGTGCATCACCGGTATAGACGCGAAGCGCTTGATCATGGAGATCCCAGCACAAAACGACCCAGCCACGTGAAGCCATTCCGCAGGCGGAGAAGTAGGCAGTGAAGTTTTCAAGTGAGCCATACTCTTTAGTGATGGCCTCTGCGAGTGCTCCAGCGGCCTCGCCATTGCCACCGAGGGTATCGAAATACCATTCGTGCAAATAGGCGCCGTTGACCGCAAACGTCTCTCCGTCTTTCAAGGCACGCAGCTCAGAATAGCTCTGGTTCGCGCTGGATACATCTCCTCCGTGCGAGAGCGCTTCTAGCTTTTCCTGGACTTCTTTCTTCTTCGCGACATACCCGGCATAGAGCTTGTCGTGGTGCACTGTCAGGGTCTTTTCGGAGATCCCTTCGAGGGCGGTATAGCTCAGTGGTTTCACTTCGTTGGACATAGGAAATAGGTTATGAGGTTTGCCATTTCGCAGCTTCTTTTAAGAGCTCGGCTGGTTTTGGCATCCCTTCTTTGATATAGCGAATGATCCCACTCTTGTCGATCCCGATGACCGTCCGTTTTACGAACTCAAACACCAACCGTTTTCCCACCACGCCATAGGCCTTGGCAACGGTTTTATCCTCATCCACCAACAGGGGAAAGGGGAGATGGTAGAGCGAGGCAAAGAGCTTATGCCCTTTCTGACTGCCCGGATTTACTCCAAATACCCCAATCTGCTTTTTTTGGAAGGTGCTCCAGTCATCTCGCAAGGTGCAAAGCTGGACGGTGCAACCGGGCGTCAGGTCGCCTGGATAGAAGACCAAAAAGGCAGGCCCTTGTTCCAAGATCGCTTTCAACGCCCACTTCGTTCCTTGCTGGTCGTTTAACGTAAAGTCTGGTGCTGCCGCGCCTACGACAAGTTCTTTGCCCATAGTTAAGCGCTGCGCGTAGCGGCCCAGCGTTTCACGACTTCAAACCAGTGCGGGTAGAGCAGCTGATAGTAAATCTGATCGCGAATCTGGCGCAACCTTCCTTTGTGGTCTTCGTTTTGCGCGCGGGAGAATAATTGATCGATGGCGTCGGCTGCTTTCAACGCTTCCGCGCCTTGGGACTGGTTTTTGAGCGCTTCCTCGACCGTCGCGAAGGCGGCATGGTCTTCTGTTCCAGGATGCGTCGAGTGCAGGTGTTGAATTTCTGTCACGAGCTCCTCTGCATTTTTTGGAGGATGACGATACCAACTCACCGCCCGCAAAAGGGCGCGAATTTTGCTTTGTTCGTCGGCATTCCCCTGGGCGGCGTCTAATTCTCGGAGGAGAATGGGCTCAACCGCTGGAAGTTGGCAGTGAAGCACATCCTCACAGACCGCTTTCCACGAGCCAGGGCCAGATTCTGCGGGAAGTTTGGTACGGATGTGGGCGATCACGTCCTCGATTAGCTCAAAGTGCTCAAGGGGGGTATCGATCGTGATGGGAGAAGGTTCTGACATAGTGGACCTAGCATAGCGCCCCCGCCTTCTTTCCTCTAGTTGCCACGACTCGCGAACCGAACCTGCCACTTTGGATCAACTTTTACGGTCAGTGCGAGGAAAACGCGTTGGTCGGAAGCGAGCTCAAGTTCTTGGCGCACCGCGCTCCCAATTTTCTTTAACATGCTGCCCTTTGATCCAATAATCATGCCCTTGTAGCGTTCTTCGCTGGAGAGAATCGTTGCTTCAATGTGACGCACGCCATTTTCTTGACGCTCATCTTCTTCAACGACAACAGCAATCGCATACGGCAATTCCTCTTCGAGGTGTAGGAAAATCTTTTCGCGAATTAATTCAGCTACCCATGTTTTCTGATCGGCATCCGTAAGTTGATACTCCGGATAGTAGGGTTCGCCTTCTGGCAAAATAGCGAAGAGCGCGTCTTTCAGGACATCCAAGCCTTTCTCTTTAATCGCTGAACATTCAATCGTCATTTTTTGTCCCACATCAATCCCACGCATGAGGTCGAGTGAAGGTTTGCGGAGGCTCGGGAGGTCGGACTTGTTCACCGCCAGAATGATCGGAATCGTTGTTTGTTTGAGCAAATCCTGAATCATCGTTTCTTCTGGTCCGAGGGCGCGCGTTGGATCGGTCACATAGACGATCGCTTCGATACCCTCTAACTGCTCTTTGACGAACTCATTCAAACGCTTTGAGACCGCATCCTTCTTTCCTAAGAAGACCCCTGGCGTGTCGACGAACACGATTTGACCGCGATGATCGTTCAACATGCCCCGCACTGGATGGCGCGTGGTTTGAGGCTTTGGGGTCATGATCGCGACTTTGCTGCCAACCAGAGCGTTCAAAAGCGTCGATTTTCCGACGTTCGAACGGCCTGCAAGGACAACGAAACCGGACTTTTTTCCAGAGGTTTTTTGAGAGGAGTGCATGGGAGGATGATAGCCTAAATCAAGCACAAAAGCGAATTCAGAGGGTAGGAAGTATTCTTAAAAAACAGTGAGAACTGTCTGAGCCTCAATGAACGAAGTGAATGACACAGACAAGCCCCTTGTGAAGATCCGGTGTAATGATTCTGAACAAGGGATGCCGAAGCGCGAGTTTGCGAGCTGTTTTTTAAGAATAGTTCCTACCCTCACCCAAGCAAGCTTTATTTAGTCTTTCAGACTCAAACGTACGACTGTTTCGACGTGGGGGGTTTGGGGGAAGAGGTCGAGCGCTTTGAGATGATCCACGTTGTAGGCGGTTTTCAAGGTCTTCAAATCTTGGACGAGACGGTGATAGTTACACGAAACATAAACGATCGTTTTTGGAAGCTTTGTCATCACGGCTTCGAGGGTTTTTGGATGGAGACCGGCGCGTGGTGGATCGAGGATCAGAGCGTCACAGGCGATATCTTTCCAGGTTTGGTCTTCGGCGGGGCCGGCGGTGAAGGTGCAGAGGTCGCCGACGCCGTTGTTAGTGGCGTTCTCTTTGGCGAGTTCGATCGCGTGGGCATCGAGTTCATGTCCGAAGACGGTGGCTCCGCGCTTGGCACAAGCGATCCCAAAGAAGCCGAGACCGCAATACAAATCAAGGACCGTCATGCCGGGCTTTGGCTGAATCCAATCGAGGACCGTGGATTGGAGCTTGGCGGCCATGCGCGTGTTCGTTTGGAAAAACGAGTTGGGATGAATCGCGTAGCGAACGCCATTCACTTCTTCCGTCAGGATTGGATTTCCGAGGAGCGTTTCAAAGGTTTGTGCGTACGACAAATCGGAGATGAGCGCGTTTTCTCCAATGAGGAGCGTTGTTGCTTGTTCATGCAGCCCTTGTTTCAAAAACTCACGCATCGGGGCGGTGATTTGAGCGGCGTCTTTCACGACAAGGATGATCATCCGTTCGCCAGTTTCTTTTCCTAAGCGAATGACGACGTAGCGTAACAAGCCTTCATGCGTCTTTGCATCCCAAGGCAGAAGTTTGAATGTCTCGCGGAAACGATGGAAGAATGCAAGAATCTTTGGTGTTTCTTCGTCGAGCAGGAGACAGGTTCCGAGGTCGAGATAGCGATTCCAGGATCCGTGTTCCTTGAGACCGAGTTCGCCTTTCCAGCCGAACGCGTAGTCCATGCGGTTACGATAATAAAATACTTCTGTGGAAGGTTCGACCTGTTCTACGCGCTCCGCATGTTCGGCCGTTTCGAAGGCCTTGTTAATCATGTTTTGTTTGAGCGTGAGCTGCGATGGGTAGCTCATGTGCTGCCAGAGACAGCCGCCACACTTTCCGGCGTGAGGGCAGGGAGCATCGACGCGGTCTTCGGAGGCGACGAGAATCCGTTCGAGACGAGCGTACCAGACACCCGTTTCGCGCTTCGCAAAGCGCGCTTCGATCGTATCGCCGATGGCCGTAAACGGGACGGCGACGGGGCGAACGCCGCCATCTTGGAGGGTATAGTCAAAGACGCCACGACCCTTGTCGTCGACGCGTGTTACCGTTCCCTGCAGGAGTTCTCCGAATTTCATGGCCGGAGCTTAGCGGAAAGTGGCTCGATTGTCGAAGATATGAGAGTCTGTGCCCATGTCTGTTCGTCTTCATCTCCTCGTCCATAACATCCGCTCGCGTGAAAACGTAGGGTCCTTATTTCGTACAGCGGATTCACTTGGAGTGACAAAACTCTGGCTGTCTGGTTATACACCCGTTCCGCCAGATCCGAAGATTTCAAAAGTGGCGCTTGGGGCAGAAAAATCTGTTCCGTTTGAAGCATTTCCGGATATTGAGTCGGTTTTTACGCGCCTAAAGGAGGCGCAAATCCCAGTCTACGCCCTTGAACTGACGCCCGAGGCGATCAACCTTGTTGATTTTCAGCCGCCACACGAGATGGCGTTGCTCTTAGGGACCGAGACGACGGGGATTCCACCCTCATTATTGGAGTGCTGCGTGTCAGCGATCTATATTCCGCAGCAGGGGATCAAGGAGTCTTTGAATGTGACCATTGCAACGTCGATCGCCTCCTGGAAGATTTTGCAAGGATAATACTTTATTTGACAGAGGCTGGGTCGAGTGGAATACTGTCTCGGCTCACAATTTCGTGAGCGAATGTTCTCGAGGGCGCCGGTTCGGTGTCATCAGAGAGATAGGTGACTGATGCGCGGGTTTGTAGTCTTGAGTCTCGGTGTTCTTCTCCAGCTGGGCTGCGCGCGTAAGGCGTCGCACGTCCGTAGGCCAGCAATCTCGTTCTGCCTCTCTGCGCCGCCGTCCAGCTGGTGTCCAGATGTCGAGGTCAAGCTGACCGAGGGCGGGATCGAGACCGATCTCTCCTCAGGGCTCGTGCAGATCAACAACGACCTCTGTACGCGTCCCCACGTCTTCACGGCGGCGCACATCGGGTCTTACGGACTGTTCCGCGTCCGGGTGACGGGTCCGATGATTCCCGTTCGGGCACGGTTCTTCTCGGAGACCG
>CAZRJW010000017.1:0-24064 GCA_964600845.1 uncultured Gammaproteobacteria bacterium | reverse complement strand
TGTTGGGTTCAATCGGTGAAAAAAGCAGAAACACGCAAACACCACATCGAACGGTTACGTACGGAGCTTCCAGAAGGAAAGCGCCGACCGTGTTGTTGGCCGGGGTGCCCACACCGTACGTAGGTGAAGGTTATTTTTTTGTTTCCGCAACGAGTTTCTCCCAGTCCAGCTTCCCATACTGCACAACCCGCGATCCACGGGTGATTTTTCCGATGCTGGTGTGTAGGTTCTCCGCGATCTCACGTTGAGGAATGCCTCGGACGAGCGCTTGAAGAATTTGGAAGCGCTCGGCAACAGAAGAGAGCTCCTGAGGAGTCAGCAGATCCTCTAGAAGTGCTTCTATATCTTGGGGTGAGCGTGAAGCGAGTAGGCGAACGAGCTCTTGGAGATGTTTTTGAGGAGGGCGCATAGCAACCTGGGTAGGGTACTGCATTCGTGCTCACTCAGCCACCGCTCGTCTCTTGACGGTATATCCATGTACTAGTACGATAGTACATATGTTGCACGACTGCCCAAAACAAAAGACCGAGGGTCTGATCGGTTGGTGGACGCCTTCTTCGTGAAGAAGGCCTTATTTGCGTTCTCGTTCTTGAAAAAGAGGAGCGCCTTCGGCCATGGTGGCTGAAGGCGCTCCTGTTTTTTTGGAAGACAGCAAGATAAGGAGCTTCGTCATGGAGCGTGAACTCATTCATCCGTTTGAACTCGATCGTGCGGCGCAGGATACACTTATAGAGCGCATCGTCGCGCTCTACCGCTGGTATGAACCGGGCGCCACGCTCGAGGTCATGCACGAGCGGTTCTGTCATCACCGTGGGACCGAGGTTGACCTCTTGGTCGACGACGGCCAGGTGATCGCGTTCGCGGTGACCGTTCTGCGTGAGATCGAGGGTGAGCGCTGCCTCTTCCGTCACGGGACGATCGTTCGGACGGATGAGCGGTCGCGCGGTCTCTACCGCGAGCTGATGCAGATCGCACTCGATCGCCACGACCCGGACTGGCACGCCTGTCGGACGCAGAACCCGCGCGTGTACGAAGCCTGGCAGGTGCTGCATGGTGATCGTCTCTGGCCGCACCCGGTCAATGCGCCCTCTGATTCGGCGGTCCAGATCGCACGTGTCCTGGCGGGGGAGACGATCTTCGATCCAGTCACGTTCGTGGTGCGCGACGTCTACCCCTACGATCGCTCAGGGGCCGACTACCACACCTGCCGTTCGTCCTCCATCCGTGAGTTCTTTCACTCCCGCCTCGGTATCCACGATGCCCTGATCCTCCTGGCACGTGTTCGCCTCTCCTCTTCGTGATGGATCAAGTCTGATACCGCTTGATCCATCACCTCCCACCCATCTCATATTTCTATGAACACCTCCCTCATTGAATTCCTACGAACACTTGTCTCCTACGAGACCACTCAAGGAAAAGCGAACGAGTTCTCCCGCATTTTCGAGTCCGTCGATACATTTTTTGCGATGAACCAGCTTCGAGTTCATCGTCAATCGGTGAAGGGAATACAAACGGTTTTATATCTTCCCAAAGGCGTGAAGCGACCACGCATTCTTTTTTGTGGACACGTTGATATTGTTCCGTGTGCTGTTTCTCAGCTTACGTTAACGCAGGTGGGTGACAAGCTCTTTGGTCGCGGAACCTATGATATGAAGGGACCGATTGCGGCTATGCTATTTGCGTTTAAAGAAGTGTTGCAAAAAGATCCGCGAGCCTCGGTTGGACTGCTCCTATCAAGCGACGAAGAAGTTGGGGGAATGCACGGGGTTGGATCTTGGATCGAGCGTTCACCGCATCTCTTGCCGGACGTGGTATTCCTGCCAGACGGAGGAAGTCCCTTCACCCTGGTGACGGAGGAAAAAGGCGTCTTGCAACTCGAGGTTACGGTGACGGGGAAAACGGGTCATGCGTCACGTGCATGGGAAGGAGTGAACGCCATCTCTCTCGCAGCGGATGGTTTGAGACGTGTTGAGCGTTTGTTTCCACCGTTGAAGCGTGTGGAAGATTGGAGAACGAGTGTTGTCGCAACCAAGATCCAGGCAGGAACGGCGACCAACCAGATCCCGGGAGAGGTAAAAATCACGTTTGATGTTCGCTATGTGCCGCGCGATCGACCGGAGCAGCTGCGCGCGAAACTTCAGCAGTGCTTTCCCAAGGCAAACATTCAAGTGATCGCGAGAGGTGAACCGTTTTCCCTTCCTTCCAAGAAGAAGGAGATCGAACTATTTTCACAGGTCTTTCAAGCACAATTCAAAAAACCATTACCTCGGATGTATTTTCCTTCCGCTTGCGATGCACGGTTCTTCGCAGCGAAAAAGATTCCCGTTATCTTGCTTCGTTCCGCCGGAGGTGATGCGCATGGGCCGAAGGAGTGGGTGTCGCTGAAAGGGTTGGAGGCCTATAAGAAACTAGTATGCGCCTATGTGGAGTCATACCTAGACTGAGAAACGGGTAGCGAAGAAGGTCTTGCGCGCTAGAGGGAGACGCGTGACCTGTAGAAATACAGGGGCGCACAATGACCATTCTCATTCCCGTAGATATGACAAACCCGCTGGAACGAGGACGGGTTTGCCGTTGTTCCGAGCGGGTGTGAGAAGTCTTCGATTGTCCGTTCCGTCTCATACCCGTTTTCCATCAACTACTCGATGTTCGCAACACCCGATCGAGTCTGGGTGCTGTAGTAGATCTTGTAGTTCTTGGACTCGGGGCCCTGGGACGTCGCCTCGACGTTCCAGCTTTCGCCGGAGCCGTCTTCCTTCTGCACGCTCATCACGCGCATCTGGATGTAGCGCGGCGTACCGCTCGCGGACTGACCTTCCGGCCATCCGACGAGGTTGAAGCTCACCGGACGCGGCTGCCTGTACGACGAGTCGAACAGGGCGAGCATCAGGTCCATCTTCGACGGGCCACCAACGATTTGAAAACGGGTCATACGACCTCCTACGGAAACAGCTCCTGTTACTTGAGGTCAGAGCACACCTCGTTAGCCTTGGGAGACCCACCTGCCATACAGCAGGAATTCTCGGCGAGCATCGCCGTCACTCAACTTCGATAAGCCTATATCAAAGCGAAATGACGAGAGATACTCATCAGAAACAACATCTAAAGTTTAAAACTTAACGGAATAGCTTAGCATAAAAATATTATTTTGTCAACGTTAATAGTTCATCGCATCATTCCTCTTGCATCCTCACACGAGAATATCAGGGGAACGTCGCTGGTCGGGTCAGCGAGAAGGGGAGGGGACGCGATTAAACGCGTGAGCCACACCCGACGTGGTGCAAAGGACGACGCTACTCCAAAAGGTGCAACTCTTCGAATGCCGGCATGTCGTTAGTCTCCGGCCCGGTCTTGGTGTACCACTCTCCGATCGTGACGATCACCTTTCGGGGGAGTGCGTTGATCGCCTGAGTAAAACGAGTGGCGATGTCTCCCATCGATTCGTCTCGCATGCTTTCCAGCTCTTCGGTGCTGAGGGCGTAGAGCATCCTGCCCAACGTATGGCCGTACAGCTTTTGCGTGTCATCATTCATGTCCGGACGGATCACCGAGCAGATGTATTCGAACATCAGCAGGAGTTCCGCGTCGAGACCCGTCCCGAAGTGCTCGTCTGACCAGCGATCGTAGAGAATTCCGGCCATCCCTGCCGTTGCCCGCTTCTTGAAGCAAGCGAAAGCCTCCTCAGAAGTGGGGAAGAAGAACTCCTCCAGTTGGTAAAAGTGCTCTGATCCCGGGTCGAAGAACGTTGGTGCAGTATCGACCATCGCGGCGTAGACCTCGGCCATCAATGTCTCTGATCCCTCGAGCCCTTCTTCGAGGGGGTGATAGCCTGCGGCCAGGTGAAAAGGTTGGTAGTCTTCGTACAAGCCTCGGTCCTTTGATGCCTCAGACCACTTCTTCCAGCTATTGAAGCGCTCCTTGGCGTGCTCGATGGCGATCTTGAGCGCGGTATCGTACGGCATCCGCTTCCAGACGTAACGGAACATATTGAAGTCCCGCCTGCCAATGTACGTAGCTAGGCCGGCAGACCCCTGGTGCCCCGCCACTTCCGTGAGTACTGAGACTCCACGCGGGATACGGCTCTTCACGGGCACGCCCTTCTCGTTAAATGTCTCCAGCCACGTGACCGTGCTCGTATCTTCGAGTACGGACACGTACTGATCCTTAGTCCCGTCGCGTTCTACGCGTACGACGGTACCCGGTTCGAACCGTAGCGTTGTCTTCTTCGCCATGATCATGTCCTCCATCGGGTTGTGTGAGATACCCGACTAAGTACGATATCAAATAATACGTATTTGTCAAGTATATTTGGCTAAAAATTGACAAAAAATGAATATACGTATATCGTAAATGTACGATTATGCAAAAATATGCCGAAACCATCACTTACGACCGTGTTTGATCCGATGTACGCCGCTCTGCAGGAACTTGCTCTGACCGAGAATGAACAACGACTCTATATCCTCTCGTTAAAACAGGGGCCGACCTCGATTACAAAGCTCGCGGAACTCTTAGGATTGCCACGGCCGAATCTCTATAAAATTATTGATGGCTTGGTAGCGAAAGGGTTGGTCGATCCTGAGGCGCGCGCTCGGTATACGAAGAACTTTTCGGTCCAGCCTCCGCAAGTGATCTCAGAATTACTTAAAACAAAACGAACGGAGCAGGCGTCCGTAGATCGAGCTTTCATTGATCAGCTCCCTTCGTACATGAGTCAGTTTCGACAAGGGGACACGCCGCTCAAGGTAAAAACATTGATTGGGCAGAAAGCCTTTATCGATCTATACACGCAGATGTATGAAGAAGAGAGTGAGGTTGTTCGATTTTGTGGTTCTATTCAGAATTTTGTAAAAACGTTTGGACGTTCGTTATTTGAAACAAGCTCGCGCCTTCGTCAATCGCGTAAGGTGCGTGGAATGGCATTGCTCCTTCCTTCAGATCGCGAGCATTTTACGGCAAACGACCATCAATCCGTTCAACGCGAAGTTCGTTACCTTGATGGATACAAAAACTTCGCACCGATGTTCCATATTTTTTCCAATAAACTGGTCATGTGGCAACCAACGGTGCCAATGGCTGTTTTGATTGAAGATGAAAACCTCGTGAGTATGATGAAATCGCTTTTTGAGGGGATGTGGGAACGAGCAGCAGCAGAGAATGAGCGTTAAGCGTTTCTATTGTGTTAAACTAACAAAAATAGTTTTATGAAGAAATTTCCCGATTCCTTTATTCCGTCTTTGCGTAGCAAAGAAGATCTTACGCGTTGGCGGGAGACGCGCGACCGTAGAAATACAGGGGTACGCAATGACCATATCTGGATGGTGACGGGGGATCGGGGACTCCAAGAGTTTGCGAATATGGCGCATGAGCTTATTCCATTTTTGATGGACTGTGTAACGCGTCTTCAGGGGAAGCTAAAGATGGTAACCTTTGGGGGAGCGCATCTCGAGGGAACGATTGCTCTCATGGATGCATTTGAAGGGGATTGTCGTGAACAGGGCATTGTCCCAGATGCGCATCTTGTCGATTATTCTCTCACCAAAACGTTGGGCTATCAGGGGCTTGGTGGTATGGGTAGGGAAGATTTGCTTGAAACAGGGAAGGTGAAACTCCACATTGGTCCGATTGAGGTTGCGAGTTTGAAAGACGCGCACAATGCAGATGTGATGATTTCGAGCATGGGGCCGTTTGTTCATGCGGTAGAGCTCCAGCATCAGCTTGAAATGCTTGTAAAAGTCGCGAATGAGCTGGCGGTTGGTGGTAAGGCATTTTTAGAAATCGCGCGTGCTGGTTCCAAGGTTCCAGAAGCACACCTTCAGCTACTGAGAGAATCGCTAGGAGAGCAATTCACCGTTGAGCTCGGTTTCCAAAAGGAGGACGCTAAAAAGTGGCCGGGAATTGTTGTGATCGAAAAGAAAGAGCAAGTGCACCATCGATAACAGATGGTAGATCAGAAGTGGTTCTATTTTTGTTTTGTCAGTACCATGATTAGGTGAAATATCTTTTTGGGTTACAACATTTTTTAAAAAACGGAGAAGTTCCTCCGGGGATTGAATTTGGTCCCGCCGTTCGACGCGGTCTGAAGCAGCTTCGCGAACAATCGTTTCAGGCGAACTCTGACCTCGTGATCGAGCTACAAGAACAACCAGAGGAAATAGTTCAAGAATTGATCCAAGGAAAAAAGTCAGTTTCTTATGGGGGAAATATGTACGTTGGATATCGGAAGGACTTCATGTTTCGAGAAACGGACTATCAATTTGGTGTGGTCGCATTCGTGATTGATCCGGGCGGCAGAGTGATCGGCCTTGGACTCCCGGGAGAATTTGGATCCTTTGGTGAGTCGCTGACTTCTCTGAAACCGAAGGTGGGCTGTGGCAAGACGGCGCTTATGCTGTCAGGGGCTGTTCTGATTGGGTGTGGAATTTTGTATCTAGTTGAGAGATTATAGGCTGAACGAATATGAAGGAAAATTAATCCATGATACTGTTGCTTATAATATGCATAAACAGATCTTCATCGTCTTAGGGGCCCTCGTTCTCTTTGGGGCTGGTTGTGCGGCACCGTTACCTGCTGAGAAGACTTTAGAACAAACCGCGACTACGACCACTGCTCAGGTGACAGCGATTCCCGAAGCGGATTTTATAAGCAACGCAATGAGAAGTACGCCTTGGTCTGAGTATAGGGATGAGAAGACAGGGACTTCTTTTCAATATCCGGCAGGGTTCTTCGCTCAAGGGGAGGGAAATAGCGATCAGTTCTCAGGGATGCGCTATGACATTATGGTAAAGCCTACAAGCTCTGAAGATGGTGTATGTGATGGGTTGGGGGACGTTGATTGTGACATTGAGACCTGGCCTAAGCGTTACGCGAATTTCAAAGCGGCGCTGCAAGGAGCGAAGTATCTCTATGGTGGATACGAACAGGTTCCTGTAGCCCAACAAGTGCGAACGATCAATGGAACAAAGTTCGTTTTGAGTGTAGGCCAAGGCATAAATGGATCCTGTGCCTTGAATTATGTGCAGGCTACCGCAGCGTCATACGCAGTATTTTCAGTAAATATTTGTGATGATCCCCAGTTGGATCAAGCAAAGTGGTTTGGGAATACGGTCGCTGAAGAAGAACGAGTAAAAGCGGAAAATATACTCGCTGGCAAAAATCTTTCAGACTCAACGAAGGTGAAAACTCAGGCGATGGAAGAAGTGCTTGCTACGTTAAAGATGAAATAGGCTTTGTTAAGATGGATGCGGTACCTTTTATTTCAAATTAAATTGCACCTTTATGATAAAGAAGATCGGGGTATTTCTCGCGTGTGGCCTTTTGCTCATTCCGCTGGCTTCTCAAGCGGCTAGTCCATCCATGAAGGCGAAGTTGAACGGGAAGATCCTGCTACAGGTCCAGTCTCGTGGGGAAGCGTGGTATGTGAATCCTACGGATGGAAAGAGATATTTTTTAGGGAGCCCTGAAATGGCGATCGGTGTGTTCTCGCGCGTTGGATTGGGGATTACGAATAGCCAGTTATTGAAGATACCGCTAGGCTTTAACGCTTCCGGTGGTCTGTTTGGAGTACCGATGGGACGAGAGATCGACAACGATGGAGATAGTATTCCAGATGAATACGAGGCCGCTTTGGGAACACAGCCTTCCCTCGCTGATTCAGATAACGATGGCTTCAACGACTTTGATGAGATTCGTGCCGGCTATGATCCGATGATGTCAGGTGCGAGACTTCCTGTTTCAGATAAAACGCTGGCAAATCGGTTAAAAGGTCGGATTATGCTGCAGGTTGAATCGCGCGGTCAGGCTTGGTACATCAATCCGGCGGATGGTAGACGGTATTATTTGGGAACTCCAGAACGTGCACTCGCTGGCATGCGTTTCTTTGGATTAGGGATCACGAATGCAGATATCACACAGCTTCAAGAGGGTCCAGGGGCGATCGCTTCATCTCCAGACTTGGTTGACTGTGGGATGAGCGATATTGAAAACGAAGCGGCCATGCAAGCCTGCTTTGGCCCGCAATTTAGAACTTGTTCGCCGGCGAAAGTTCGCACTGAAGTGAATCTTGCACCGTTGATCGAAGGGATCATTGGCTATGAATACGAGATTATTGGTCCGCGCGCAGACGGTTGTGAAGTAAAATCTCGTTATACGTCGAATCCAAACCCGGAATATCTCAATAAGAATCTCTTCTGCCGCTACGATAACCGTAAACCATTCAATGACGCGGTTCAGGAAGTATTCCCAGCGCTTACCACTTGTTCGGGTGAGCTGAAGCCGTATCTGACGAGTCGATAAATGTTCTAGAAAACATCGCTTAAACGGCGATGTTTTCTTTTTATCGTGTCATTCGCATGAAATACAAACCGGGGCGCATCTAGTGGATGCGCCCCGTAAGGAAGAGACAGAGAAGAGAGGGTCAGAAGAGCGGGAGATGGCCGAGCGCGATCACGTCCGTCCGGGGCGTGCCTTCCGTGAAGGCGGCCAGGATGGTGACGAGTTCTGCACCCGCTTCCTCGAGCAGCTTCCGCATGGCGATGAGCGTGCCGCCGGTCGAGACGACGTCGTCGACGATGGCGACCTTCTTCCCCTTGAGGAAAGCGACGTCGTCGGCGCCCAGGTAGAGCGCCTGCTCCTTGTTCGTCGTGATGCTCTTGACCGAGGTCTTGAGCACCGGCGCGAGCATGTAGGGCTTGTGCTCCTTGCGCGCGACGAGTGTGGGGAGCTTCGAGACCCGACCGAGCACGTGGAGGAGTGCCTGCGCCTTGCCGTCCGGCATGAGCAGGACTTCCGTTCCCTCCGGGATGAGTGCGGCCAGTTCCGTGCCGAGAGCCTCGTTCAGCTCCCAGTCACCGAGCGGGTTGAAGAGCGCGACGCGGACGCCGGGGGCGACCTCCCGGATGGGGAGAGCGCGTGTGACCGAACCGATGGTGATTGTGTGCGTGGTCTGCATGAGGAACTCCGTTTTCAGTGAGTGCCGAGGTGGAGGAGCGCCGTCTTCGCGGCCTCCGTGAGAAGGGAGAGACGTGAAGTCGAACCG
Source organism: uncultured Gammaproteobacteria bacterium (assembly GCA_964600845.1). Classification (GTDB taxonomy): domain Bacteria; phylum Patescibacteriota; class Patescibacteriia; order 2-12-FULL-60-25; family 2-12-FULL-60-25; genus JAGOTP01. Next base: position 15,027 of record CAZRJW010000017.1, on the reverse strand, counting down.
TGCGTGAGGAAGCTGTGGGGATCGTTGGGGTTGGAACCGAAGTGCTCTGCGAGGATCTGGCCGACCGTCGCGGTGGCGAAGCCGCGTGCGCGAGCTTCTTCAACCGATTCCGTCGGAAGGGGGAGCGCGGGGCCGTCCGTCAGAACTTCCGTTCCATCCGGACAGACCACCGCGATCACCGCCCAGTCTTCGTAGCCGTTGGCTGTTTCGCGGATGCCGTTTTCGATGCCGATGGCGAAGCTTCCGGGCGCGTGAGCCTGAGCTCCGCGCGCCCGATTGCGTGCACCGCGTTCCGTCTCCGCCCGACCAACCGGTTGAGCAGAGATTCCGGAATCCACGGGCGTCGTCGTGATCGTGACCGTGAGGCCGAGCGCGTGGCATGCGGCTTCAACGGCGTCGGTCTTGATCGTGCTCATGGATCCCAGAATGATGTGCATGACGAAGAGTCCTTTCAGGCCATGACGGCCCGAGCGATAGAAGGGGCGAGGCTCAGCACCTCGAACGGGGTGAGACCTTCGACCCGCGCGGCCGTAGCCGGGCAGGAGTCCGTGATCCAGACGTGGGCGAAGCCCGCCGTCAGGAACTTCTTCCAGGCCTCCTCTTCGAGGACGCCGTGGGTGGCGTAGACGCTGACGTTGGCCGCGCCTGCTTCCTTGAGTGCCTTCATGCACTCGATCAGCGTGCCGCCGGAGTGGATCAAGTCGTCGACAATGACGACGTTCCGACCAGCGACCTCGCCTTCGCTCACCGTGACCTTCCGCGTCTCACCCTCCCGAACCTTCCGGCAGACGATGAAGGGGAAGAGCGGGACGCCGTTCTCATCCGAGAACATCGTCTTGAACCGCTTCCAGGCGCCTTCGTCCGGGAAGACGATCGAGACGTTCTCACCGGCGAGCCGCTCCTTGAGGAGCTTCGTGCCCGTCTTGAACTTCGGCGAGATGTTCGCGCCGAAGTAGTGCCGAATGGGCAGCGCGTGGATGTCCCAGAGGTAGAGCGGGACGGGTCCAGGACCCGCCGGCGCCACCGCCGAGATCATCTGAGCGAGCGTGGCAGCCGTCGCGACCTGTCCTTCGTGATCGATCCGCTCCATCGTCCCGGTGGGGAAGTAGGGGAGGAGGATCTTGAGGGACTTGGGCCGGAGCGCCGCGAGCGCGTAGATTGCGCTCATCTGTTCGAAGATCGTGCCCGGGGTGTCGAAGCAGGCGAGGAACGAGACGTGCGCGTTCTGCACCATGTCGACGTCGTGGATGAAGGTGTTGGGGTACCCGTCCGGAAACCGCTTCCAGGAGACCCGGCCCACCGTGATCCGCGGATCGTGGAGAGCGACCTTCTCGGCCACTCCCTGCATCGAAGGACTTGCGAGCAAAACGTGTGTGTCCATGTGAACCTCTCTTCTGTTGTCGAAAGTGCGTGGGGTGTGGTGGGTTTCCCCGAACCACATGAGTACTCTGACAGGGATTTTGTTATTTGCCTCTCATTTTATCGTTGTTTTGCTAAGAAAAAGTTAGTAATTTGCTATATAGAGAGAAATAATGTACTATAATAACAACGAAATAAATCGTTGTTATCTCTATGACCACAACTGAGCACAAGGAAATTCAAGAAACTCTGACCCAAGTCGGGCTGTCTTTGCCTGAACAGCGTGCCTACCTGGCTCTTTTAGAGAACGGCGTTTCAACCGCGACACCAATCGCCCAGCTTTTATCGGTTCCGCTTACGACGGCTCAGTCACTGTTGCAGCGTTTAGTAAAAAAAGGGGTTATTCACGTCACAAAACGGAAGTCGCGTTCTGTGTATGAGGCGAAGGATCCAGTTGCGTTCAAGAACCTACTCGAACAGACGCTTCAAGAGGTAGGGAACATTATTCCACTTCTACGTACCTTAAAAGCTGAGCAGTCTGCTCCAACGAATGTTCGTATCTATCAACGTGAACGCATGACAGATATTTTCCGTCAGGCCTTATTGAGTAAGGAAAAGATGATCTACGAAATAGTGTCGGCTCGTGATTTTCAAGAAACCATTGGAGAACGCTTCCACTTCACGAAGCGTCGGATGGTAGCCAAGGTCCACCTTAAGAGCTTGCGTATCGAAGCGCATGAAATAAAAAAGTATAATCAAGCGACTCACGTAAAAGAGCTGCGCGAAGCAAAGTTCTTAGCCAAAGAGCTTACCTTTACCTGTTCTGTCTTGTGCTGGGATCAAACGGTCGCGTTCTTCACCGCCTCGAACGAAGGGATCGCCTGGGTTGTCCAAAGCGCTTCGTTGTCGCAGATGATGCGTCAGTTGTTTGAACTTCTCTGGAGTGTGAGCCGACGAATGGAGACGGTGTAGGTTACATAGATCAGTTATCTGGCCTAGCGTAGGTTTCGTCTGCCCGGTATGCTCATTCTATTACTATGGAAAAAGAAAAGCCGAATGTTGTTTTACTCCACGGCCGTTGGCCTGAAAGGATAGAAGGAAAATTGATCGCAGACATTCCTTTATGTAATCCAAATAATGAGGGGAACTGGATGGGATGGACCAAAAAGCAACTCGAGGAAAAAGGCTATGACGTTACCTGTCCGATTGTGGCTGATGCCTGGAAAGCGCCCTACGAGGAGTGGAAAGAAGCGCTTGATCAGCTTGTAATCGACGAAAGCACTATTTTGGTTGGTTTAAGCGCGGGTGGGTACGCCCTTCTCCGTTGGTTAAGTGAAACAGGGAAAAGTGTGAAAAAGGTCATTTTGGTTGCACCTGGTTCAAGAAATATCTTGATCGATCTTACCCGTGAGAAGCTTCCGTATGAGGATGAGTTCTATGCTTGTAAAATCACATCAGAATTGAGGTCTCAGATTCAGGAACGGGTTGTCATCATCGTTTCAAATGATGATGAGGTGGTTCGTCGGTCATTTGAGTGGTACGTCCCAATCCTGGATGCGAACGTTGTAGAGCTTGAAGGCCGAGGGCATTTTTCTTTTCTGATTCCAGAGCTACCGGAATTATTGGAAGAGGTGCAGAGATAGTGGTTATAAAATGTTAGGAGGGGATGAGCGAGGCGTTATGAAACGCGGCGAAAGTTCGTTACACTACTCAACATGTCATTCAATGGAGCGCCTGGCGCATCGTCAGAGGGAGGATTTTTTAAAAGAATGGGAGCAAAATTAGGATTTAAAGCGGAGAGACCGTTTCAAGTAGGGGATCGATGCACGCTGATCAATGCAAATACGCGAGAAGTCCAGGAGGCGGTGATTGAATTCATTGATCAGAAGACAGGTCAGATCAAGGCCTCTTTTGACGGGCATCCGGTTCCACGTTGGTTTGCGAATGTTGGGGCCTTGCGCGAAGGGATAGAGGAGGCGAAGAGAATGTCGGAACGAACGGTTTCTTTTCAGTCACGAGAAGTGATTGAAGCCCCAAAGCCACATCCGCTTGCTGTTACGCCTCGGTATGGGCACGAGGCATATACCGCGCTTATAAAGGATGGGAAAGCGGAATACGAAGGCCGAGAACGGATCACGAGTACGAGTGCCAGCGTCCAAGGGGGCGTGTATTTGCCTGACATTCTTGAATACACCATGGAGGGGATCGTGGTTGATTATGAAAAGGACCTAATTCTAAGAGAGTATCTTGAGAAGACCATGCTTCCATATGTGCTCCTTCAGCGCATTGTGCACGGCCAAGATAATTTCGAGGCAATTATCAAAGGTATTTCGATGAAAATACGGAGTGATTTTCCTTATCAAAAGAAGATGCTCGACAAGAGCTACGCACGGGCAGCGTATCCGGCTGGGCAAAAGGTAGCATTGGGGAAAATAATGAAGCAACAAGATATGGTCTGTCGGCACATGGGGCTTTTATTTGCGGCAAGCATTGATTTTTTAAAGAAAAAAACAGACGCGTTTGCGACCAGCGACGTACGCTTCATGGCTGATATGCAGCGTGACTTTGAAGAAGATGAGAAAAATGGTCACGCCTATTGCATTATGCGGAATGCAGGAAAATATTATGCCGTAGATCCGACCTCTGGGATGGCGAAAGAGGCGAGAGAGATTCTGTCTTCCAAACAAGGCGGTGATGAGCGCTATCGGTACCTGTTTTCAATCCTCCGATTCCTAGGTCAGGAGGCCACCCCGGAGGGCGATCAATTAATCCTGGATATTATGAACAAAACGAAGGCGGATCCAAAGCTTGCGGGACTTATCGGCGACCTGAAAAAGGCCTCAGTCAAGAACTTGGCGTTGCAGAGACGGCTGTCGCATCTTGAAAGTCGTGTTTAATGGATTATGGATAACAAACATGACTGGGAAAAGTATGGAGAGCGTACAAAAGATAGCCCACCCCGTCCGCTTTTAGTAGAAGCACTGGCGTTTGTAAGACCTGCAGGAAAAGCCCTTGATATTGGGGGTGGGACGCTTAATGATGCTCGATATTTGCTCGAGCAAGGCTTTGATGTGAGTGTTATCGATGAGAAGAAGGAAGTGGTTGAAAAAGCGGCAGCAAAAATACAGTCAGAGAAGTTTCGATATACAATCTCGACCTTCGCAGACTTTGATTTCCCTCGAGAGAGCTACGACTTGGCCTCAGCCATGTTCTCTTTGCCATTTAACCCTCCAGAAACATTTGAGGTAGTTTTCCAGAAAATAAAGGACTCGTTAGTGAAGGGAGGTATCTTTAGCGGAAACATGTGTGGGCCAAAAGACGAGTGGTGCCCAAATCCAAAGATGACGTTTCGTACAAAAGAGGAGGTCAAAGTTCTGCTGGCTGATATGGAAATTATTTTCGTGAAAGAAAAGGAGGTAGACTGGCCACTCGCGGACGGCACCCCAAAGCACTGGCACCTGATTAACTTTATCGCGAAAAAAAATTGAGAAAGATGAGAGGAATCAGACTGTCTAAAGGCTGTTTTTGAATATAGTTCGTGCCTGTTCGATATCTCGTCCAATCTGTGTGCGAAGTGCTTCAATGTTTTCGAATTTCTGCTCATCTCTTAACCGAGAAACGCACTCCACGCGGAGGGTCTGATCGTATAGATCTTGGTTAAAATCCAAAAGATGAACCTCGATCGACCGGCCGGCGGCAAAGGTTGGACGTGTACCAATGTTCATGACGCCTTGAGCACTGGTTGTTCCGCCGTTGTTCTGAAGTAGACGCACGCGTACCGCGTAGACACCATCTTTGGGAAGCGCTTCGGTTTGGGTGAGGAGATTGGCAGTGGCAAATCCGAGCGTCCGTCCACGTCCATCCCCTCGGATGACCTGCCCATCGAAACCAAAGGGACGACCAAGAAGCGTCTCGGCTGTTTTCAAATCGCCTCCGCGAAGTGCCTGCCGAATACGAGAAGACGAAACGACTTCTCCCTCGATCTGTATTGATGGAACGATTTCAGTACGGTACTTGAAACGCTGTCCGAGCTCGGTGAGCGTCTCGTGTGTGCCTTCGCGATCCTTCCCGAAACGAAAATCTTGCCCAACGAAAATCGTTCGAATGTTAAAGTGGGCGAGTGTTGTTTGGATGAACGCTTCTGGGCTGAGTGTAGAAAAGTCGGTCGTGAAGGGTTGTACGATTACCTCATCAAGACCAGCCTCCAACAGGAGCTCGCGTTTTCGTGCCAAGGTGGTGAGAAGCGGGGGAGCGTGTTCAGGAGAGAGGATGCGGGTCGGATGCGGATCGAACGTGAGTGCGACGGCTTCGCCTCCAAACTGTTTGGCCGCTTCAATAGCAAGTCGAATCAGCTGCTGATGTCCGCGATGGACGCCATCAAAGTTTCCAATCAGAAGCGCTTTCGGACGAATCATGTTGCATACCCTAAACGCGTCACCGGAACACGTCAAAATTAGCAGGGGTGTCTTTTTTCGTCGTCTGTCGTTAGGATGGAGTCTATAGTTCTCAACTACTCTTATGGACGGCACGATTCGCAAAGATATCCAACCTGGACTCATGGTGGCGATTGTCCAAAAACAGGACCAACCAACGGGGAAATTGACCCAAGGATTTGTGAAAGATCTTCTCACGAGCGCACCCGTTCATCCTCGCGGGATTAAGGTACGACTCGAAACAGGGGAAGTAGGGCGCGTTCAGTATATCCTTGGGTAGCACTGATCGATTAACGATAAGGTTTCCAGGAAACAGGGAGCGTCGCGGTATACGGAGAGAGCCCGAATAACGCATCTGCGACGCCTTGTCCTTCGCTTCCGGGGAGCCACGCAGCGACGATCGCATCCCAGGTGTTGGCTTCTGTTGGGAGTGTGAGCGCTCTTCCAGAGATGATGACCACGACGAGTTTTTTACTTCGCGCTCTCACCTTTTTGATGGTTTGGAGATCCTCTTCTGTTAAGCGCGGATCGGCATTGTCACCCACGCCTTCGGCATAGGGCTTTTCTCCGACAACAACGATTCCAATATCTGCGAGATCTTTGTTTGGCCCGAATTCACCAGAGGAATTATAAGAAACTTGGGTTGTTGGTGTTACGAGGCGTTTGATTCCTTCAAGAACGGTTGTTCCTGGGATGCTATTTCCCTCAATGCCTTGCCATTCGATCGTCCAGCCTCCCGATTGTCGACCTATGTTATGTGCGGCCGATCCAGCGACAAGAATACGACGCGCAGAGCGCGGAAGAGGAAGCGTGCGCTTTTTATTTTCCAAAAGCGTCTGTGATTTTCGCACGGCTTCACGCGCAATGTCGTGATGGGCGTCACTTCCAATCACGGAGAGTCCTTCAGGGGTTGCTGCGGGACGATCGAACAGTCCTACCTTAAACTTCGCTGTCAGGATCCGGCGAACGGCATCGTTCAGTCGCTCCTCGGAGACATCACCTTTCGTAAGCGCCTGCTCCATGTCGGTTATGAACAACTTGTACTCAAAAGGCAGCATGGCCATGTCGATGCCGGCATTGATTCCCATCACAGTTGCGGTATAGCGATCTTCGGACAGAGAGTAGAGACCATACCAGTCAGAGACGACAATGCCTTGAAATCCGAGTTCTTTCTTCAATAGATCGGTGAGGAGCTGGCGGTGGCCAGAAAGCTTTTCCCCATTCCAACTATTGAGTCCCGCCATAATTACCAATGCCCCCGCGTCGATCGCTTTTTTAAATGGCTCGATGTGGTCTGCACGCAATTGTTGTTCATTGAGTACTACGTCTCCTTGGTCTAATTGGTAGCTCTTGTTGGCTGAGCTGTCCCAGGTTGTCGCGCCGTTTCCGACGAAGTGTTTGGGAGTGGCGAGGGCGGTAAGATGACCGTTCTCTTCTTTTTGCGTTCCGCGAATAAAGGCGACACCAAGAGTCGCGGCGGTCTTTGGATCTGAGCCGAAGGTCTCGTAGACACGTCCCCAGCGTTGGTCTTGGGGGATATCAAGGGAAGGAGCGTAGTTCCAATAAATTCCGGTAGCCGTCATTTCTTTCGTGGTTGCTTTCGCGACTCGTTCAACGAGACCTGGGTCGTGACTGGCAGCAAGTCCGATCGCGTGTGGGAAGATTGTCGCGCCTTGAACGCCTCCATGTCCATGAATCGCATCGATTCCATAGAGCAAGGGGATGCCGAGACAGGTCTCTTGGGCTTTTGCCTGATACTCGTTGACCATCGTAAGCCAATCGAGAGGGGTATTGGTGGCTGGTCGAGAGCCAGAACCACTGAGCAGCGCGCCAAGCGTGTAATCACGAATGTCATTGATGTTTTGAAGCCCGTTTTTTTCGATTAATGCCAATTGCCCGATTTTCTCGCGTTGCGTCATGCGCCCCATCAGATCGTTCACGCGCTCGTTTACGGGGAGCGTTGCATTTTGATAGGGGGCATTCGTTGGGTGGCAACGCGGTTCAACGGCGCTTACGGAAGATTCTCGCCTTGAAAGAAAAAACGTAAACAGACCCGCAACTACGAGCAGGGGGATGAACAAAAAAAGCAGATTCATTTTGGACGGGATTTTTATGGGGGACATGGAAGGTAATTAGCGACTTCGGGAAATTTCGACACCACCTAAAATAGTTTTATCAAAGGGAAGGCATTTTTGAACGCATACCTGGACATTTTTGACTGGATCAATCGAGAGGCAGTAGGTCGCGATGTCTTCAGCGACGGTCTCAAGAAGTTTATACACCTTTGGTTCTGTGAGCTGCTTGATCTGTAGGGCGATCCCGTAATCAATCGTGTGTACCAGATCGTCGGTGGAAGCGGCTTTCCTGGTATCAAGAAGGAATTCTAGCCTTACCACGATTGTTTGGGGAACTTGTCGTTCAGGCTCAAACCAGCCCAAACGGAGCGTAAGGGGGATTGGGCCAATCGTAACCTTGTCTTTGAGCATACGCGGCCAGTATACAGTTCGGTCGTTTTGTTGCTAGTCTACGAGTATTTCTATGAAGATTCTCATTATCCAGGACCGGTTTCAGTTTCGCGGAGGAGGAGAGCGTCTGGTCTTGGATTTAGCGAAGAGTCTGAACGCAGACATCTTAACGGAATACTGGACCAAGGAGACATTTGATCGCTCCGAGGCGCCAGGCAAGATCTTTGTGCTCGATGAAGGCGAAGCGCCGATGATCGTCTGGCGTTATTTCCGGGCGCAGTGGAACTTCTGGTGGAAAACCCGGAAGATTATTTCAGCATATGACGTGGTGATCTTTTCGGGCAATAACTGTCTTTCCGCAGCCCTTATTCCGCTGCCAAAACAGAAGCGGATCTACTACTGTCATACACCGGTGCGTTACGTGTATGACCTGCTTGCGCATCGTCGACAAGAAGAACCATCACCAGTTAAGCGCTTCTTTTATTACGATCTTGGGAAGTGGCTGATTCGTACAATCTATAATTTAGGCCTCTCACGCATGCCAACGATCGTGACGAACTCGCAGGCGGTGCATGATCGTCTCAAAACGTACTGCCAACGTGAGTCACATATTGTGTATCCGCCGGTTCGGACGGATTTGTTTACTTGGATTAGCCAGGAGCCATATTATCTTTCATTCGCTCGTCTTGATCCGCTGAAGCGTATCGATCGTATCGTGAAAGCCTTCCAGCAGATGCCGACGTGCAAGCTGGTTATTGCATCGAGTGGTCCGTGTGAAAAAGAATTACGTGAAATGGCGAAGGACTATCCAAATATTACGATCTTGGGTCGCGTCGAGGATGCGAAGCTGAAAGAGCTTGTAGGCTCCTGCGTGGCCACAATTTACATTCCGATTAACGAAGACTTTGGGATGTCGCCGCTTGAAGGAATGTCTGCAGGGAAGCCCTGTATCGGCGTTGATGAAGGGGGATTACGCGAAACGATCATTCCTGGAAAAACAGGAGCTCTCATTCCAAAAGCGTGTGAGATCGAAGATCTTGTTTCTGCGGTCGAACAGCTGACGCCAGAGGTCGCCTTGCCGATGCGGGCTGATTGCGAAGCGCAGGCCAAAAAATTTGATGTGAAGGTTTTTGCAGAAAAAATGCGTGCTCTCGTGTATGAAACTCGCGATTGACGCCTCACGCAGCATCGACCGCGTGCAGAAAACCGGGGTCGAGGTCGTGAGTGATGCGCTCCTAAAAACGCTCGAAGCGACGTGTCCGGCGGATGTTGAGATTAAATACTACACACCAGAATACATTCCCTGGCTGCCTCGCGAAAAACAGCGCATTCTTCCCTTTGGGCGTTTTTGGACGATTATTCATTTCTCTTGGGCGCTTTGGAAAGATCGGCCAGATGCACTGTTTGTTCCGGTCCACAATCTGCCTTCCTGGTTACCAAAACGAGTGGTCCGCATTATCCACGATATCTCTTCTTTCCGAACGCCCGATGCTTACGCGCTCAAAGAGCGTTTGTTGATCTCACGTGATGTCCGAAGATCGCGAACCGCTTGTCAGAAGGTGATTGTTCCAACGGAGGCAGTGAAACAAGATTTGATAACGCTCGCTCAATTCCCACCGGACAAGATTATTCCAACCGGTTGGGCCTTGGATGAGTCAACGATTCTGCCTGAAGACGGAACGATTCCTGATGAGACGAAACCCTATATCTTGTTTATCGGTCGAATTGAGGAAAAGAAAAACGTCCATCTCTTGCTCGAAGCGTTTCAGCTCTTCCGAGCGACGCATCCTGACTGGCGTTTAATCTTGGCTGGGAAGCCGGGTCATGGATTTGGAGAGATTGAACCACAGCTTCAAGCACCAGGCGTAACCCATCTGGGCTACATCACGAATGAAGAGAAATGGCGCTTGTTGCGAGGCGCGTCGATCATGGTGATTCCTTCAAAGGAAGAGGGGTTCTCATTTCCCATGCTCGAAGCGTTCTATGCGGGTGTTCCGGTTGTGGCTTCAGATATCCCGCCGCTCCATGATGTGGGAGGAGGGGCGTGTATCTACGTTTCTCCGTTGGATGCACAATCGATTCGAGATGGGTTCGTCCAACTCCTAGAGCAGCCGGTACAAGCGGAGGTGAGGATCACTCTCGGTCGCGAGAGATTGAAATTATTTCATTGGAAGGCGATTGCGCAGAAAGTATGGGAGGCGCTTCTGTGATACGCTGGTTTTTATTCATCGCAGTACCAAATTATGTCTAGTCCTGTAGATTTACTCCATTCTCCTGAGGCGGAGCAAGAGCGTAGCGCGCGTCCTTTTCGTGAGGTCGGAGTGGTCTTTTTAAGGAACTCAGAGGGTCAGCTATTGATGACGCGTTCACACAAATTCCCCCAGAGCTGGGGAGGGTTTGGCGGAGGTAGGGAGCCGGGAGACGAATCGCTCACCGCGACGGCCGTAAGAGAGCTGCGGGAAGAATCCGGTCTAAGTCTCTCGCCAGAGTCACTCACCTTCGTCCTTGAAACACCGTACGATTTCGGAGAGGGGAAAGTGCATTTTTTTGAAGCGATGATCCCATCTGATGCAGCGTTCACGCTCAATGAACAAGAGATCGCAGAAATGCGTTGGATGAGTCTAAGCGAGGCTTTGTCGGTACCGGTCTTTCCCGCGACAGATGCTTGTTTAAAACGGTTTCTTGCTTAGGGAGCTAGGGGAGGATACCCTTTCTGCTATGAACCAACCTCCTTCAGCTCCTCCGTCAAATACAGGTTCTCCCCAGCCCCAAGCGACCAGAAGAGTGCGTTGGCTTCCCGTTCTGATCATGGTGTTGCTTCCATTTGGGATTGTCGCATTAGGCTTAGGTCAGTTCTGGTGGCCAGAATATCAGCAGAATCAGGTCAAAAAAATCGGGATTCAGACAACGGCGAAGATTATCGCTATTGAGCCAACGGGGAATCTCTACAACAATCAGCCACAGGTTTTGTTGACGCTGCTGGTTCATCCGATGCAAGGTGAGGACTTTACCGCTCAAGCCAAAATGGTTGTGAACCAAGTCTACATTCCACAAGTTCAGCCAGGAGCAACCGTAAAGGTGTATTACGATCCTAACGATCATTCGAAAATCGCCGTCGAATAAAAGCACAGTATGTCAGAAGAAATACTCGACCTCGTGAATGAGCGGGATGAAGTGATCGGAAGCCTTTCTCGGACAGAGATCTATCGCCAGGGTCTTTCAAATTTTCGTGTCGTCCATGCTTTTATCGTGAACAGTGAAGGAAAGTTGTGGATTCCGCAGCGAACGGCCTTGAAGAAGATCGCTCCAAATGGGTTGGACTATAGTGTTGCGGGTCATGTTGAGTCAGGGGAGTCCTACGAGGCGTCATTTCGACGTGAAACCCAGGAAGAAACGGGGATCGATGTAGCGACTGTTCCCTGGAAGGAATTGGGAAAACTTACACCAGCAGATGGGGTGCATTTTTTTGAAATGGTCTATGAAATCCAGTCTGACGAAGAACCAGAATATAATCGTACAGATTTTGTTGGGGCGAATTGGTACACGCCAGCCGAGGCACTCGAGTTGTTGCAGCTAGGGGGTCCTCATAAGATGGATCTAGCTTTCACTATCGCACGGTTCTATCTATAGGCCTGTATGAGCACCGTCTATCGATCAACGATCCGGGTTTTTGTCTTCATGGGATTAGCCCTTTTTTGTTTGTTGGTGACATCGTTGGTCATTCTAACGCCTTGGATGGAGACATCTCCACAACTCACGGCTACACCCTCTCCGGCTCTGCAGATGCCACAGGAGCAGGATACGGACGGGAAGTGGCTCGTCGTACGCGAGCTGCCTCTGCCGGGGGCAATGCTCAAGCAGTTGTGTCGTGGGCGGTATGTGAGCCTTCCCGCGTCAGATCAGACGAAGCATCCCTATTGTTTAGACGAGTTCAAATTAGCGTCGGTTTCAACGGGGGATGTCGAAGAGTATGAGGTAACGATCATCACGAATCCAGAATCTGGTTCGGGAATTCATTTGTATGAAGCAGAACAGCTGGGTTTGACGACCGACCCAAACGCTCGTTTACTGATTCGACTAGAAGGTCTGAATGACTGCCAGAGCGAGATGCTAGGTTGTGGCTATAACTATACGATCAAGATTGCAGATTTGAAAAAACCAGGCAGCATCCAACATTTCTTGGAGAGTGGTATTCATTCTAAGGATCCCGCAGATTGGAACGAGACCTATACAAAAGGCTTCGGATTTCTCGGTTTGTGTGATGGGGGTTGTATTCCTGAACCGATCTATGGATGGAATGTGAAAGATGGGAAGCTCGTTGCACTCACAGATGAAGAGGTGTACTTAAGCCCCGACCACTACGAGGGGCGCGCTCCGGATTTTAAAGATGATCCCTATACCCATTGGGGAGAGGTGAAGTGGATTGATAACTCGCACATCGAGGCCGAGCTAATCGACCAACGGGGGAAGATCAAGAAGATCCGTCGAGAGGTGAAGTAGCGCCGTTTTTTAACGCTTCCTTGAACGACAAAATATCAAAGTAAGGGAGGATCAGATCGTAATCGTATTGTTTGAGTAGACCGTAGGTCTGGTTCATTGGAAAGAGGAAGTAGCTGTTTCCTGGGTACAGTTGTTGAAAAAGCGAGCCAATGTGCAAACGGACTTGAGCGAACTCTGCGGAAAAAATAGTTGCCGAATACTCTTCGAGCGCCTCTGTGTAGGTGTGAGCAGAGCGATCGCCGTTGAGCGCTTGCTTGAGTTCGGCGCGCGGAATGAGGCTCGCAAAAGCGAGTTTCACCGGAATTCCATTAATGTCGCTTCCAGTGACGAACCGCCCCATGCGAATCTGCCACGGGGCATTGTGAATCGTAGTTGCGCCATTCAACGTGACCCAGTGCTCTGTGCCTGTATAGCTCGCAACAAGGGCGTTGTCGGCTGTGACAAAATCACGGTTCACCGCCTCATCAAGTGTTTTATACTCGGATGTCTGGATGAGCTGGTCTAGTAGCTCGAGTGGGCTATTCATGGGAGGAAGTGTGGCATTTTTCGTAATCGTCGGTCAAAAAGGTTGCGTATTCTTGGGGATAGAGTTTAATGAAGATATATGTCCAATACACAAAAAATGACGTTAGTAGGATTGACGGTCCTCTTTCTTCTTGTGGGTGGATTAGCCGTCTCAAAGAACCAAGAGGCATCTGTCCCCCCGCCTCCTCCGACAAGTACATCTACCACTCCGCTTCCGGCAACGTCTACGCCAGACATGAGTAACTTCATTCGCGTAACGACGCCTGTAAAAGATCAGTTGGTGCGGAGCCCGTTACTGATTCAGGGGGAGGCGCGTGGTACCTGGTATTTTGAAGCGTCCTTTCCCGTAAAGCTGTTCGACGCGAACGGACTTCAGCTTGCGATCTTGCCTGTACAAGCGGAAGGGGAATGGATGACGGAAAATTTTGTTCCCTTCAAAGCGGAGATGCGCTTTGCAATCCCAACCACAGAGACAGGAACGCTTGTTCTTGAGAATGATAATCCATCCGGATTGCCAGAGCTCTCCAAGGAATACCGTATTCCTGTACGTTTTGATCGCAGCGCCCCAGCAACATCAACGGTCGAACAGCGGACAATAAAACTGTATTATTATAACCCAAAAAAGGATACAGATGCTTCAGGAAATATTCTTTGCTCGGCGAAGGGTTTAGTCGAAGTAGAACGGACGATTCCTCGCACCCAGGCGGTTATTCGGGATGGGGTTGAACAGCTATTGAAAGGTGAGCTTACGGCCGCAGAGCGCGCCCAAGGGATCACGACAGAGTTTCCTCTCCCGGGTGTCGCGTTGAAGCTCGCTGTGTTGAAGGACCAGGCCCTTACTCTGACATTCGCTGACCCCAGCAACCGAACAGGTGGGGGATCGTGTCGCGTGTCGATCTTGCGGAGTCAGATTGAAGCGACAGCGAAACAATTTGGGGGAGTTGAGACGATAACGTTCCTACCAGAAGAGACGTTTCAGCCGTAAAACAATTAAAACCTAACTACTCCCTCCAGGCGCGTGCTTCTTCGGTATAGGTGCTGAGGACGCGCGGCTGGAGGATGGTGCTGACATCAGTGAGCTTCTCTTTAGGTAAAAGATCATTATCAAATAGGAACAGAGAAGGCATGAGCTCGTTTGTTAAGAAGCTGGTAGGAACGGTCACGTGCAAGTCCGCTGTTTGTAGTGGATAGTTTGTTGCCAGAATCATGCCCCATTCACCAAACGCCGGAACATTTGTTCGAATCGGGTACGTACGGAAGCCGGCAGAGGCAACGGTTCGTTGAATGAGCCAAAAGGTTTTATTGGAAAAGTAGGGTGACGTTGCTTGTGTGATGAAGGCCCCATCGGCAGCTAAACGTTGACTCGCAAGTGAATAGAATTCGCGAGAATAGAGCTTTGATAAGCCTTCGTCATTTGGGTCTGGAAGATCGACGATAATCGTATTGAAGGTGGTGGTTGTTGTGCGGAGAAAGGCGAGTGCATCCTGATTCAGAATCTGAACACGTGCATCCGTGAGAGCATTTTTGTTCAACGCGGTTAACAGTGGGTGTGTTTTTCCGAGTTCAGTGATGGCTGGATCGAGGTCAACAACGACGATCTGTTCAACGCCTGCGTATTTGAGAATCTCACGGACAGCGAGCCCATCGCCACCACCCAGCAATAAGACCTTTTTTGGTTGGCGACTGGCGGCGAGCGCTGTATGTACGAGAGGTTCGTGGTAGCGATATTCATCCACGCTACTAAA
>CAZRJW010000016.1:9217-24484 GCA_964600845.1 uncultured Gammaproteobacteria bacterium | reverse complement strand
CAGTTCATGCTGTACGGCTGCCGCGTCACAAGCCCCGACAAGGCGGCGAGCGACGCTCACCAACTGGTGATCTCTGTGAGTGCGGAAGCGGCGCGTATAATCTATGCACTGCTCCCCAAGAACTGAATCGCCCCACCCTCGGTCGCAGTTGCTCTGCTACTCCACGGGTGGGGCGCTGTCGTTTTAGACCTGCTTACTTCTTCTTTTTACTTGCCGCTTCGACCAGTCCTTTAAACAGTGGGTGTGGACGGAAGGGGCGTGACAAAAATTCCGGATGGAACTGACAGGCGATGAAGAAAGGATGATCTTTCAATTCAACGACCTCCACCAATGTCCCGTCAGGCGATAAACCACTTGGGATTAATCCGGCCTTTTCCAACTCAGCGCGATACTCTGGATTGCATTCATAGCGATGACGATGACGCTCCTCGATAACGTCTTGTCCGTATAACTTGCGAGCGAGCGACCCTTTGCGCAGCTCACAGGCGTAGGTTCCTAAGCGCATCGTTCCGCCGTAGTTCTTGTTCTGCATCTTCTCGGTCTGCTCGTTGATCAAATGGATGATTGGATAGGGTGTCGCTGGATCGATCTCGGTCGTGTTCGCGCGCTTGTAGCCCAAGAGATGACGCGCGACTTCGATCGTGGCGAGCTGAAGTCCATAGCATAATCCAAGATATGGCAGCTTGTGTTCGCGCGCATACTGGATCGCGAGCATCTTGCCCTCAATGCCACGAGAACCAAAGCCTCCTGGCACCAAGATACCATCCAGCGGCTTCAATTCTTTCGCAACCAATTTTGGATCTGCCTCAAATTTCTCTGGGTTCAGCCACTCGACTTCGACCTTCAACTTCGAAGACCAAGCTGCGTGTTTAAGCGCTTCCAGCACGGAGATATACGCATCTGTCAGCATAAAATCTCCCGTCGAGATGTATTTCCCAATAATCCCGATCTTCACGGTTTTCTTGGCCTGATCCCGCTGTTTGAGCAGGTTCTTCCACGCATCGATATTCGGTGGACGTGTGCGCAGCTTCAACTTCTTTACGATCCGATCGTCTAACCCCTCCAAGTGAAATGCCTCAGGCACAGAGTAGATCGAAGGAACGTCTGGAGCGCTAATAATGTCATCCGGATGGATGTTGCAATACATTGCAATCTTCTCTTTGCGGGGCTTGTCGATTGGATATGAAGAACGACCGATCACGAAGTCCGGCTGCAACCCCGTTGCTTGAATCGCACGCACCGCAAGCTGGGTCGGCTTACTCTTCATTTCACCCAAGCTGCCTGGAACCGGAAGATAGCTCACGAGCCCAACCAAGACATCCGAAGGCGCCTCCATCCGCATCATACGCGCGGCTTCGAGGAATAATAAGTTCTCGTACTCCCCGACCGTTCCACCGATTTCGATGATCGTCACGTCTGCGGAGGCAAGCTTGGCCGCATTCTTAATACGCGAGATGACCTCAAGCGGGACATGTGGCACCACCTGCACTTGTTTTCCGCCGTATCCCAAGGCACGTTCGCGGGCGATGACCGCCTGGTAGACGCGGCCCGTCGTCATATAGTTCGCGCTGGTGATGTCTTCATCTAAAAAGCGTTCGTAGTTCCCAATATCCTGGTCTGTTTCATAGCCATCTTTTGTCACGAAGACCTCTCCGTGCTCCACCGGGTTCATCGTTCCGGCATCAACGTTGATGTAAGGATCAATTTTGACCGCCGTCACCTGCAAGCCGCGCGCTTTGAGTAAAGCCCCAATCGAGGCCGATGACACTCCCTTCCCCACTCCGGACATAACTCCTCCCACGATAAAGAGATAGGTGTGGCGTTTAGACATAGTACGAGCACAAGGGTAGCACTCCCGCAGACTCGACGTATCCACAGTCTTTGGTTACCATCCTCCCATGCATCTCATTGACGGCAAAACGCTGGCTGCGACCCTCCAGGCGGACCTACAGGCGCTTCTAAAGACGAGCGGCCTTCAGCCTCGACTCGCGGTCTTGCTTGTGGGGAATGACCCCGCTTCAGCGCTGTATGTAAAACTAAAGAAAAAGGCGGCTGAGGAGATCGGTATTCAGGTGGACATCACCCACAAAGAAGATGCCTGCTCAACCGCCGATCTGATCGCGCTTATTGAGGAGTGGAATCAGGACCCCGCCATCGATGGGATCCTCGTTCAGCTCCCCCTCCCTGCGCTCTATGATGAACAAAAAGTCATTGATGCAATGGCGCCCAAAAAAGATGCGGACGGGTTTCACCCAGAGAATATCGCTGCACTCGCCCAAGGGAACGCGGCTATCATCCCTCCGGTTCACGAAGGGATCTTACGTTTGATTAGTCAGGCACCCGTCCACGTGAACGGAGCACGCACGGTCATCATTGGGAATTCAGAGATTTTCACTAAGCCGCTCGAGCGATTACTCACAACCGCTGGCTCCCTTGTTACGCGCTTAGGCCCAGACGATCTTTCACGCCCAGAAGTCAAAGCGGCGGAGATCGTGATCAGCGCGGTGGGTTCTGCGTATCTCATCAAACCAGCGCACGTCAAAGACGGCGCGGTTCTGATCGATGTTGGAACAACCACGCTTGGAAATAATAAAATCGCAGGAGACTTCGACCGTCACGCCTTTGAAGAAACGGATTGCTGGATCACCCCTGTCCCAGGCGGCGTCGGACCAATGACGATCGCGCAGCTCCTCTGGAACGTGTACGCCCTCGCAAAAACCAACCGTCGCACTTAGGTCGCTTGTGTCATCTGCATCTCATCTTCTACATGCTCTGCGAGCTTGAGTTTTTTCGTTCGCCAATAGCCAAGATAGATCGCCCCCAAATGCAGCGAGATTTGCACGAGACCACCCCAATGCGCTGCGCCCCGTATCGTCGAACCCCAGGTTCCGCTTGTGAGGTACTTCGTTAACCACAATTCAAGAATGATCTGACCAATCAGAAAGACTCCCACGAGCAGCACCATCATGCGCCGTGTTGGGAAGCTCTTGCGAAGCACCCAACGGACACAGAGGAAGGTCCAAATAAATTGTGCAACGAACAATGCCGCATCGAGCGTCCAAGCGGGCAACGGACTCACTTCAAAATTTTGATACCACAAAATAAGTCCCGTTAGCCCGATAAACCGCATGAGACCGACAAAGAACAGACGAATACAAAAAGAAAAGGTCATAGAATGAACGTATGAGCAAGTGTAAAGAAACACAGGCCGATCGCTCCGCACAGCATGACGCGTGGGAAGCGACCGATCAAGCGCGTGCGTTCAGCGAGAGCCGAGAAGCACACAAGCAGCGCATTCGTTGAAGCAACGAACGAACCGAGGAACGTCATCAGATGCAACAGCGATTGGTGGGAAACCGACAAGAGCACG
Organism: uncultured Gammaproteobacteria bacterium; assembly: GCA_964600845.1. Taxonomy (GTDB): domain Bacteria; phylum Patescibacteriota; class Patescibacteriia; order 2-12-FULL-60-25; family 2-12-FULL-60-25; genus JAGOTP01. The sequence continues at coordinate 21,114 of CAZRJW010000016.1, read as the reverse complement.
AGCGGCGGTAGGATCGCGAGTATCCAGGCAGCGGACGGACGAAAGGCGAACTCATCACGATACACCGTCTGCAGACTGTCTAGCACCGAGATGGCTGCGCCACTAATCGCCAGGAAGCCGACGAACGGAAGGAGCCAGCTGAACGCGATCGGTAAAGCGGTCATGAGTCCGGTAACTTGAACAACACCACTGAGCGCCGCACCAGCAAAGCTTAAGGCAAATACCCACTTCAAGAAGGCAGCGACCAAGCTCCCGATCAGAATCGAGCGGCGACCGATGCGTGACTTTCGCCCATCAAATGACATCACTTCGGCGATAACTGGGAGTGAAATAGAGGCAAAAAAGACAACGCCCACAAAACTCGCGATCGAAAAAGAGCTCGTCGCGAAGCCAAACGAGGGAGCGGCTCGCCCACTGAAGATCGCCACCATCGAGACGAAGATAATCCCAAGAACCAGGATCGCGGTAATTGGTCGCTCGAGCTTTGCCATCTGTTTGACCCCCGTATGCGCTCCCCATGCAAAGAAGAGCCACAAGGCAATCTGCCAAGCAAAGAGCGACGTCGGCCCACCGAGCGCGCCGGAGAGCGCCGAAAGAAACTGTGCGCCCAACAATAGATACACGAGCGTCGCTCCGTAGACACTGATCGGATAAACGATCAGGGCGGTAACCCACCCCCACTTCCCCAGAGAGCGCTTCGCAATCCCAGCTAAGTCATGTTTTGACCCGGCCTTTGCCTGGAGCTCGCCGTAAGCGATGTGGATCACGAGCACGATTCCAACAACGATCCAGTAAATCAACGAGCCCCACACCGCCCCACTCTGCGCAAAAAGGGTCGGTAAGCCGAACATTCCAGCACCAATACTTCCCCCGATGACAAAAAAGAGGGACCGAGCAAAGGACGAAGACAAGATACGCGCCATTCTGGGCAGAGTATAGCAGAAAAATGAACCCACAGGCGATACACAAGCAGAGCACAGGCTGTGCCCCTTCCCCTCCCGGATCCCCATCCGTAAGATGGCCCCATATGGCCGGCCTTGAGCGTCTCACCCCCCAAAACATCGAAGCCGAACAATCGTTTCTCGGCTCGCTCCTTTTGGATAAAGACGCCATGATCAAGGTGGCGGATTCAACGACCCCAGATGACTTTTATGTCGACAAACACCGACGCATCTACGAGGCGATGTTGGATTTATATCGCCGGAGCGAACCGATCGATTTGCTATCACTTGGGAACCGCTTGGGCGAAAAAGGCGAACTCGAACTTGTCGGTGGTCGCGCGGAGCTGATTGGGTTATCGAACGCGGTTCCAACCGCCAGCCACGTCGAACACTACGGACAGATCGTGCAGCGTAAAGCCACGCTCCGCCGATTATTGAATTCCGCGTCGGAGATCATGGCGCTTGGGTATCAAGAAGCGGATGACGTCGCCGACGTGCTGGATAAAGCGGAACGCTCGCTCTTCAACGTCTCGCAAAAATTCTTGAAGCACGCGTTCACTCCGATCCGAACGGTTTTGGCCGATGCCTTCGATCGCATTGACGAGTTGCATCGTGAAAAAGGAAAGTTACGCGGTGTTCCTACCAATTACACCGAGCTCGACAACCTGCTCGGAGGGATGCAAAAGAGCGACTTGATTATCCTTGCCGCACGTCCAGCATGTGGAAAAACCTCGTTCGCGCTCGATATCGCTCGCATTGCCGCCGTGAAACACCGTGTACCGGTTGGCATCTTCTCCTTGGAAATGTCGAAGGAGCAGCTGGTTGATCGTATGATCTGTGCCGAAGCCAACGTCGACTTGTGGCGCATGCGTACCGGAAAGCTCAATCAAAACGGAACCGAAGACGAATTCCCACGTATCGGTCACGCCCTCGGGGTACTGTCTGAAGCACCTATTTTCATTGATGACTCGGGTAATGCCAACATCATGGAAGTGCGTACAAAAGCGCGTCGCCTTCAGACAGAGCATGGTCTTGGCATGCTGATCGTCGACTACTTGCAGCTCATGGAAGGTCGTGGAGGCGGCGGTGGCGATAACCGCACGCAAGAAGTTGCCGAGATTACGCGTGGTCTCAAATCGATTGCCCGTGAATTGAACATTCCGGTGATCGCCCTGTCTCAGCTCTCGCGTAGCGTGGAATTGCAGAAGCCTGCCATCCCCCGCCTCGCCCACTTGCGTGAATCCGGTTCGATCGAGCAAGACGCCGACATCGTAATGTTTATCTATCGCAAAGCAGCCGACAAAAACTATCGCCCAGAAGATCTCTCCCCCGAAGAACAGCACGTCGCCGAAATTCACATCGCCAAACACCGCAATGGTCCTACTGGGGTCGTAAAGCTCTTCTTCGATGCGGCACGCGCCAGCTTTAAGAACCTTCAACGCCACGACTTAGGACCACCACCCGCACTCAACCGTGGACAGGCGATTTCCCCAGGCGGCCCACTCCCACCGGGCGGCACTCCTCCCCCGATGATGAATTCTGGACAACCCTTCTAAAACCCGTCATCCTAATTTCGATTTAACCCTCTCGCTCCCCTACCTATGTCCTTCCTCGGCAAACTCAAGCAATTCAAAGATTTGAAAGATAAAGCCAAAGCGCTTCAAGACCAACTTTCGGAAATCACCTCTGAAGGAGTGGCTGGATGGGGCAAGGTAAAAGTGACGATCAACGGCACCCAACAGGTCACGAACGTCCAGATCGATCAGGAACTCATGACGGATCGTAGCAAGCTTGAACAGCTCCTCAAAGAGGCCTTTAATGATGCTGCACAGAAACTTCAGCAGATTCTTGCCGCTAAAATGCGTGAAGGGGGTGGGATGGATATCATGAATGAGTTTGGGGATATGATGAAAGGGCAGCAGTCGTAAACGTAGCTATACAACAAGACCGCTCGCTTGCCTGCTGGCGTCTCGCTTTACGAACTCGCCGTCGCTCGTCCTAAGTCTTGTTGTATAGCTACGTTTACTCAGCAAGCGAGTAAACGGAACATACCAAAATAAATACGTAAATTATGGCGCTTCTCCCACTCCCGATTCAGCAAGCGGCGGCAGCATTTGACCGCCTGCCTGGAGTTGGGCCGCGAGCGGCGTTGCGGTATGCGTATTGGCTGGTGACACAGCCGCGGGAAGTGATTGAACAATTTGCGCGGGCGATTGATGGACTGAGCAAGGATCTTTCTTCTTGCTCTGTTTGTTATCAGTGGACGGATCAGGCGATTTGTCGGATTTGTCGTGATCCGAAACGCGATCCAGCTTCGATCTGTGTGGTGGCGATGAGTCCTGATGTGCGTGTGATCGAAGACACGGGGGGCTTTCAGGGGCGCTACCACGTTCTTGGGGGAACGATTGATCCGATTGAAGGCCGCACGCCGGATACACTGACGATCAACTACCTGCTCGAACGGATCCGTACCGGCGAACCAAAAATCACAGAAGTTATTCTGGCGCTTGATACGGATATCCCGGGTGACACGACGTCTCTTTATATACGCAAACGTCTTGAAGGAACGGATGTACGGCTTACGCGTCTTGCACGTGGATTACCGACGGGAGCATCGCTTGAATACGCGGATGCGACGACCGTGGCGGATGCGTTGAAGAATCGGAAGGAATCGTAATACAAAAAACCACCGAGCTCGACTCAGTGGTTTTTGTATCCGTTATCTATTTCCAAACAGCCCGTATAACACCTGCGGCGCATACACCGCCAGCAGTACAAGCACTCCCACGATCCCCAGCAACGACAAGACAAAAAACCAAACAAACTTCGCGTGCTTCACTTCTGATTGATCGACTAAGCGATCTTCTGCCCAATCCCAGACGGCCGGATCTTTTTCTTTGTAGCAGAGCTCTGTCTGTGTTGGTGGCTGAGAGCTACGCTTATCCATCACCCCCTCTATCGGATACATCTGGCTGTTGACGGTGTAAGTCATGAAGAGGTGCCAGCCATCTTCGATGTCTTCGACGCTCGTCACGTTGCCCTGAACGGGTTTCCACTGTGTAAGCAAATCTGGTCGAACGAGAGATACGATAAACCGTCCTAATTTATAGAAAAAGAGGGCGATCAATCCAAAGGAGACGAGCAAGGGAAGAATGTCTTGAAACATATCCGAAATACTACGCGATCTTCCCCTGAAATGACAATGCGCCCGGTCCGAAGACAGGAGCACTGTCGACGGACGCGGGCGCGATCAGGGGGAGCGCAAGGCGCTGCGGATCCTCCTGGTGAAGGTGGGGTACACGCCGTAGAGCGCCAGACTGCTCAGCACGATCGACTTGAAGTCGTGGCTGACATCGGGCGACATGTACACCAGCCGAAAGAGGATCATGAGCAACCCTCCAAACAGCAGATACAGCTTGAGCAGTCGGTACATCTCCTGGCGGATGCGCACGAACAAGTCACCGTTGCCGGGCAGGCGCGCCTCTAGCATCCCTAGGACCTTGAGGCCCGAGAGATCGGAAGCGCGGTAACCCAGGAGGGGCTCTGCGCCGAGTTCCTTCTTACAGACCTTGTAGAAGCAAGCGTACGGCAGCACCTCCGTGCGGAAGAAGCACTCGATGCCCAGCACCCAGATGAGTGCGAGCAGAGCGAAAAAGACTTCGTAGGAATTCACCAATTCGCTGATCTGGGACATCGCACATCTCCTGCGGGGGGGGTGGGAACGTAAGCGCTCGCAAGGGAATTCCTGCGTACGCCAACGCACCATTCTACTCTCTTTTATGCAAAATGTCAACAATTTGGCTCAATCTACGTAAAATAACCTCAGCTCTCCTTAAAAAACGCTGACTTCAGCCGTGCGAGGTGTCGCCACGGATTTTCATGAAAGGTAAACAACCGATGCGAAGAAAAGGTAAACAATGTCACGATTCCGCAATTGAGCACGATCACAAGCAAATCCCACAGGTGGAAGATCTCGTAGCCAATCCAAAATAAAACAGTATTAAGAATGGTTGCAATAACCGCGACGGTGGCAAAACGAGTGATGGTCGCGACGGATCGCTTTTTTTCGAAGGTAAAATAGCTATTCGCTTCGTAGTTCAGCCACGAAACAAAGATAACTACAAGCGTATAGAGCAACGTGCGTGAGGCGTGCGGAAATATTCGCGCCGAAACGATATGATACAAAACCGTTGTCAAAACGAGCGATAAAACCCCAATCGTCCCATAACGAGCTAATTTTCCTCGTTCTGCCTTAGCGATGGTTCCAATCGCTCTTATTTTTTCTTTTAAGAAAGCCATGGGGACTAGTTCTTTATGACAGGAACAATCACATACTCCCCGGCTGAAATAGACGGGTATGTTTCTTTGCTCGTTTGTATTTTTCTCTTTTCTACAAAGACTGCATCCACTCCGTGCGCCTGAGCAAAGCGCATGATTTGATCGAAGTCATCTGTCTGAAAGACTTGTTTCGTAGGAAGAAATCGCTCATACCACGCTCTTCCCTGCGCCCCATCCAACAAGGTAATACCACCATCTTTCCAAGAGCTATACACAGCTCTTTGACCATAGGCACGAATCTGATTTGAGTAGCCCGGATCAGCGAGGACAACACTCGTCGAAGAAGTGTGTTTCGTAAGCGTTTCTATGGCCGTCAAAAAAGCCTTTCGTGATTCTTTTGCGCCCGCTCCATCTCGTAGTGACCGATAGACCGAAGGGAACGCTGATTGGCTTAGGAACACGCCTACAAGAATGGCACTAAGAGCGTACGTCTTGTATTTAACGGGGGGTAACCGCTTCACGACTAGATCTCTAAGGATAATAGCCGAGAGCATCATCGATGAGAGGAGAAAATAAATGGACGTTCTTGAGAATAGCAGTTTCGCATATACGGTATATTGCTCAATACACACGCCTAACAGCATCAACACGCCGGATGAAATAAACAACGTCTTCCAGATCGACAGATCTGTCTGTTCATCCTTTTTCAAAACCCGTCGTCGTAGGAAGAGCAGACCACACACCCAGATAAAATAGAGGATTACCCGTCTAAGATAACGCGTAACTCCATAGTTCAGCGAGTCTAACAGCATGTATTTGTACCGAAGGTGCATGATCACGAGATCCGGCGCAGTCGTCGTATGCGCTTTCGCAAGCACATCATAGATGGCAAACGCACCTCCTCCGACAAAGAGCGCACCATAGATCACATGCTCAATTCGCAGCTTCTTTTCCAGCAGAACATCTGCCACCCATAAAACCGCAACGAAGTGAAAAAAACCTACAGGGTACCAGTTCGCCAATAAACCGGCCATCAGAAATACGAGCCCTTTTAGCTTCAAGCTCTGCCGTTTCTTCCCGTATAAAAAGAGCAGTAGCAGCCAAACAAGGATCCCTAAGGCTAACTCTTTTGGAATATATCCTACTGTTGAAAACCCCCACGCGACACCTCCAAGCGCGAATGTTGGAATGATACTTCCTAAGCCAATTGCCAACGCGAGGGGCGAGTTTTTCAAAACAAAGAATGACAATGCGTAGACTCCCGTAAGAAACGCCCCCAATGCTAGAACCGAGAGGAGGATACTCAGCTCTTCATTTGGGAGAGAAAGAGCATCCGCTATTTTTACGAATTGCTTATCAACAAACAGCTCTCCTGCCGGTCTCACATCATAACGAAACGAAACATCTTTTTCATAGCTCCCTGCATAGTGTTTAGAGTACTCTTGCCAATGAACAACATGGTATTCCGCGTCTGAAGATAGTTGCTTGGATAAAGGGATCCCTGTAAGAGCTCGTGGCAGAAGATTAAACAATGCCGCAGCCAAAAATAGGATCCCTAAACAGATTACATGATTTCTTTTCGTTGAAGTCCAGTAATGTTTGAATTCCATAGAATCGTTCCTTCAACAACAGAGGATGAACTGACGCACCTTATGATAGCACGTTAAAACTTGATTTATAGTACATTCGATGACAAAATATGTGCATAAATCCTTTTTCCCTGGAAGCACGGCTCGAACGCATATGTTGCATCTTAGGGAAGGTTTTCGGCGGTTAAAGACTACCACTTGGTACTGGTTAGCCCTTTCTCTCGGGTTCGCGGCTCTGGTCATGGTTTTCGATTTTGCCTTCCTCGGGCTCTACCAAGACAAAAACGATACGGAAGGCTACGTCGACACGATCCTGCATTTTGACGGTCGGACGCCTGCCATGAGTGGCGAGCGTTTGACGCTGTATCATATCCGTTTGTTGAAACCGCTCTATGGAATCATTTGTTCGATCTTCGTTCCGCTGCTGACGCCCTACAACGCGCTGCTCTTGCTCAACATGGCGTTCTACTTCGGAACGATCGTCCTACTGTTCTTTTTGCTGAAGCGTATTTTCAAGTTCCGTTTAGGCCTCGCAACGCTCGGCACTATTTGGTTTGCCTGTAGCTATCCCCTGCTGAAATATGGGTTCGCCTTAATGACGGACATGAGTGGCTATTTCTTTATTGTACTAGTTGTCACGCTGGGCTTTAAGGCGTTGGAGAGTAAAAAGCTTCTGTGGTTTCTCTTGTGTGGATTGTGTGCCGGTATTGGAAGCCTCGCGAAGGAAACGAGTGCCCTCGGGCTCTTGTTCGTGGTTGGCGCTGTATTGATGCACTGGAAAGACTTTGACTGGCGGAAAGCGATCGGAATCTGCGCCTTGGTTTCAGCGACCTTCCTGATCGTGTTCGTCCCGGTTCAAGTCTTCATCATGCAGTATGCGAATTTCAACTATCTGGATTTTTGGAAGTTTGCGCAGTATGACGAGAACTTTCGCAGCTTGAAATATCTGATTGGGATTCAAGGGGCGAGCTTCCACGTGTTGTGGATCTTTGCGTGTTACGGCCTCTACACCTGGTACAAAGAAAAACAGCCGCGCGTATGGCTTGCACTCTGGTTTGTTGGATTACCGTCTGCGCTCTGGACGATTTACCTGGTCCGCTACTTCTACGTTCAATACATTGCTGTTATCCCGTTTGGTCTTTTGGGGCTGATCTATTTAGAAAAAACGCTCTTGGCGAAACGCGGACGATTCGCCCGCTATACTCTCATGTGGGCTCCTCCCGTGCTGAACGTGTTACTCTTCTTGCCGGTGAAGGCTGGATCTTATTGGAGCTTGCTCTCAAAATAACGTATGTCTGATCATCTTCTACGCTCACAGGTACAACACCTCGGACAAGCCGTGTCTCGGCATCTGTTTACGGAACGTGTCCTCGCCCGCCCTCTCGGCAAACGTGTCTACCTTGGATTGTATCGTGGGTTTAAGTTTCTCTTCGAGTCACGCGATCTGAAACAGTTAGGCGCACTCATTCCACCTGGATCGACGGTCTTAGATATTGGCGCGAACGTCGGGGTAACCGCTGCGTTCTTCCGTCAGGCGGTTGGCCCGGAAGGCCGTGTGCTCGCCTTTGAGCCAGATCCGATCATGGTCGATGTCTTTCAGTTTCATCTGAAACAACGTGGACTTGATCGCATTCAACTCTTTCCCGTCGCCTTAGGCGCACAGGACGGCGTTGAGCAACTCTTCCAGAACGCTTCAAACCGCGCCGACAACCGCATGGTGCTCGATGCGGAAGGGATGACCCACACCAAACAAATCGCCGTACAGGTTCGGAGTCTCTCCTCGCTCGCCCAGGAATCGCCTGAGCTCTTCCAGAACGTCCGTTTTATCAAGATCGATGTTCAAGGCTACGAATATCCTGTTTTGTCTGGGATGTCTGAGTGGCTTCAAGGACTCACCCAGAAGCCCGTGATTCATATGGAAGTCTGGCCCTACGGTCTGAAGAAGGCTGGCTCTTCTGCCAAAGAACTGTTGGCACTCTGCGCGCGTTTAGGCTATGAAGGAGCGGCCGATACCCTCCAAAAGGTCGAAGCGATTGAACAAACCGACGCCTACATGGATGTCACCCTCACCCCTACGCCCGCGTCCTCCGTATGACCCCCTCCACTCTCTCCGTCAAAGAATACACCGAAGCCCACGCCGGCAAATACGATGCCTGGCACAAGCGGAATAGCTATTACTACCAATCGCTTGAGCGTTGGTTTCAATTCATCGTCCCCGCTAAGGCGAGCGTTTTCGAGCTCGGCATGGGTGATGGTTCGCTCGCTGCCTCGCTCCAGCCTGAACGGGTATCTGGAATCGATATCAGCCCTTCAATGGTCGCAAAAGCCAAAGAACGAAATCCACATGGACATTGGATGGAAGGCGATGCGATTAAAGACCTGCCTGAAACAGAGCCCTTCGACTACGTCATCGGCGCTGACTTTTTAAGCTACTCTGAAGACATTCAAACGGTTCTCGAACAAGCGCGGAAACTCTGCCACGCGCGCACACGACTCGTGTTCACCAAGGTAAACCCCTTCTGGAACATCCCGATGCGCATCGCCGCACGCCTAGGCCTCGCTCAACCTCGAAAATACGCGAGCTGGCTTGGACTGCGCCAAACAGCCCGCCTGATGGAGCTCGCCGGACTCGATGTCATTCGCACCGGCAAATTCTGCTTGCTCCCGATTTACATTCCGCTCATTTCGAATTTCGTTAACCGCTACATTGCCCGTCTTCCGCTCATTCGTCGCTTTTGCGCGATCGAATACCTAATTGCTCGTCCAGATCCGTTCACCCAAACGCTTCCTGTCACCCCCTCTTTGTCCGTCATCATCCCCGCACGAAATGAGTCGGGGAACATTCGTGCGGCTTTAGAGCGGATGCCGAGCTTCCCGGGAGCGCTCGAGGTCGTCTTCATCGAAGGTCATTCCAAGGATGATACCTGGAAGCGGATTCAAGAAGTTGCTGCCGAAAAGTGGCCTTTCTCGGTCGTCTACGCGCAACAAACCGGAAAAGGGAAAGGCGACGCCGTACGCAAAGGCTTCGATATGGCCACCGGCGACATCCTTATGATTTTGGATGCGGACTTAACGGTCACGCCAGAGACATTACCGAAGTTCTACGACATTCTCGCGAAGCGCATTACCGATTACGTGCAAGGAACGCGCCTCGTCTACCCAATGGAGTCACGCGCCATGCGCCCTTTGAACTGGCTTGGGAATCAATTCTTTGGTATCACGCTCAGTGCGCTCTTGGGCCAAACCTTCTCTGACACACTCTGTGGGACCAAATGTCTTTGGAAGACTGACTACGAGCAACTCAGCCGCGCCCGTTCCTACTTTGGGAACTTCGACCCGTTCGGAGACTTTGATCTTATTTTCGGTGCAGCGAAGCTGAACTTGAAGATGCAAGAAATTCCGATCCACTACAAGGACCGTACCTACGGCGAGACGAACATCAATCGCTTCCGTGATGGCTGGTTACTGATCCGTATGTGCGCCTTTGCCGCGAAGAAGCTGTACTTCATTAAATAGTATGGAGAGCTCAGGAAAAACCCATCTCGACGCTCAGGTTTCCTACTTCGAAAAAACGTCCTACACCGAACGCTTTAACTGGCAGACAAACGACTCATTGGTTACGTCCCGTGAGAAAGAAACGCTGAGCCCGCTCGTTGCTCGGTTAAACGAAGAAATTCGTGCGAACAGTCCGCTGAAGGTCTTAGAGAGTGGGTGTGGAGAGGGCGTGAACTTAGCCCTCTTGCAACAAGAGCCTCTTTTGAAAGAACGGATTCAGTTCTATGGGATCGACCCTTGCCTACCTGCAGTCGAATTCGCTCTTCAACACGGACTCGGTGAGATCGTTCAGGGGGATGGCCTCAAGCTCCCCTGGCCTGATGAGTATTTTGATCTGACCTATTGTCGTGATGTCTTGCACCATTTGGAAAGCGCCGAACAACAAACCGCCTTCGTGAAAGAGATGCTGCGCGTTACAAAGAAATCCGGCTCCGCCTTTGCGATCGAGCCAAACGCCAACAATCCTTGTATTCTCTTTCAGTCGATCATCATTCCTGAAGAGAAGTTTGTGCGGCAGACAACAGAATCCTATGTAAACCGTCTTTTGCCGAATGTCCACGTCACCCGTAAGTCCCCTTCGGCGCTGTGGCGGATGCTCTGGAACTATCGCCTCTCTGCTTCTCTTCGAAGATTAGTGAAGGGGCCCATTAGCCTGACTCTGTCCGCCTGGGAACAGGTCGCTCGACTACTCCCCTCCTTCTTCTGGTCGTATCGCGTCTATCGCTGGGACAAATCGTAAAAACACGGCGAGATACAAAAACGCTCCATCCGAGGATGGAGCGTTTTTCGTTGTCCTTGATTAGATCTTGGTGATCTTGATCTTGGTGAACGCTTGGCGGTGCCCGACACGACGTGTGTAGCGAGACTTGGCCTTGTACTTCACAACTTCGATCTTCTTGTCGCGGCCGTGGGCCATGATTTCAACGGAAACCATTGCAGACAACGCAGGAGCACCGAGCTCAAGCTTATCGCCGTCGGCCTTCATCAGCGTTTCGAGCTGAAGCGTTTTCCCGGTTTCAACGTCCAATTTCTCAACGGAAATGACGTCTCCTTCTTCGACGAGGTACTGTTTTCCCCCGGTTTTGATGACAGCAATCATAGGTGTGGATGGCCCAGACTATAGCGAAAAAAGGGATGTCGTGTCAATGATCTCGTCTCTTTTCGTAAAAAAGCCCTATAGATTGACTTTTTGCCCTACTTTTAGCCCCAAAACGTCCGCATCCCCTGCAGGAATTTCGATCACTTGATTGATGAGCTGCTGTGGACGAACGGTCGCCGGAGGCTCTGTGGCTGTCTTTGGGGGCTGAACCTCGTTGGCGATATTCACGATCGTGCCGTTGTTCAAGAACACGATATCGATCGGGAAGCGCATTTTTTCCATCCAGAAACTGTAGCGGTCGGCTGTGTCGAAGAGGAACAGCATCCCCGTACCCGGCAAAAGCGCATCACGACCAGACAACCCCTGATTGCGGGCTTCGTCTGTCTTTACCACTTCGAGGCGGTAGGCTTTAGAGCCAAGAGAAACCGTCTGGAA
>CAZRJW010000016.1:0-9117 GCA_964600845.1 uncultured Gammaproteobacteria bacterium | reverse complement strand
AAGACCAGACCTATCGACCACAGGATCCCAACGGCACGACGCTGCGTAAAACCTGCGTCGAGCAGTTGGTGGTGGAGGTGCGTGCGATCTCCTTGCGTAATGGGGGCGCGACGACGCATGCGGCCGAAGATCACGAGGGCGATATCAATCAACGCAACACCAACGGCCATGAGGGCGGTTGCAAGCTTCGCTCCAGAAGCAATCGCCAGAAAGCCCAGCATAAATCCGGCCAGCGTACTCCCCGACTCTCCTAAGAACTGTTTCGCAGGAAAAATGTTCGCGGGCAAGAACCCCAAATAGGCCCCGAGCATCAACGCCGACAACAGGGCGATCGCCGGCAAATGATACGCGGGCAGCAAACAGAGCAATAAAATAATACCTGCTCCGATCGAGGCTTGACCGCTTACGAGTCCATCCAAGCCATCCATCAGCTTGGTCGCAAATAAGAGGACGAGCAGCCAAATCACCGTCAGGATGTCGGCGGGCCAGGCGAAGAGGAAACGCCCTCCAAGGAAGCTCCATTGGTCTGTAACGAGCGAGAAGACGCCTCCAGCGGGATTGGTAATCAAACGGACGCTTGTTCCGCTTACAACCACACACAGACACGCGAGCGCGTAGAGCGGGAGCAGAACCCGCGGGGGGAGAACCCAACGATCATCAATCAACCCAACCACCAATAAAATGAAGGCACCCAACCCAAATCCTAAGAGCTGTGTGGTGGAGAGCGCGGGAGACAGCCACCCAAGCTTCGCCATCCCCGCGACTCCGACCATACCCACGACAAACAATCCTAACCCGCCAAAGAGTGGCGTCGCGACGCGGTGGATCTTTTTTCCTCCTTTTGGCTCGTCGATCGCTTTTGCGCGTTTCGCGATCCAGCGAGAAACAAAACTCATCCCATAGGAAGCGCCGGCAGACAGCCCAATAACGAGCAGACAGGTGAGGAGGAGCTGGGTATCCATAGCCTCGCTAGTGAGACATCTTCAACGTTCCGTCGGATTGCATGAATACTCGTGTACCGCGCGGAAGCTCGCCTCGCAAGAGCACGTCCGCCAGCTGGTTCTCTACGCGATCCTGAATGATGCGCCGCAGAGGACGTGCCCCATACAGCGGATCAAAGCCCGCGCGCGCCAACGCTTCAATCGCTTGATCATCCGCCTGGAAGGTTACACCCTTTTCTTCTAGCTTTTTGATCACTTGGTTAATGAGGAGCCAGGCGATACGTGTCACATCATCGATCGTGAGTGGCGAGAAGACGATGACGCCATCAAAACGATTCAGGAATTCTGGACGGAAGGTGTCGCGCAATTCGTGTTCGAGCAACCCTGTCCGAATCTGTTCGTGTGTATCCCCGCGCTTTACGGAGTCCTGAATGAAGCTACTGCTTGCATTGGATGTCGCGATAATAATCGTGTGGGTGAAGTCGACTGTGCGGCCGATTCCATCCGTGAGACGCCCATCGTCCAACACCTGGAGGAACAAGGTCAGAAGATCTGGGTGCGCTTTTTCCAACTCATCGAGCAACAAGAGCGAGAAGGGCTTGAGACGAATCGCTTCGGTCAACAATCCCCCCTTCGTATCCCCGGCCGCTCCGATCAAACGATCGATCGAACGACGATCCTGATACTCGGACATGTCGAGGCGAACCATCGTCTCCGCACTGCCGAAGTAGTTATCCGCCAACGCTTTAGCTAACTCTGTTTTTCCCACACCGGTTGGCCCCAGGAACAAGAAGGAACCCATCGGACGCTTACCATCACGTAAATCAGCGCGCGCGCGGCGTAATGCCTGCGCAACCTGCACAACCGCTTCGTTCTGGCCGATGACTCGCTGGTGAAGATGCTCTTCTAGGTGGAGTAACTTCTCTGATTCATCCGTTGCAACCGCCTCGACCGGAATCCCCGTCTTTCGATGCACAACCGTTGCCACATCTTCCAGCGAAACAAAGCTCCCCGTTCCATGCGTTGTGCGCGCAAGAACCGCCGAAGCCTGCAATAAATCTAAGGCACTCTCAGGTAAGGCCATGTCTCGAATAAAGCGATTCGCGAATTGTGTCGCTGTATTCAACGCAGCGTAAGAGAAGTACACACCCTGTTCATGTTCGATATGCCCTGAACGCACCATAAGCATCGGTACAGCCTCTTCGACCGTCGGCGCTTTCACATTTACTCGGGTGAGCTTCGAACCTAACGTGCGGCGTTCCATCGACTCAGTCCAAGCTTGAGGCGTACACGTCGCGATCACGAAGAAGCCGCCCTGATCGAGCTCCGAAGCGAAGGCCTCCGAGAGGTCCAGCGAACCCGTTCCAATTCCGGCGAGCACATCAATCCCCTGCAAAACAAGAATCGCATTTCCTCCCAGACGCACTTCCATCAAAAGCGCGAGCAAGCGTTCAAGCGCCCCATCCGAATCTCCCGCCGCAATCATTCGAGGCAAATGTACCGACACCAAGCGTCGATCAAACAAAATCGGTGGGACGTCTTCTTCCACCATCCGACGCGCAACTGCTTCGACCAGCGCCATTTTGCCTGCCCCTGCCTCACCTACTAACACAACACCACGTGCGTTCCCATCAAAGGCCTGGAGAATCGCTTCGACCTCTTCTTCACGTCCAAAAATCGGACTGATATAGCCGTTACGTGCCAGAAGGGTGAGATCTTCTGCAAACTGTTCAAGTGTTGGCGTCTGACGTGCGGTCATCAAGCGATCCATCGCCGTGTTTGGCTTGAGCGACGCAAGCTTCACGAAGCGATCACGCTCATCTTCCATGTGTGTCTGCAGGCGAATCCATTCGGCTACTTGCTCCACTTGCACGGCTGGAAAACCCAGACGATCCAACATCACCGGAAGACGCGGGTCGGCGTTGAAGCTACCCAGCAAGACATCCGATACCCCAATCGCTTTTCCCCCCGCTTCCAAGGCGCGCACATAGGCTCCGAGCAAAATCTGGCGAGCAGGAGCAGACAGCACAGGATCCGTCCCCGGACGGCCATCTCGCAAGAGCACTGCGAGCTCTTGTTTGGTTCGATCAAGCGTTAATCCTAAGCGCGTCAAAAAAACAGAACCCTCGTCGCTCACCAACGCCGCAGCAAATAAGTGGATGGGAGTAATTTCCGCCTTCCCAAGCTGTTGGGCAAAACCGAGCGCCGAATCCAGCACATGCCACGTCGCTTCTTCAAGATGGGGTGAAATATCGTGCAGCTGCTCTGAACGCGTATGCCGCGCTAGCCACGCATTCCATTGCTCTTTTGTCTTTCCCCAGTTCGGCAAGGAGACAAATTGTTCCCCCATCCCGACCAAGCGATAGACGATCAGGCTCAACACCAACCAGAAGCACCAAAAAGCCAGGCTGTGCGTTCCAACGAAGACCATCCAGAAACGGCTCGTCACCAAATCCGTCACTCCCGCTCCCGTTCCCACGATGGCCACGACGAGCCAAGTCAACAGACCCAGTGCAATCAGCGTGAACCCTAAAACAAATGCACGCTGCCAATAGCGACGCCACTTACGCGCCAAGAACAACTCCTGCGAAACCAACGGCTTCCAAAAGACGCGCCCGAAGGGATACTGAACGTAGATGCCAGTTCCGCTACAGGAACGACAGTTCATCATCGCTCGGCTTTCCCCTTGGCAGAGCGGACAGACAACAGAGACCAGAGCATCAGACATAAAAATCAGACCAAGCGATCAATTCCTTGATTCAAAACCGCATAAACCAACCCCACGACGGCCGCGAGTGGCCACACGAACCAGAGCGCGAGAAGGAGCATATAGACCAGCGCTTCCACCACCCAGGCGACACTCCGCCCCGCGATCACGGCGACACGCATCACAAAACTCACTGCTCGCCCCCAGATGGAGTACTCGCCATACATCGGCGTTGTTAGATGGCGGGCCCAGAGTCCAATCGCATAGCTTCGCCAACGATAGCGTAGCCCCTCATAGACCCAGCTCAGAACATTCTGGAAACCCGTGGTGTACCACCAAAACGGATACCGGAGAATGAAAAAAACCTCCTCGTGGATGAGACGTGAGGCAACCGAAAGAACAGGCAGTGACATGCCGCTACTATACTCCCTTCGCTACTCTCTCGCTACCGCTGGATGCAACGGAACGCGAACGTATTCTGAACGATCGATGGAAACAAACCCTAGCGAGCGAACGCGCGCTTCCATGGTGGGCATGGCTTGCTCGCGTGCAATCTTCTGGTCAAGGTCGGCGACAACTTCTGTGAGCGCTTCGACTTGCCGATCAAGGGCGCGGAGCTCCACTGTACGCTGGGCAGCTCGGCCGATCATGGAAACATACATCCCAATGCTCGTCACAAATACCAGCCCAAGAACACCGAGCGCGAGGCTGCGGTGAACGGCCGACGGATCGATGCGGCGGGAAACCGGCATCGGTAACCCGAGCGCCTGGGAGGGGCGCTGCAAGGTAAAGGCGAAGGAGCGTGGTTGTGGGTTCATAGAAAGGTTCAGCAGAAGGTTCGGGCAAGGTTCAATGAGAGACTCTTCAGGCGATCACTTTTCGAGCGGCTCTGAGCTTCGCGCTGCGGCTGCGAGGATTGCGAGCGATCTCTTCGTCTGTCGGAACGAGCGGGCGCTTTGTAAGCGCCTTCCATTGCGCTTCTCGCAGAGCAAACTTCACGACGCGATCTTCGAGCGAATGAAACGAGATCACGACCAACGTGCCGTCTACCTTCAGCGCGTTCCAGGCGGCTTGAACTGCCGAGGAGAGCGCGCCCAACTCATCGTTCACCGCGATGCGTAGCGCTTGAAAGGTGCGTGTCGCTGGATGAATGCGGCCGTGTTCGTAGGTCCGTGGCACAGCCGCGGTGATAATCTCCGCGAGTCGAAGCGTGCGCATGATCGGATCCCCTTTTCGCGCGGTAACAATCGCTTTTGCGATGCGACCCGCGAAACGCTCCTCCCCAATCTCGTGGATCAACTCACGCAGTTCCGTTTCTGACCAGCGATTGACTACGTCGAGCGCCATCGTGCCGTCTTCATTCGAAGCGGGCCCCAGGCGCATGTCGAGCGGACCATCGATTTGAAACGACAACCCCTTCTCTGGGTCTTTAAGCTCATCGGAAGACAACCCCAAATCGAGCAACACGCCGTCCATCTGAGGCAACTTTTGCTCTTGGGCCACCAAATCCATCCGGCGGAAGTTGGCTTCTACCCCCGTCCAACGCTTCGCTTTCTTTTCTTCTGCAAAGCGTTCATCAGCCGCCTCTAACGCCTTTGGATTTACATCAAATGACCAGACCTGACCCAGCGGAGCGCATTTTTCGAGCAAGGCGGCTGTGTGCGATCCCCCGCCCAATGTTCCATCAATATAAAAACCACCCGAGCGCACATCTAGGGCCTCGAGACACTCTTGCAACATGACAGGAATGTGAACGGTCGTACTCATATCAAATACCTATTCCTCCTAAGCGCTCCGCGATTTCAGGGCCGCGCTTCGCCGTGCCATCGGCATAGCTCGTCCACGTCTCCTGATCCCAGAGCTCAATTCGGTTATACAATCCAGCGACGACCACTTCTTTCTTTAAACTGGCGTAGCTGCGGAGATAGCTCGGAAGCATGATGCGTCCGACGCGGTCGATTTCGACCTCCATCGCTCCGGCGAGCAACAAACGTGAAAAGGCGCGTGCATCCGCCTGACTAATCGGCAAATTGGCCAATCGTTCGGCTAATACCTTCCACTCGGCGACGGGATAGAGGGTCAAACACCCATCCAACCCACGGGTCACCACCGCCCCCTCCTCCAAGCGAGCACGAAACTTCACCGGAATAGATAACCGGCCTTTTTCGTCGACAGCATGTCGATATTCGCCAAGGAACATGAGAAGAAAAGTGGCTGTTCAGGCAGGAAATTTCCCACCTTTTCCCACTTTCACCCATTTTATTACTATTGTCTCCCACTCAGCAAGGCTTTTGTGTGGATTGGAGCACAAAATGAACCCGCTAAACGAAAAAGGACCTCCCGTTGTGGGGGTCCTCTTTAGAAGAACTGTGATCTTTACTTTGCGATCTCCAGCTTCACAGAAGCGGGCAAATACATCGTGAAAATCGGTTCGCGTGGACTTGGCGCTGTCGCCATCTCTTCCCGTGTTTCACGCTGTACCTGGAGCGTATTCGCTTTTCGGACAAAGACGAGGTCGTCTTGGATCCCTGCATGGAAGTATCCCGTTCGTCCGACGTCTTTCCCCTGAATCAGGGGCATGAGCTTCTGGTTCAATAGACCGTCCGCGTGGGTAACCAGCAAACGCAGATCAAACCAGCCGGAGAACAGGGCGACATGCCCTTTTGGCTCATCACAAACGGTATTTTCTGCGACACAGAAAGTGGTACGCGTCACACGGAGGGTGTTCCGAGAAACAGCGCTCGCTGCATGAACACTCGCCCCTACCAACCCAGCTAACACGAGCACAACGGTTCCAATACCTGCGACACGAAGGGAGAATTTTGTCATAAAATGGCTAATGAATGGAGAAAAGAATCATTGAGACCTCTGTGAAACGTACCCGGTGAGGGCCATGTGACACTAGGCCGGCTCTATTGGCTCCGCTACGTCCTTCCCCAAAAAGCGACGACCACGGAGGTTTCGGTGGTACCCAATCGCAAATCGGTGTGCCTCATCGCGAACAGCCGCTAGAAGATCGACTTGTTTTTCGCAGATGTCACAAATGGCTTTGTTCACTTTTGAGCCGCAGATGACGTCGTTTCGTTTTCGCTCTGGGCCTTTCGCGATCCCAACGACGGGAATTCCTAAGTTTAAATGATGGATCACTTGTTCGACGGCATGCACCTGAGGCAATCCCCCATCGATCAAGAGCAGGTCTGGCTTGCGCCAGTCATTTCGGAAACGACGCATGAGCACCTCTTGGAGCGAAGCTACGTCATTCGCCCCTACCACCGACTTAATCCGAAACTTGCGATACTCCGCTTTGGCCGGAGCCCCATTTTCAAACACCACCATCGAGGCGACGGACGATGTACCAGAGATGTTCGAAATATCATAGCCTTCAATGCGGCCGTACAAATCGATCGGCGCCTCCCCTTCTCGAATCCGATCTACCTCTTCATCTTCACGCTTCATGATCGCAATGTCTTGAATATGCTCGAGCGAGAAGAGTCGATTACGAATAACGGTCGCTTCTTCGAAGCGCTGTTCGGCCGCGAGTTTCTTCATTTCTTTTTGGTAGCGTTTAACAATCTCTTCTTTTCGTCCTTCAAAAAAGGCGATGAGATCGCGTATGGTTTTGGCGTAGGCTTTTTTATCAGCTGTTCCAATACAAACACCGGGGCACAAGCCCAGGTGCACATAAAAACAGGCTCGCGGCTGACCCGGAAGACAGGTAGACCAAGGGAAAATCTTACGAATATAATCCAAGGCTGCCCGCAATGAACGGGGGGAGGTATAGGGTCCAAAGACGGCTTTCGCCTTTTTCGCTTGCTGCTCTTCCAGGTCCGTTCCTCGAATCAACAATGGCCGGGGAAAGTCTTCGTCCGTGATGACCAAGTACAAAAAACTCTTATTATCCCGATCGCGAATGTTGTATTTTGGAAAGTAATATTTTATTAAGTTCGCTTCGAGAATCAATGCCTCCAATGCGGTGGGCTTTTCGATGTAATCGATTTCAACCACTTTTGTCGTCATTTCGGCGATCTGGGGTGAGTGCGGCCGAATGAAGTGATTTGGGACGCGCCGCTTCAAGCTCGTCGCTTTACCGACATAAATCACCGTCCCCTCCGCATTCTTCATCAAATAGACTCCCGGACATTCTGGGAGCTTATCGTTTTTGATTTTGATGATGGAAGGGATCATGAAGATAGAATACAAGATCTGACACTATTTGCCTCAATCTCTCTGATAGAGTCGTACCCCCTGCTGCTTCGCCTGAAGTTTCCACCCTGGCAGTTCATCCATCAGCATCACGACTCGAGCTCCTGGTTTCAGTTCCTGTCGCAGCTTTTTTTCGAGACGTTTGATATACGGTGGGAGTGAGTAGATAAACACAACATCTACCGCGTTCAATGGCACGTTCCAAAAGGACTGAGCGTAGAAAATTGCATTTGAGAGATGGAGACGTTCTGCCTCTTTTTTAGATGCGCGTACTTTCACCGGATCAATTTCGTAGCCGATCGCTTCTTTTGCCCCTGCTTCTGCGGCTGCAATCACCAAACGCCCGTCCCCCGAGCCAAGATCGATTACTCGGTCGGTAGACGTGATGCGAGCGAGCTCGATCACAATACGGGCGAGTGCGGCATTTGTAGGGACGTAGGGTGCGCCCCAGACCATAGTCGGTAACAGACCTGAAAGAAACGCCTTCACCCCCACATACCCAGCAGCCGCCAAGATGAGGACTAGAAGGAAGAAAAGAACGGACGTTGGCATACCGGAGGTTTCTTACCGTTTTTTCAGTACGTCCTTCAAATACTTACCCGTAAAACTCTTGGCATTTTTCGCAACATCTTCTGGTGAGCCCTGTGCGACGATCGTGCCGCCCTTGTCCCCGCCTTCGGGGCCGAGGTCAATCACCCAGTCCGCGTTTTTGATGATATCGAGGTTGTGCTCGATGACACAGACCGTGTTCCCACGTTGTACGAGACGATGCATCACAACTAACAATTTCTGAATATCTTCAAAGTGGAGACCGGTTGTTGGTTCATCAAGCAAATAGAACGTGCGACCTGTATCGCGACGCGCGAGTTCTGTTGCGAGTTTAATACGCTGCGCCTCTCCACCTGAGAGCGTCGTCGCAGATTGACCGAGTTTGATGTATCCAAGACCGACTTCTTCCAAGATTTTTGTACGATCATGCACTGGTGGCAAGTCGCGGAAGAACTTGTTTGCTTCTTCGACGGTCATCGAGAGAACGTCTGAGATATTCTTGTCGCGATACTTCACTTCAAGTGTTTCACGGTTAAAGCGCTTGCCTTTACAGACATCGCAAGGAACATACACCGTTGGCAGGAAGTGCATTTCGATCGCGATCTGGCCGTTTCCTTCACAATTTTCGCAACGACCTCCAGGAACGTTAAACGAGAAGCGTCCTGGCTTGTAGCCACGGACACGTGCTTCAGCCGTCATAGTAAACAGCTCACGAAT
>CAZRJW010000015.1:0-26790 GCA_964600845.1 uncultured Gammaproteobacteria bacterium | reverse complement strand
TGAACCACTTTCCGCTGAAGCTCACAGGCGAGCCGTGTGTGAGATGGCCACCGTGCGCCAGGTTCATGGCAAGAATCGTATCGCCTGGCTTGCAGAGCGCGAGGTAGACCGCGAAGTTGGCCTGAGCGCCGGCGTGGGGTTGTACGTTCGCGTGTTCCGCATGAAAGAGCTGTTTCGCGCGGGTGATCGCAAGCGATTCGACCTTATCGATAATATGATTCCCCCCGTAGTAGCGACGTGTGGGGTAACCTTCCGAGTATTTGTTGGTGAGAATTGAGCCTACAGCTTCCAAAACGGCTTCAGAGACGTAATTTTCTGAAGCGATCAGTTCAAGCTCCTGTTGTTGGCGGACTTTTTCTTCTTGAATAAAGCCAGCTAATTGTGGGTCAACGTGTTCGAGGATATTCATACGGGGGTTTAAAAAAGTAACGAAAGGAAAGAGGTTTTAAAGTCTTTTGCCGTATGAATAGGATTACAACATGGAAGTAGGGTAGAGGACGGAACGGCAAAAAACAATCCTCTTCTCGGAATGTCTAGATAGGCAAAATCTTGACACGCTCCACCAAACATTTTTATACTGCATTAGCACTCAAATTGTGAGAGTGCTAATGTCACTCTGCGAACTATGGACGAACGTCACGCGACTTTGCTGCAAGCGATTGTCGAAGAATACATCGCGAGCGCCCAACCTGTTGGGTCGCAGTCCTTAGTATCTCGCTATAACCTGGAGGTAAGTCCTGCAACGGTGCGGAATTGGTGTGCGGACCTGGAGGAGGAAGGGCTGCTTATGCAGCCACATACCTCCGGTGGACGCATTCCGACGGAACTTGGCTTCCAGACGTACGTCACGCGCTTCGTGGTCCCAAAACCGTGCCCAAAGCGAGAACGTGATCTGTTTGAACGGGCCTATACCTCCGAAACGGATCCTGAGCGCCGGCTCAAGGCGCTCGCGAAGATGTTGGCGGACACTTCGGAGCTCGCGGTTGTCGCAGCGATTGGAGAAGCGGATACCTATTATACGGGTCTCTCCTTTCTCTTCTCGCAGCCAGAGTTCCACGATTGGCAGCGCGTCGTTTCGCTTACAGAGGTTTTGGACCGTCTGGACGAAGCGCTGCTCAAGACCCGCACCATTCGTTTGGCAGAGCCACGCATCTTGCTCGGAACGGAATGTCCCTTCGGCCAAGCCTGTGGAACAGTTCTGCTCAGTGTTGGCTCTTCCATGATCGGTGTTCTCGGTCCAATGCGGATGGAATACCAAACGGTCTATCGGTTCATGCTCGGTGTGCGCGACATTATTTCTCTCTCATAAAGTTCAGTAAGAACAATTTCGATTCTTTTCTCTTTCTCTATGGCTGATGACATGACACAGCAAGCTTCCGACGACACGATGTCTCAGGGCTCGCAACCACAAGACGATCTCACGCAGCTAAAAAGTCAGTGTGACGAATATCTCGCTGGTTGGAAGCGTGCGCAGGCGGATTATGCGAATGCCTTGAAAGAGCGTGATCGTGATCGAGCGGACTACGTGAAATTTGCAAATACTTCATTATTACAGTCTCTGCTCCCTGCGATCGAGCACTTTGCCACAGCGCTTCGCTTTGTCCCGGATGCGAGCACGCTGCCTGAAGACGTGCGAAAGTCGTGGGAGTCATGGCTCATTGGTCTCAAAGCAGTTCAGTCTCTGTGGGAACAGGCGGCACAGACGGCCGGTCTCGAACGCATTCTGACGCAAGGAGTGTTTGATCCAGCGCAGCATGAAGCAGTCGGACGCGAGGTCTCTGCGACGACTCCAGCCGAGCACATCGTGCGGGTGATCCAGGATGGTTGGAAGCTTCACGGACGTGTCCTTCGCCCCGCACAAGTCATCGTTGCCGATGCCTCAGAAGAAGTCTCCTCTTAATTCACCCTGATCCTCGTGATCTATGTCTCTCATAAAATGGTCACCTCTCTCTCCCTTTTTTGATCAGCAGCCCTTTGATGCCATGGAAAAATTCTTCGATGAGATGCGTGGTGGGGGTGGGCTCACGGCGGCGCAGGGATCGAATGGACTTATTCCGGCGGTCGACATGTACGAGACGGATACAGCGGTAGTGGTCGAGATGCCAATGCCAGGAATTGATGCGACGAAGCTGGATATCTCAATCGAAAATGGCATCCTGTCTGTAAAAGGAACAAATGAACGGAAGACGGAGGTAGAGGAAAAGAACTATTACCGTAAAGAGGTCCGCTACGGATCGGTCTTCCGACAGATCGCTCTGCCAGCCAAAGTGCTTGCGACGAAAACAGAGGCGGTCTATGAGAAAGGCGTCCTCAAACTCTCGATTCCCAAGACGCAGGAAGAAGGCGGAGCGGTGAAAGTGCAGATTAAAGACAACACCTAACGATTTATATTACAGTGTATATGGCTAAAATTCTCGGAATTGACCTTGGAACGACGAACTCGTGTATGGCGGTGGTGGAAGGTGGATTGCCCAAGGTGCTCGAAAACGCCGAAGGCGCGCGTACAACCCCTTCGATGGCAACCGTTACAAAAACAGGTGAGCGTTTGGTTGGGCAACTCGCCAAGCGCCAGGCGGTCGTGAACCCAACAAATACGATCTTCTCGGCTAAGCGTTTGATTGGTCGTCCTTGGGCGGATGAAGAAGTCCAGCGCGATGCGAAGTGGTTGCCGTATGTGCTTTCTCAAAAAGGAGAAGGGGTACGCATCAAGATGGGAGACAAGGATTACGCGCCAGAAGAAATCGCCGCCATGGTGCTCCAAAAGCTGAAAGCAGACGCCGAAGCGAAGCTCGGAGAAAAGATTACAGAAGCCGTCATCACGGTTCCTGCCTACTTCGACGACTCACAACGCCAGGCGACAAAAGTCGCTGGTGAAATCGCCGGTCTTACGGTTCGTCGTATTATCAACGAGCCAACAGCTGCCGCGCTGGCCTACGGATTTGATAACAAAAAGGATGAAAAGATCGTTGTCTACGACCTCGGAGGAGGAACGTTCGACGTGTCCGTCCTCGAGGTCGCCTACGACGCGTCCGCTGACCAGAATACAATCGAAGTTCGCGCTACAAACGGTGACACACACCTCGGTGGAGATGACTTCGACCAGCGTATCATTCAGTGGATTGTCGATGAATTCAAAAAGACGGAAGGAATCGACTTGAGCAAAGACACGCTCGCCTTGCAGCGTATTAAGGATGCCGCTGAACGCGCCAAGATCGAGCTCTCGAGCGCGATGGAAACCGAAATTAACCAGCCATTCATCACAAGCGATGCAACAGGTCCAAAGCACTTGCTCATCAAGATGAAGCGTCTCGATTTGGAGAAGCTTGTCGGAGATTTGGTTGAGAAGTCGCTCGAGCCTTGCCGCAAAGCGTTGGCCGATGCGAAGCTCTCCGCTTCAGACATCAACGAAATCGTGCTCGTGGGTGGAATGACCCGCATGCCGCTCGTGATTCAGACGGTCGAAAAGTTCTTCGGCAAAAAGCCAAACGCGTCGATGAACCCAGACGAAGTCGTGGCCATCGGTGCTGCGATTCAAGCTGGAAACTTGCAGGGTGATATTAAAGGAGAATTGTTGCTCCTCGATGTCACACCACTTTCTCTTGGTCTCGAAACTTTGGGTGGTATCGTCGACAAAGTCATCGAGCGCAACACAACCATTCCATGTGAAAACAAGAAGGTCTACTCAACCGCTGCCGATGGTCAGACCTCGGTTGAAGTTCATGTGCTTCAAGGCGATCGTGAAATGGCTGGTGACAACCGTTCAC
Source organism: uncultured Gammaproteobacteria bacterium (assembly GCA_964600845.1). Classification (GTDB taxonomy): domain Bacteria; phylum Patescibacteriota; class Patescibacteriia; order 2-12-FULL-60-25; family 2-12-FULL-60-25; genus JAGOTP01. Next base: position 23,026 of record CAZRJW010000015.1, on the reverse strand, counting down.
TCGGAAAGTTCACCCTCTCCGGAATCCCAACTGCCCCACGCGGCGTTCCACAGATCGAAGTGACCTTCGCCTTGGATGCCAACGGGATCTTGTCCGTGAAAGCCAAGGACAAGGCGACGGGCAAAGAACAGCAGATCACAATCACGGCTTCCACAAACTTGAGCAAGGATGAAGTAGAAAAGATGCGCAAAGAAGCCGAAGCACACGCCGAAGAAGACAAGAAGCGCCGCGAATCGATCGAAATCAAGAACATGGCCGAAACCATGATCTACACGACCGAAAAGATGATGAAAGAAGCCGGCGACAAAGCAGCGGCCGATGACAAGAAGGTCGTCGAAGAAAAACTCGAAGCCTTGAAAAAGATCAAGGATGGAGAAGACCTCGAAGCGATCAAGAAGGCCTCCGACGAACTCGCCGACGCCGCTCAGAAGATTGGTGCCGCGATGTACGAAAAGTCCGGCGACGCGTCTGCCCCTTCTGCTTCCCCAGACGCTGAAGCGCAAGCGCCAGCTGACGCCTCCCCTTCAGATTCTTCCGACACCCCTCCCTCCGACTCCTCCTCCGAAGCCAAATAAGAAGTCGTACGAAGTTGGGATAAGGGGGTCGAACGACTGAGCACTGTTTGAGCCTTAATGAACGAAGTGAATGACGCAGAACGGTCCAGCGCACAGATCCGCTGCAATGACTCTGTGCGCTGGAGTCCTAAAACGCGAGTTGCGCAAGGAGCGAGCGCCCCCTTATCCCAACGTAGTACATTCAATCTATGAACATCCAAGCCCCCGAAGGCACCCTCTCCGGCAAATACGCCAATCAAATGCAGGTGTCCCACACTCCTGAAGAATTTGTATTGGACTTCATCTGTGCCTTCCCACCGGCGGGTGAGCTCGTCTCACGCTTGGTTGTAAGTCCGCGTCACATGAAGCGTATCTTGCGTGCGCTCGCCGAAAACGTCTCTCTCTACGAACAGCATCATGGAGCGATTCAAGAAGCTGACGAACCGAAGCTCCTTACGAGCGGTTAATTTTTATTCTCATGGCCAAAGATTACTATTCCATTTTGGGTGTTGCGAAAGGTGCCTCTGACGACGAAATAAAGAAGGCCTATCGTAAGCTCGCCCACCAACATCACCCGGATAAGAGCGGGAAAGATGATACGCGTTTCAAAGAAATCAACGAGGCGTATCAAGTCCTTGGCGATCAGAAAAAGCGTCAAACCTATGATCGCTTTGGTTCAGGAGCTTTTGATCAGGGGGGAGGTGGCGGAGCGGGCCCTGATATGGGTGGCTTCGGTGGCTTTGATTTCAGCGGCTTCCAGGGCCAAGACTTGGGCGATCTCGGAGACGTGCTCGGAGAAATGTTTGGGTTCCGTTCAGGCGGTGGGGGAGGTCCTCGCCAGGCACGCGGGAAAGATATTGAAGTCGATGTACGAATTGAATTCCGTGAATCGGCGTTTGGGGCGCGTCGCACGGTGAAGTTATATAAGCCTTCTGTTTGTCATGAATGTAAGGGCGAAGGGCATCCCGCCTCTGCTAAATCAGAGAAGTGTAAAGATTGTAATGGGCAAGGTCAGGTGCGCCAGGCGCAGCGGACAATGTTTGGAACGATCCAGACAGCAGTCACCTGTCCGAAGTGTGTCGGCCGCGGACAGACCTGGAGTGAGGATTGTAAGGTCTGTCGTGGAGCCGGCATCGAACGACGTGAACAGCAGATGCAGATTGATATCCCCGCCGGAATTGCCTCAGGTGAAATTCTGAAAGTCGCGGGTGAAGGGGAGGCGATGTCGCACGGAGGGCGTCCCGGAGATTTGTATGTTCGGATTCAGGTGCAGGAAGATCCGCGTTTCCAACGTGAAGGAAACGATGTGCACGCACGGCAAGAAGTTCCGTATACCCTCCTCACGCTCGGAGGTGAGATTGAGGTGGAGACGCTGCAAGGAAAAACAACGCTCAAGATTCCTGAGGGGACACAGCCGGGAACTCAGTTCACTCTGCGCAATCAAGGAATCCCATTCCTCCGCTCGTCCGGAAAAGGCAGTCACATCATTCACGTCTTCCCGCGCGTTCCTACAAAACTTACGCGTGAACAGCGCGATGTTCTACAGACCTTAAAAGAAGCGGACCTGTAACCCTATATGCTCCCTTTTACACATTCAGACCGATCGAGCGCCTATGATTTTAACTTCTATCAAATATTGGCGACTCGTTTTGGAAAGAGCGAAGTAGCGGAGCCGGGAACAGAGAAAGGGAATCAGGTGGTAGAAGAGCTGCGAGCTATGCATGACTCGGCAGAGTATCTTCTATTTGCTCAATCTTTTTTCGCCATGGTGCAAAGCGCCTGCGCAAATGCAAAGGCGGAAATGCAAGCTTCAGGTCCTGATGCGGTGATTCACCGTATGCCGGCACTGATTAGTTTAGTGAATTCCGTTGGCTATCTAAGAGGGCAGGATGGATTTTTTCTCGATGATCGACCAAAACCGGCGTCAGATATCCAGAGACATCTCTACAAGATGGAAGATGAGGCAGAGAAGCAATTGAACGAACTCATCGAGTTGATTCTTGCTGCAGACGGGGTGAAAGAGCGATACAAAGAACGATTAACCAACTACTTTGTCCGCTCTCGTTCGGGAGAGAAGCCGACGACTCTTTGGTAGTTGTAGTGAAAAAAGGAGTTTGCCCTTATACTAAAGAACGATGTTCGCTCCTTTTTCGACCCCCTTTATTCTTGGAGGGATACAGATCCCCGCAGACGCCCTGTTTTTAGTGGTCGCGGCGGCCTTGGGTTTTGCCTACGGCATCGTGATCGGACGAGACCGTGCGGTCATTGTTCTGTTGTCGCTGTACGTTGCATTTTGCGTTGTCACGAACGCTCCCGCTATTTCATTGGTAAGTCAGGGGCTGGGGTTTGGGCGTGTGCCCGCGCTGCGTGTTGGCTGGTTCTTGGGTTTGTTTGTGATTCTTTTTCTTATTTTGTGGCGGTCTTCCGCCTTGAAGAATTTAGTCCGCGATCGTGGGCATTGGGTGCATGCTGGCATTTTTGGATTATTAGAAATCGGTTTTTTGACCAGTACGATCTTGTTCCTTCTTCCCGCCCCCTGGATTTCAAATCTCCCTCGACTGTTTCAGCACATCTTTTTGCATGATATTGCCCGTTCCGTCTGGTTTCTTGTCCCCATTGTTGGGTTGGCGACGCTGGGAAAGCCGTCTGGGGATACATTGGACTTGGACGAAGCGTAGGGGATGTAACGAATTGACGTGAAAACCTGTATCTAGTAGTGAGAACAGCATGGATCGACGGCACTTCGAAGCCTTCTATCATACGCATGCCGATCATGTGTTCCGTTTTGTTTTGTACCGTGTGGCCCAAGATCGTGAGCGTGCCAAGGACCTGACCCAGGAAATCTTCCTTAAAGCCTACCAAGCCTTTGAGCGCTATGAGCCTGAACGTGGAGCCCGTGCCTGGATTTTCACTATCGCACGTAATCACGTCTATAACGCCTACGCTGCCCAGAAGGATACGACCTCGCTCGAAGACGCAGAAAATCACATCGCGATGCGCGTGGACTACCTCGATACACATCAAGCGAATGAGGATGAACGCGCATTGATCGCCGCTCTGGACCGCCTCCCTGAAGAAGAAGCAAATCTTCTTCGTCAAAAGTATCTGGAGGGGTGGAGCTTCGAAGAGCTGGCCAAGCCGCTCGGAAAAACAGCCGGCGCACTCCGTATCCAAGCCATGCGTTCCCTGAAACGTTTACAGACACTCCTGAAATACCCCTTCTAATCCTATGATCCGCCTCTGGCTCACCCTCCGCCGACTACGGCAACGAGCAACTCCCCGTTCAGACGAACGCGGAGCCATGGAGGCATACCTGCGCAAGAATGGCGCCTTCAGTGAAGAGCAGATGGTGTGGTCACATGGACGTTCCTTCGCGATCGCTCTGGTCGTGGTTCTGATCGTCTCGGTCAGTGTGAGTTCGTATGCGTATGCATCGGACGCGGTTTTGCCAGATACTGTTCTATATCCTGTTCGTCAGGCACTTGAAGTGGTTCAGACGAAGCTCGCCGTGACCCCAGCTCAAAAAGAAAAAGTCCAAGAAAAGATCGTGGAGCGACGAGTGAAGGAAGTGAAGAAGCTGGAAGAGTTAAAGCGCCCTGTTCCAGTGAAGTTGAAGAAGCTCGTTGAAGAGCGTGTTGCGACAACGACGCAAGCGGTACGGATGATCAAGCGCCAAGAGAAGATCCAAGCAGTAAGAAAAAAGGAGGAAAAGAAAGAGTCGCAAGCGGTACAGAAGAATGTGATTGAGCGTCTACAGGAACGATTGCGCGTGCGCGAAACTGAACGTACGAATGCGAACGAGCAGAAAAAGGAGAAGCGACGCATACGCGAAGAGCGCCAAGAACAAGCACAGAGGGTATTAGAACAGAAACGAGAAAAGCAAAAGCAAAAACGAGAAGAGCAGCGTGAGACACGTTGACATTTTATTTAAATACATGTAAGGAAGAGACGCGCGAACCCGGGCAGAGTGCCCATCGTCAAAGGAGAAGTCGTGTCGAAGAAGCCCAAAAAGCCTGTAGAACCGAATCCGTATGTCCTGCTCACTCCGCCCCTCATCGAGCGGATCAAGATCGGGTGGCAGGAGTTCCCCGGTCTGCCGCAGACCAGGATGAACCGGAAGGGCTGGGGAATTCTCTGGCTCGCCGTCCTGCGCGGAAAGAGCGGCTACGACCGTCCGCAGTTCCTCGAAGGTCCGTGCGTGGTGGTGGTCATCAGGGGCAGGGGCGGCCGCATCGCCTTCGTGAAGACGGCGCGAACGCACCGTCCGCGCCTGGTCGAGGCGCTCTTCCCGCCCAACGGAGAGGGCTACATCGGGCGGCTGGTGGATGGCAAGCTCTTCGAGAAGCTCATCGCCGGCCCCGTGTCGGAATCGATCGAGCTGCCGGCGGGCATCGTCGACTCTGGCGACTTCGACGTCGACAAGGGGGTCGAACACATCGCTCAGCGCTATCGCGCCGCCATCAAGCGGGCCGCGAAGCGCGAGGCAGAGGAAGAGACCGGGCTCAAGGTGAAGATTGTGAGGACCTTCGTGGACTTCACCAATCCCAACCCCGCCTGGTTCCTTCACCCGCACAGCGTCGCCATCGCCGAGCTCGTCAGCGCTGGTAAGCAGCAGCTCGAGGAGATGGAGGGAGCGAAGAAACTCGTCTGGTACAGGCCGAAGGAGATCCGCCGCCTGATCAAGCGTGGCGAGATCTTCGACAGCCGCGTCATCCACGCCCTCACGCTGGCTGGAGTCAGGCTGAACTAGACCTGACGAACGTTCCTGTCAAAGGAGGATGAGGTGTCGATGCTGCTCCGCGTCGACGCCGTCTGTCCCGAAGCCTTTTCTCCGAAAGAAGAGAATTCAGGACAGATTGACGCTTTTTTCTATCTCCCCTAAGCTCGCGCCAGTCCTGTGCGTGGTGCACTGGCAGGCTGGAGGTTTTTCTCGATGGACGTTTTGCCGATCATTTTTGCACTTCTCATGGCTGCGCCCCAGGTCCCCGTGGGCTGGGAGCTGATCCCGGGTCTCCGGGAGTCTCGCTCCAACCCCCGCGGCTGGGCCCTGATCTGGATCGCGGTCCTTCAGGGACGGGGCTACGAACAGCCGAACATCGTCGAGGCGCCCGGCGCCATGGTTGTGACGCGCGATGCGCAGGGGCGCATCGCCTTCGTTGATCAGCACCGGGCGCACCGCCCGCGTCTCGCGGAGGCCCTCTCCGGACGGGAAGGCATGGGCTACGTCGCTCTTCTCACTATCGACATGCTCTGGGGCAAGCTCATGAGCGAGCACCGAGGTACACTCTCGCGAGAGCTTCCGGGCGGTCTCGTCGACGGCAAGGACCTCAAGCTCGGGCTCGAATACGAAGAGCTCATCCGGCGCATCGCGAAGCGCGAGGCGAGCGAGGAGTCCGGTCTGCGGATTAAGGTCGTCAACGTCTTCCTCGACGCGATGAACGCCAATTCGGTGTTTTTCCTCCACGGGCAGTCGGTTGTCGTGGCCGAACTCGAGTCGATCGGCAAGGCGACGCCCGACCCTGAGGAGGCGATCAAGAACCGCTGCTGGCGAACTCCGGAGGAGATCCGCGAGGACATTCGTACGCGTGTGATCTTCGACAGCCGCGTCATCCACGCCCTCGTGCTCGCCGGCGTCCAGCTGAGCTGAGTCTTCAACGAACGTTCCTTCTCTAGGAGGACGAGGCATCAACGCTCCTGCGTCTGATGCCGCCTGTCCTGAAGTTTTTTCTCAGAAGAATCTTCAGGACAGTACGCGTCACTTTTGCCTAAGCCAGCATCATCCGCTACGCTTCGGGCATGTTGCATCTCTGGAATACCCTTCACCGCAAGCTGGAGCCATTTACGCCGATCGAATCGGGAGCAGCTAGTCTGTATACCTGCGGACTCACCGTCTACGATCGAGGTCATATTGGAAATCTTCGCGCCTTCACGTTCGAGGATGTCTTGCAGCGTGTTTTGATGTTAGAGGGCTACCACGTAAAACGCGTGATGAATATCACGGATGTTGGACACTTGGTGGGCGATGCAGACGATGGAGCGGATAAAATGCAGCAACGAGCAACAAAGATTGGAAAGACTGCATGGGAGATTGCGCGTGAGTATGAGGCGTTCTTTCGTGAAGATATCCAAGCGCTTAATATTCTGACGCCAGAATTCTTGCCTCGGGCTACGGAGCACATCCAGGAGCAAATTGAACTCGTACAGCTGCTAGAAACAAAAGGCTTTACCTATGCCACAAGTGATGGTGTCTATTTTGATACAGCGAAACTCCCAGCCTACGGCAAGCTGAGTGGCCAGAAATTAGAAGACAAGGAAGCGGGTGCACGCGTTGAGGTGAATCAAGAAAAACGGAACGGAACCGATTTCGCCCTATGGAAGTTTTCCCCAGCGGGTGAGAAGCGTGACATGGAATGGGAGAGTCCATGGGGGATTGGATTTCCGGGCTGGCATCTTGAGTGTTCTGCGATGGCGGTGAAGTATCTTGGTCAGCCGTTTGATATCCACTGTGGAGGCGTCGATCATATTGCAGTTCACCATGAAAATGAAATCGCACAGTCGGAGGCTGCTTTTGAGAAACCGTTAGCAAACTACTGGCTTCACAACGAATTTATTACGGTCGATGGCCAGAAAATGTCGAAGTCGTTAGGAAATGGCTATACCTTAAAAGATATTCGGGAGCACGGTCTCGATCCGATCGCGTTCCGCTACTTCTGCTTAGGCGCACACTACCGCTCCAAGCTGAACTTCACCTGGGAGGCGCTTCAGGGGGCGCAAAATGCGCTTCAGAAGATCCAGCGCTGGGTGACGGACTACAAAAAACAAACGACGCGAAAGGAGGAGTTGGCTGACGAGGCGACCCTGACAGACTTCCGTGCGGCGCTTCAGGAGGATTTGAATACCTCAAAAGCACTCGCACTGGTACACGGACTCCTGAGCGGAGCGGCGCTTTCGCACGATGTGATCTACGCGACCCTCGTAAAAATGGATGAGGTCTTAGGCTTGGGTGTTGCGAACTGGGAGGCGAAGGAAGAAGTGATCCCTGCCGAAATTCAAGCGCTCTTCGAAGCGCGCCAAGCGGCCCGAGCGAGTAAGCAATGGGCAGAATCTGACCGTCTCCGTGACGAGCTAAAGGTACAGGGCTGGCTGGTTGAGGATAATGTAGGCGGTGGGAGCCTACGAAAGGCGTAGAGGCTGTGGTATCCTGTGGTCATGGACAGTGGCTTTTTATCTTCCTCCGAGGCGCCAAAAGCGCCCGAGCAGCAACCGGTCGCAGCTCCGCCTGAGCTCGCACCGAGCGTTCCTTCTGCTCCTGTAGAGCAAGCTGGCTTCACCGAAGCGAGACTTGAGTCTGAGGCGGTTCAGACGCAGCAAGTAGCTGAAATTACGGCCCACGAGCCTCCAGCCGAAGCTCAACTTGCGGCAACCCCGGCCGCTCCGGCGATTGCTATTCCGCCAGACCAGGTGGCGCAAGATGTACAAAAGATTTTGGAGGACAATCTCGAAGAGGCGATTGTGACGATGCCGGAAGAGGCGAAGCAACGCTTCTTGCAGAAAGGAAAAGAGATTGGATCGATCGTGGCGGATATGGTGCGACGCTACAAGGTAGAAGTGAAGCGCGTTCTCAGTCTGCTTAAAGATTGGCTCACGACGATTCCAGGAGTGAGTCGGTTTTTTCTTGAACAAGAAGCCAAGATCAAGACGGACCGTATCCTCGAACTTGAACAGCTACGCCACGAAACAGTACCCGCCTAATAGATCATGCTCCTTTCCATGTTCCTTCAAATCCCTCTGCAGACGCAGTCCTCGAGTGGACTGGTCGATGCATCGCTCTTGAGCTCATTTAAAGATGTGCTGGCGGAGCCGGCTGTGATCGCGGCGTTCTTTGTTATTCTTGCTCTTTTTGTTGTGATGGTCGGATTGAATCTCTTCCGATACTGCATGCTCCGTCGGGGTCGGTATCGAGATGCATTCGATAAAAAGATGTTTTTAGTACGTGTCCCAAAGGAGTTGCGCGCCGATGATAGTCGTGGAGATAAGACGCATCAGCAGATCCAAGAAGCGATTGGAGTGATGGAGACCTTGTTCTCGACGATTGGTGGCGTGAAAGCGCATAAGGGATTTTCAGCCTGGTTGTTTGGTCGCACGGATGTCTTTTCTTTTGAGATCGTAGCGCACCGCGACAAAATTTCGTTTTACGTTATCTCTCCGAATTCCTACGCTTCGTTTATCGAGCAGCAGATTCATGCGCAATATCCAAACGCGCAGATCGATGAGGTCCCAGATTACAACCTCTTCGCTCCAACGAGCGTGACGCTCGGGAGCTATGTTTCATTCCGTCGTCCGAGCCACTTCCCGGTGAAGACCTATCGGAAGATGGAATCTGATTCGATGAACGGAATCACGAACTCATTGTCGCGTGTTGAGCCAGGCGAGGGGGTGGCGATCCAGTACCTTGTCCGAAGTGCGCCAAGTTTTTGGAATAAAGAAGGGCTGCGGATCGCGCGTGCGATGCAGCAAGGGAAGAAACTGTCCGCGGTTGAAAAACAGCCGGATTTGTTGTCTTCCGTAGGAAAAGATTTGTCGAAGATCGTCCAATCCTCGGAACAACACTCAAAAGAAAAAGAGGCCTATCATCTTTCGCCGCTGGAACAAGAAATGGTGAAGGGGATTGAAGAAAAGGCTTCCAAGGCAGGACTTGAAGTGAACATGCGCATTATCGCGTCTTCGAAGACGCCGGAACGTGCCCAGCGCTATTTGAATGATGTCTTGGCTGCGTACGGTCAGTTCAATATCTACGAATACGGCAATAGTTTTGTAAAACAGATGCCGCGTTTCCAGACGCCGCTCGTGCGCCACTTTATTTATCGTCATTTTGATGAGAAATATAAGATTTCCCTGGGAGCGGAAGAAATGGCGACGGTGTTTCACTTGCCACTTGCTTCGACGGAGACGCCTAAGATCAACTGGCTCTTGAGCCGTAAGTCGCTCCCGCCATCCAACTTGCCAAAGGAGGGGATCTTGCTTGGTCACTCAGAATATCGTGGTCAGAAGTACGACGTTCGTATCAAGTCAGGCGATCGTCGCCGTCACATGTATCTGATCGGTAAGTCTGGTACAGGTAAGACGGAGTTGATGAAGTCGATGGCACAACAGGATATCGAAGCAGGGCATGGTGTGTGTATTATTGACCCAAACGGTGACTTTGCGGATGAGGCGTTGCAGTTCGTTCCGAAGCATCGGGCGGATGATGTTATTTTCTTTGATCCGGGTGACTATGAGCGTCCGATGGGGTTGAACATGCTTGAGTTCGATCCAGCGCATCCAGAGCAGAAGACCTTCGTGATTAACGAAATTTTGAAGATTTTCGATAAGCTCTACGACTTGAAGTCGACAGGTGGTCCAATGTTCGAACTCTACATGCGCAATGCGATTTTGCTCATGATGGAAGACGTGGAATCGGGTTCGACCTTGATGGACATTCCAAAAGTGCTGGCAGATGATGACTTCCGTAACTATAAACTCTCGAAATGTAAGTCGCAGCAGGTGAAGGACTTCTGGCAGAAAGAGGCTTTGAAAGCGGGTGGAGAAGCGAGTTTGGCCAACATGGTGCCGTACATCACGTCTAAGCTGACGCCGTTCATCTATAACGACTACATGCGGCCGATTATTGGGCAGCAGAAGAGTTCGTTTAATGTGCGCGAAGTGATGGATAGCCAGAAGATTCTGATCTTGAAACTTCCAAAGGGGACGATTGGAGAATTGAACGCCTATCTTTTGGGTATGGTGTTGGTAGGAAAGGTTACGATGGCTGCTTTCGGTCGTCAGGACATGGATCCTAAGGATCGTAAAGACTTCTATCTGTATATCGACGAGTTCCAGAACTTCTTGACCGATTCCGTGTCGACGATTCTATCTGAGGCGCGTAAATATGCGCTCGACTTGATCATCGCGCACCAGTTCTTGGGTCAGTTGGATGGGAACGAGGTCAACAAAAAGATTAAGGACGCAATTTTTGGAAACGTCGGCAGTATGTTCATCAACCGTATTGGTGTGGAAGATGCCGAGTTCTTAGCGAAGGAATTTGCGCCTGTTTTCACCGAGTATGACTTGGTCAATATTGAGGCGTTAACCTTTAACGTAAAGCTGTTGATCGACAACCAGGCTTCCCGTCCGTTCAACATGAAGCCGACACGTCCACGCATGCCAGAATCGAAAGAACTGAGCAAGATGATCCACGAGCTTTCCCGCTACAAATACGGTCGTCGTCGTGAGATCGTGGAGGCGGAGCTTGCCGAGCGCCAGAACTCAGCGATGAAGGCGATCGAAAGCACAAAATCAGCAGACTCCTTCTTCTAAAGAGGGGGTGGGGCGGTACATTTATCGGATCGGGAGTTTCATGTTACGATCCCCCCAACGCGTTTCGTTCTTTACGCGTCCAAAATCAATTATTCACACGTATGCAAAATGATTTTTCCTCTTTTTCGAATGATGTTGAAAATACAGATGACGTGATGCGCCCACAGCCAGATCAGGAATCCCAGCAGTCCCGGACGATTCGGCGCTTGTTTGAAGACCTTCGCGACAGAATTGATCAATTGGAACGTTTGATGGGTCAGGCAGGAACGGGAGGTGAGCACGCCTCGGTCGACGTGGATGGGATCGTTCGTCGCATCCGAACTTCATCCGGTGGCGAAACGTATGTCCCTCCGAGTGCCTACCGTGTCGTTGATGGTGTCTTTGATGGCGAGCACATGGTTGGTGAGGATGGAAAACAGTATCTTGTTCCGCCAAACTACGCTTCAAAATCAAAACTGGTCGAAGGAGACATGCTGCGCCTCACGATTACCGATGGCGGACGCTTTATTTTCAAACAAAAAGGTCCAAACGAACGCCAGCGCATGATCGGAATGTTGGTCTACGATGAGCAGACAGATCACTGGTTCGTCGCTGCAAACGGCGCGAAGTATCGTGTACTTACCGCTTCTGTCACGTATTACCACGGAGAGCCTGGAGACGACGCCGTCATTCTCGTCCCACGTGAGACGCCTTCTACTTGGGCAGCTGTTGAGAATATCATCAAGCACGGAGATGGAGAGGAGATTGTCGCTACCGAAGAAGAGTTGGTGGTGTAAAAAAGAGGGATTCGTCGGCATAGCCGAGCCTTCACTCCTTCCGCAACTCGCGTTTTAGGACTCCAGCGCACAGAATCATTACAACAGATCTGTGCGCTGGTTTGTTTTACGTCATTCACTTCGTTCATTGAGGCTCAGACAGTGCTCAGTCGTTCAGACTCGGCTATGCCGACTCATCTACATTTTTTTTAAAGAAAGGAGGAAGAATAGCCGATGGGGAGAGATTTGACTGACCGAGCATTGTCTGAGCCTGATGAGCAACGCGAATCTCGCCAATAAGGCCTTCGAGCAGATCCGCTGTAATGACTCTGCGAGACGAGTCCACAGCGCGAGTTGCACAGGGAAGGAGGAGCTCTTCCCATCGGCTATTCAACCAAGTTGCTCTCTTTGTGCGCGCTCGGCATGATGGCTTGCGTATGCCTTCTTTGAGCCAGCGCTACCGTCCACATACATTTGCGGATGTTACGGGACAATCCCATATTACAGAACCGCTGCGTCGATCACTGGCAACTGGCCATATTGCGCATGCGTTTTTGTTTTCTGGTCCACGTGGGGTTGGAAAGACGACGACCGCTCGTATTTTGTCTCAGGCGCTTGTTTGTCAGTCACTCAAGGAAGGGGAGTCGTGTGGGGTGTGTGATGCATGTAAGGCCTTCCAGGCCGGAGAGTTGGTGGATGTAATCGAACTCGATGCGGCCACTCACACAGGTGTTGAACTTGTGCGTGAAGCGATTATCGAACACGCGCGTTTTGTGCCGATGATGGGCAAGCGCAAAGTCTATATCTTGGACGAAGCGCACATGCTGTCCACGTCTTCTTGGAATGCGCTTCTGAAAACACTGGAAGAACCACCCGCGCATGCCTTCTTTATCTTTGCGACGACTGAATCGCACAAGGTGCCAGCGACGATCGTTTCACGTTGTCAGCGTTTTGATTTCCGGCGCATTCCAGATCAGGAATTGGCGGAACGTATTCGTGCGATCGCCGTAAAGGAGGATTGGAAGATTGATGAGGAGGTCATTCGTTTGATCGTCTCTCGCTCGGAGGGATGCTTGCGTGATGCGGAGACGTTGCTTGGCCAGTTATCTGCGCTTGGTGAGTCTCAACTGACGCTTGAACTTGCGCATCTTATTGTTCCTCCGAGTCGTTTACCGGTTGCAGCAGAATTGTTTACCCGCTGGACGAACAAAGATTTGGCCGCAGCCCTCGGTTACGCTCGCGAACTTTTTGATACAGGGGTTCCTATTGGTCCGTTGTTTGATGACCTCTTACTCGCGATCCGTTTGTTGTTGGTCGCAGGAGCCTTACCTGCCCAGGCAAAAGACTGGGAAACGAATGAGTACCGTGTGTTTTTACCCTTGGTTGGTCGCTGGACCTCATCCGAGCTCCATGATTTAGCCTTGTGCGTGATTGAGCGTCGACGTGATATTCGCTTCGGCATTGATCCACTCTTTTTGTTGGAGCTGACGAGCACGGTTGCCTGTCATCGCTTGTTTGGACGAAGTGGGGGAGCGCCTATGGAGAGTGCCCACCTACAGAGCGCAGAGCCTCAGCATATGGCACACAGTTATGTGGTTCAGATTCAACAACCTGCTCCCGTCCCCGTCCCACCATCCGTCCCTCCGGCTGCTCCACAGCCTCAACCGGAGCCACCCGCGGAACCGGTATCGACACCTATCGATGTAAGCCCTGCTCCCATGGAGCCGATCGAGCAGCCCGCTCCATCACCCGCGACTCAAGAAGTTTCTCCCATGTCGGCGCACGTTCCTTCGGTGACCGCATCGACGGAATCATCCGAAATCACGATCGATCAAATTCGAGCAAGATGGAGTACCGTTATCAGCACGGTCGATGTCCAAAATCATTCTCTGCCGTTTATTTTGAAGATTAGTCGACCAGAACAACTGGATGGAACGACCATCGTCGTGCGTTTCCAGTACGCGTTCCACTATGACAAGCTGATTACGGATAGCAAGCATCGCAAAGTTGTCGAAGATGCGTTCAAGACGGTCTTTGGTCAACCGTTTCAACTCGCAGGAATCGTGGGGGACGACGCGGCGGAAGGTGGCGAGAAAAAAGGAGACATGGTATCGAATATCCTAAAGGCATTTGGCGGAAACGTTGTCGAATAATGTCCCTATGGCTCTTTGTTCCTCGATCCATGCGAAGGGATTGCCTGTGCAGACCGCGTCCGGTCAAGATATCGGTCGTGTCTTAGGATTTATCCTCGATACAGAGCGTGGCTGCATTATGCAGATCGAAGTTCGCCCAGCAGGATTGGTGCGCAGTCTTGTGGCGCATGAATTGCTGATCAATTGGAATGACGTAATCACTTGGACAGAGGAGTCTCTCACGGTGAGAGACACGGCGATCCCTGAGACGTCGTCGCTCGCGGTCCCATCTGTCGCTCCGAGTGTATGACCCCAATTGAGCAAGGGGTCTTTCGAAGCGTCTCCGCGTTAGCGACTCTCGGAGCGCCGCCGACGTTTCCAGAGCTCGTGAACAGCTACGATCAGGGCGACGAATCCCTGACACCGCACCTACTCGAGATTCAAGCGGCGACTGATCGACTCGTTCGGACAGCGGTCTTCACGCACATTCGAGGAAGATATCTGCCGTTCCCACTAGAGGCCGAGCTTGTCCCAACGCTCACGGGGGAAGAATGGATGCCTCGCAAGCTGCGCAAGGCACGAAAGATCGCCCGCTGGTTGGCACGTTTAAGCGGTGTCCGTGCTGTATTTTTATGCAATCGCACCGCCTTTGGTTTGCCGCGTGATGAAGGGGATCTCGATTTTCTGGTGATCGTACGTCACGGATCGATCTGGCAAACCCGTGGCTTGGCTGGAATTCCGTTTGTCTTATTGGGCGATCGTCCCGGTCCAGACGGAGATGAGCGTGATGTCGTGTGTCTGTCTTTTTTCTTGTCCGATCAGGCTCTTAACTTGGCTGCGTGCGCCTTGCAGCCGGATGACATGTATCTACGTCATTGGTTTTTGGGCCTCTTGCCACTCGTGGATGATGGCGTGGGCGAAGCATTTTGGAAGGCGAATGCAGCACTGCGCTTGCGTCATCCGTATGCAGAAAAATGGATCCCATCGCCTGATATAGAGATTCCTATTCCGCGCCTCCGTATCCCAACGACCGCGTTCTTAGAGCGGGCCGCACGCTCCCTTCAATGGAAGTACTTCCCACGTGTCTTACGCGAAAAAGCGAACAAGGATACGCGTGTGATGATCTCAGACGAGCGATTGAAGTTTCATGTAGATGATGGACGCGAGGTGCTGCAGACGGCGTATGAAAAACTCTGTGGGCAATATGGTGTCGCTCCGTGAGCTAGGTGAACGTTGGTTTGAGCAGCTCTTTCCTTGGGCGTGGCGCTTGGCTGTTTTGGCGCTGCCTTGGCAGACGCGACTATTCTGGGAGGGTCCGACGTTTGCCGGGTATCCTTGGGAACAGGGGAGAATTTCGATCTACGCATCCTGGATCGTGATGCTCTTAGCTGTGCTGATGGATTGGGCTCTACGGAACCGAGAGAAGAAGAGCGCGCCTCAGCCGACGCGTTGGTTTTGGGTATCCACGTTCGTCTTTGTTTCCTTTACCTTCATCACGACCTCCGTTTTACGTTCGACCCTTCAATGGTGGCTAGAGGTAGGTGTCCTGCTGCTTTTTTTTCGTGCTCTGTTTCATCGGGTTTCTACGCAACAGCTTCTTTCCTGGTTCGTCCTCTCGCTTATTCCGCATGCGCTTCTTGGAGTCTGGCAGGCGATTGACCAACAAGTGATCGGACAGTCGTTTCTCGGAATGGCTTCACAGCAACCGATCACGCCTGGTGTGGCGGTGATTGAGACTGGCGGAGTGCGTTGGCTGCGATCCTATGGAGGCTTTCCCCACCCAAATATTTTTGGGGGATGGTTGGTG
Organism: uncultured Gammaproteobacteria bacterium; assembly: GCA_964600845.1. Lineage (GTDB taxonomy): Bacteria > Patescibacteriota > Patescibacteriia > 2-12-FULL-60-25 > 2-12-FULL-60-25 > JAGOTP01. The sequence continues at coordinate 7,422 of CAZRJW010000015.1, read as the reverse complement.
CTGGGAATTCTGTCTACTCTTCTCTTGTTGAAAGGTCAGGTGGAACGTTTGAGAAGAGTTATCGGTTCAATTCTGCTCGCGCTCTTTTCTGTGGCGTTGGTTCTCAGTTATTCGCGGAGCGCGTGGATCGCGCTCTGCGTTGGATTGAGCGTTTGTTTTGTGAACAGTCTTTTTTCAGCTCCATCGGGGCGAGTGCAACGATTGAAGATTTTTCTTCCAAGCCTACTCGTCGTTCTCATGAGTATCGGTATAACGATCTCGGTTCGACCTCAACTGGTTTTTTCACGCACTCAACTAACAACCCGCTTGGAACAAAAATCTGTGTCTGAACGAAGACAGGGGATAGAGAATGCGCTTCGTATTTTGCGTGAGGATCCTGTAGCTGGTTCCGGTTTAGGGGCGAGTGCGTGGGAGACAATGAAACTGGATAAAGCAGATCGCAAACCGCAAATCATTCCCGTCCCACCGCACGTGGTTCCATTGCTTGGACTGGCGGAGTTGGGGGTGGTTGGATCGCTTCTCGGAATAGTGTGGCTCTATGTCTATTCGAAACGTCTAGAGATGTGTTGTGAGGCAGGTTCTCGTCTGAAGGCCTTTTGGGTAGTCGTTCCCATTCTTTTTTTGATCCCAATTCTTCTTTTAGATCACTATTCTTGGTCCTATTGGAGTGGCAAAGCCTTTCTCTTTTTATCGCTCTTTCTTCTTTTGATGCAAACGCGACGACTTGACGAGAAATAATCAAATAGACTACCTTCCTCCCGTTCGGCGGGGCCGAACCATCGTGTCGTTTTGCAGCGGGGCTGCATACGGTACTCACGCGCCATGCGCATTGGGTAAAATCGATGAAGACCAGCAATTTCCCCTCCCTTCGCGATCCTTCCAAGACCGACCTCGAGAACGAGGCCAACATCCTCGAGCCCGGAGACGAGCTCGTCGCGGTGCTGAAGCACGGCATCGACGTCGTCAACGCCAGGCGCCAGCCGGGCGAAGGCCTCATCGATCCGAGCCGCCCCATCGTCGTCGCGATCTACCCCTTCCGGGCCGAGCTCGCGAAGAAGGGCGCGCCGTCGGACGTCTACGACGCCGATCCGAAGAAGCGCACGCAGCGTCAGAACTTCGTCGACCAGCTCTGGGTGCTCCCGTTCGATGGGCTCACCGCGGATCAGGTCGGCGTTACTGGCTCGCTCGCGATGCGCAAGTACGGTGGCGCGGACATCTACGCGATCGTGGTGGCCGAGCACGCCAGGGGCTACTTCGCCCCCGTCGTGCTGGAGCAGTTCGCGACCGGGAAGCCGATCGACGGACTGCCCTGGCTCCACGTCGGCCAGGTGGACATCCACCTGAGCCGAGATGGGATGGTGCGCGCCAACCGCATCGGAACGTTCGAGAAGCTCGAGACGCTGGAGTTCAACTCCGCGTCCCTGGCCAGGGCGCCGTCCGAGGTGGTCGACCTCGTCCTGTACTTCGGGGCGAACGTGCACCGCGTCATCGGGCTCATCGCGGTCAAGGTGCACGTCTACGACAGCTTCCGGGATCTCTTCGAGGGGTACAACCCGCTCGACCCGAAGCAGCGTGACGTGCTCGTCCTGCCGCTCGAGCACGTGCTCCGCGGTCAGGACGGTCGTGCGAAGGCCGCCTTCCTCGGGGCCGCCTTCCAGTCGCCCGTGATCGCGAAGATCCTGGTGCAGGTCCTCGGCTACGTCCACCCCGCGTCCGCCTGAGAGTTCGGTCTTTCCCGCCAACACCCGATAAGAAGGGTGCCTGACCGCTGTGAAGCGGTCCTTCTCCACGACAAGCGCTGGCCGACGGTTCACTCCGTTGACCAGCGCTCCGTCATTTTTAAGAAAAGTGCTAAAAAGCCTTGGTTGACGCATTTTATAATATATGGTTAACTTCCACGTTCCTCATTACGCCAGGGTGGTGTGAGATGGGACAGGAGGTGCACCTTGCAAGCAGCAAAAAAGCAAACTCCTGTCAGTGCTGATAGGAGGACCGACCCGAGCGACGATGCCGTAAAGGATTGTCGCAAAGATCTGGTTCCGTTGCGTCAGCTAGGCGAGACGGACGCTCAATTCCTGCGGCGTCTGAACGCGCCGCTGATCAAGGAGAATCTTCCACGCTTCTACGGCGTCCAGGCGGGAGATAGCAGCAACCACATCGTCGGGATGCGTACGCTCGAAGTGGGCGAATACAGCTCGAAGATCTGCCTGCTCGTCAAATCACCGACAGGTCACATCCACAAGTCCTTGCTCGATGTCCACACGGATGGGCATGACGAGCTCGCTGTGCTCGTGGTCCCATTCGTTCGTGCGAGTGATGGCGAGATCTACGTCCTCGTGACGCGCGAGAGTCGTTACGCGCTCTACCTGGACAAGTAGGAGATGACCGAGCCTCGCGAGACCGACAGTGGTGAAGTGGGGAAGCCTCGCAAGGGGTATCTCTGCCGCTTCGCTCAAGCGTTCGCCGCGAGTGCGAAGTTCATCTCGGTTGCGGGGGCGAAGCTCAAGCGCGTTCCCGTGCGTGCTCGTCGTGATCGCACGAAGCTCTCACGAGCGGCGAAAGCGGTCATCGGACGAAAGGTCGGCCAAGTGCTCGACCTGCCGGGTGTCGAACCCGTGGAATTCACCTTCCTCGACCGAGGGCCTGAGAATCCAGGAGCAAGCGGCACCTGGATTCACTACCTGGCCTTCGAGCTGAAGCTGAATGATCCCAAGGTTGAGCGAGCGCTCCTCTGGGGTGATCCGGACAACAAGGGTCTCAAGCTCCGCGTCGGACCCGCGGCCATGAAGAGCAAGTTCGTCCCCGTGAAGGATCTCTTCACGAAGAAGGGGCGGCACAAGCACGACATGGAATGCGCCATCACGCTCTCGGCCATCACCATGTTCCGAGAAGCACTGGATGAAGGGCGCCTCGCCGCGAAGCGTCGACGAGTGAAGAAGTCAGAAACCAAGTAACCAACAAGAAGGAGGTACACGCCCCGGACGAGCATGAGGATGCTTGCCCGGGGCGAATACGTTTTTATAGAAATGTTGCCATAAAATATTATCAGTGATACGGTCCCGCCGGCCTGTAAGACGCCTTACGTCGCGGGTCATGGTGCATTCGATGGAATTGCAGCTCACGTCTCTCGGTCTCGATCCCGATGATCCGCAGCTCGAGCGGGTCAAGGCCTTCCTCAAGAAGGCGACCCCGCGCCCCGTGCGCGATGGCGAGGCCAACGGCCACGTCATCCTCGTACTCGACGAGCAGGGGGAGTTCCACCGCGTGGACGGCGCCAGCCTGGCGGTCATCGCCCACAAGGAGCGCGGCCAGGCCCTCGTGTGGGGCGCGGTCGACTCGGGTGACAACCGGGCTGCCTGGACCCAGTTCGGGATCCTCGAGGCCGCGCCGACCACCGAGTCGCTCCCGGGCGACGGCGGCGGCATCGTCTTCCAGCCCTTCGTCGACCTTCAGACGCCGGATACCAAGCTCCGTCAGCGGCTGCACGTGGTACTCGCCGACTCCCCGCGTCGGCCGTTCAACGGCAACAGCCAGGCGCTCAACGCCCCGCGTGCGTTCCTGAAGCTCGCGGCGCAGACGGCGGCGGCCAACCTCATGACGAGTCAGGCTTGCGACGTCCTGCGGGAGCTGAGCGGTGCTCAGACCGATCTCTGCCGCCACCGGCTCGTGCCGCTCGGCATCTTCAACCCCCAGGACACCTACTGGGACCTCGGCCGGCTGCACCCCGAAGCGGGTGTGAAGCTCATGGGCTTCCGGTTCAAGCCGAACGAGGTCGAGCTCGACAAGGAGACGGGGCTCTACAAGCTCCGCGAGGAGGTGATCACCAGCGTCGACGAGGACGTTGACAAGGGCGCCTGGGCCACCTGGCGCTTCCACCCCTACCCCGAGGCGATCAAGTCGCGCAGCGGCATGACGATCGCGCCGGCCGCGCGCCTCTTCGACGCCCTCGACGAGATGGAGTAGTCCTCGGCTCCTCCGTACGTTCCGCTGCTGCTCATTTTCAGTATCCGGTCCACGCGACCCGTACTCCCTCCTCCCCACAAGGCGCTGTCTCCGTTCCCGCGATCCGCGGACTCAAGAACGTCGAGGCAGCGCCTTTTCCAATACTTGACACCCCTCCCTCTCCTTGGCACTCTTGGCTCATTGGTGGAGTTAGCATTCTCGATCGTCGAGTGCTAATCTCTACCTGCAAGATTGCTATTTAATTGCCTTTCTCTTACCCGAATCCGTATGAAGCTCCGTCCATTGGGTGATCGCGTCATTCTCGCGCCCCTCGCGAAAGAAGAAGTCACAAAAGGTGGGATTATCCTTCCGAGTACCGTTGATAAAGAACGTCCTGAGCAAGGCAAAGTGATTGCGGTGGGTCCAGGCAAGCTCCGAGACGATGGTGTTCGCGTTGAAATGAGCGTCAAAGTGGGGGATATGGTTCTCTTCAAGAAGTACGCTCCTGATGAGATCAAAATGGATGATGAGACCTATCTGGTCCTCTCCGAGTCTGACTTGATGGCGATCGTTGAGTAAAATAATTTGATATTTACACGTAATCTATGGCAAAAGTCATTGTCTACGGCGAAGAAGCTCGCCGTTTGCTGAAGCAGGGGGTAGACGCGCTCGCGAATGCGGTAAAAGTCACGCTTGGTCCAAAGGGCCGCACCGTTGTGATCGATCATGGCTACGGTTCTCCAACCATCACGAAAGATGGTGTGACCGTTGCGAAAGAAGTGCAACTTGAAGATAAGCAGATGAACCTTGGTGCCGAGCTCGTAAAAGAAGTTGCCTCCAAGACAGCTGACGTCGCTGGTGATGGAACAACAACCGCTACCGTGCTTGCGCAAGCGATGGTGGCTGAAGGGTTGAAGAACATCACGGCTGGAGCTAACCCACTCGCCGTTCGCCGTGGAATGGAAAAAGCACTCGAAGCGATGGTGAAAGAGCTTCAGACGAATGTGTCTCAGCCTGTGTCCGGGAGCATGATCGAAAACGTGGCCTCGATCAGCGCCAACGATCGTGAGATCGGAAAGATCATTGCCGAAATGATGGATGAAAAGACGGGGATCGGAACGCAGGGAGTGATCACGGTCGAAGAATCGCAAGCGTTCGGTGTCGACAAGGACGTTGTGACGGGGATGCGTATCGATCGTGGCTATCTCTCGCCTTACATGGTCACGAACCAGGACCGGATGGAAGCCGAATACAGCGACCCATTCATTCTCGTGACAGACAAAAAGATTTCTTCGGTTCAAGAACTCGTGCCTATTTTGGAAAAAGTCTTGAAGGCCGGCAAGAAGGAATTGGTCATCGTAGCCGAAGACTTAGACGGAGAAGCACTTGCAACCTTGGTTGTGAACAAGCTCCGTGGCGTCTTCAACGCCTTGGCGATTAAGGCTCCAGGCTTTGGCGATCGTCGCAAGGAGATGTTGCAAGACATCGCGATCGTCACTGGCGCGACTTATATCACCGAAGACATGGGCCGTAAACTCGACTCCGTTGAGCTGACGGATCTCGGAAGCGCTCGCAAGGTCACGTCGACGAAGGAATACACCACATTCGTGGACGGAAAAGGGAACAAAGCAGAAATCGAAGCACGTGCTGCTTCCATCAAGGCGGTCTTGGAAAACACAGAATCGACCTTTGATCGTGAAAAGCTCGTTGAACGCATGGCGAAGTTGTCCGGAGGTGTTGGCGTCATCAAAGTTGGTGCCGCAACAGAAGTTGAGATGAAAGAAAAGAAGCACCGCATTGAAGACGCGATCGCTGCGACGAAAGCCGCGGTCGAAGAGGGAATCGTTCCAGGTGGAGGTGTTGCTCTTCTTCGGGCCGTGAAGGTCTTGGACAACGTTCAGGCCGAAGGTGAAGAGGCGATTGGCGTCCGCATCGTGCGTCGCGCGATCGAAGAGCCACTTCGTACGATTGCTTCCAACGCAGGGAAGGACGGATCAGTCATCGTCGAAGAAGTGAAGAAGCTCACTGGCACGATGGGCTACAACGCCGAAGCCGACCGCTACGAAGATATGGTCAAGGCCGGAATCATCGACCCAACCAAGGTTACGCGCTCTGCCTTGCAGAATGCGACCAGCGTCGCCGCACTACTCCTCATTACCGAATGTGTCATCACGGAAAAGCCAAAGAAGGAAGAATCGGCAGGTGATGGACATGGTCACGGAGGCGGAATGGGCGGAGGGATGGGGTTCTAGGGACAAGTAAAAAGAAACGCGCCCCCGATGGGGCGCGTTTCTTTTTGAGTAGATACGTTAGGCGAGGAAGAGTAGCATTGAGGCTAAGTCACGTAGATGCTCGTTCGCGAGCGCCTGTGTATAGCATTCCTTCAGTGCGGATAGGGGAATGAGTGCGTAGAACTCGCTTTGAGGGGTGGGGAGCTTGTTCACCGCTTCTTCCAGAATGTGCCGTGGGAGTTCGATTAAATAGTGCTGGTTTTGTTTGTCGGCTCGGCCGCTATCCCCAGGGGCTTCATGGAAGAAGCGTTCCTTTGCCTCGGGATGATCAACAAGGTCCGAGAGGGGTGGAATGCGCCCCTTTGCTTTTTGAAGCGCTAAATTCCCTGGAGAAAACTTACAGCTATTCGCAAGCGTGAGTCCGTGCCCTTGATAGCCGCGTACTGCATTTCCAGGCTCAAAGACCGCTTGTACCAATACGTGCTTTTGTTCATCCATAAACAGGATGAGTGTGCCGGTACCTTGACGATACAGGGGTTGATCCCAGGCGCGGGGTTCAGTGTTATCTGGCTCCGGCTCAAACGAGGTACGTGTTCCAAAAATCTCAAAGAAGGGGCTAGAAAGCTTCCCGTCCGCAAGTTGCCAGCCCTGCATCTGTTCAAGAGGAACTTCTTCTCTCTTCATGTGACGACGTGCGACGAGTGGTTGCAGAAACTGGGTTTCAAGTTCAGAAAAGCTGGTAACAGAGCGCATAGATGCTGGAAGGTAGGAGATTTACCTAAACTGTACTAGGATAGAGGGTATATGGACACCTCTCACACTCCTCCTCAAGACCCATCCACTCAGCATTCAGCGCAGAAACCACCTGAAGTTGTTCAGGGTGTGCCGGTTGGCGCAACGCCGGCGTTTGATGCGAAGGACGTTGAGGATAATAAATTGGTAGCTGCATTGTCATATCTCGGAATCTTGGTCTTTATTCCACTCTTCCTTGCACGTAAGTCACACTTTGCTCAAGAACACGCGAAGCAAGGAGTGATTTTGCTCGCTGTCTGGATTGTCGGAAGTCTGATCTTCTGGATTCCACTTTTTGGATGGTTGCTTGGTCTTGTGATCGCGATCTGTGCAATCTACGCGTTCGTGAAATGTCTTATGGGTGAATTCTGGGAGATTCCTGTGATCGGCGAATGGCGCAAGAAGATCAACCTCGAAAAACTTTAGCCAGCTGAGCTGGCTTCCCGCACGCCTGCAT
>CAZRJW010000014.1:0-26998 GCA_964600845.1 uncultured Gammaproteobacteria bacterium | reverse complement strand
TCAACCAGCGTATACGCAGCCGCTAACGCAGCCTCCGGCAAGCCATATCCATAGGCTTCATCTAACGTCAGCTCTTTAATCGCTTTTGGGAGCCAGGTCGTGACCTGTTTTAACGGTTGACGCGATCCAGCGGCTAACGCGGTCTCTACCAATGTAACACCGGAATATTCTTTTCCATCCACATCAATCTTTGGAATCTGTTTCAAAATCGCATCTCGACCCGTAATATCGGCCACCAGTGCGTTTGGATTCACATCGATATGAGCCAATGCTCCCGCTAACGCCTCAACTTTACCGATCTCTGTCTGAAGCTGCACGAGCTCCGGATCCGCCTCTGTCAGCTTCAGCGCCTTTTCGGCCGCAAGCAAGGCTCGTTTGGCTGCGTCTTCTTGAGTCTTTTTTGTACGCACCTCCGCCTCATGTGTCGCCGCCCAATTTGTCTCGAGGCGCTTACGCTCCGTTCGGTCTTCCCCGCCGCTCGGCATTTCCCGTCTGAGCAAGTAGTCGATAATCAGCGGTCGGACACGCTCAATTTCATCCAAAGTCGCCTGAAACCCCTTATGCGCCTCCAACGCCTTCACGACCTGAGGAACCAATGCTTCTCGAGCGACGGTATCCTTATGAAGAATTGCACGCTCTGCCACCAACGTCTCTGTACGCTCCATCGAGGCAACAAAGCCCTCCACAAACTCTCGGGCTTTTCGCTCCTCTTCAGCCGCCTTCGCGACCTTGGCTGGGTCAACAACAGAGATTCCTTCAACCGTAGCAATCAGCTGCAGAATTGCTTTTGCATCCGGACGAAGCAATGCAGCATCAACCTTAGCCGCGAGCTGATTTTTCTGCATCTCGCCGGTAACGAGCTCATTAAACCCATGAAGTAGGTCTCCCAACTTCTTATCCAGCGCTTCCATGATGGCGGCCTCATCCTTAACTGCGACCGAACCCGGCGCAGCTTTATCCTTCAAAGCCCCAAAATACATCGTCACATGATGACGGAGCTGCTTCATCAGCTCTGCGGGGTCAGCATTTAGCGGAACAGAGTGGAGAATCAGCTGAATCGTCTCAGCCGATGGCCTTTGGAGATTTAGTCGCTTCACCCGTTCTTCAACCTTCGCTTTCACGTTCGCGTCTTTATCGTGAATGGTTGGGTCTAATAGAAACAAGGTGTCGTCTTTCCAGTTTTCAAGCAGATCATGCTCGCTCGACTTCTTCGCCTTGATCGCCTGCGCATCCGCAAGACGAGCTGTTAATCCCGCCCCTAGGCTCAACGGACCCGTAGGAAGACCCACCTTCTCAAATAAGCCTATACCGTAAGTAAGTCGCCCGTCCTCTGTCTTGAGCTGATCAAACATCGGATGCTCAGGCACCGCCGCCACCTCCGCCAAATGCGCTTTCACCAAAAGCTCTTGATCGGTCGGCTCTTGAAGCGACTCCCACAACTTCCGCTCCGCCTCCATCATCTCCGGCTGATGTCGTTCCAGCTCTTCAGCTTCTTTCTTCTTAAATGCTTCTCGACGTTTTTTTACCTCTGCTGGCTCATTTTTCGCTTCCCAAAGACTCGGGATCTTCTTCAAGGCCACCGCAGCGCGCTCTAATTCCTTCAAATGCTTGTGCGCACTCTTCGGATCACTCCCTACCAGCGCCTCTCTCGCCACACGATACGTACCTACCAACGCCTTCACTTCGGCAGCTACAGCTTTGGAATCCCCAGACAAGGGGAGAGCTTCAAACGCGGCAGCAAATTCCTCACTCTTCTTCACATCAAGAACGGGGTATTTCGACAAAATGAGCCCGAGCCCACCTGTATTCACCTTGGTTTCATCTACCATGTCCAAAAATGGGACAAGTCCTTTCCAGAATGGCTGAATAACGCTTTCAACAGCCACAACTCCCTTCATTTCAAACTGCTCTTCTGCTTTTTTGATCGCAGCTGCACGGACGTCGGTAAAATGCGTTAGCTCATCATTTGCATACAAAATCGTCACAGGGACAGCCCCTGTCAGACGCTGCTCGGTCAAAATGACATGGTTCGCCGCTTCTAGTTCAGTTAAGCATACTTGGAGTTCGCGATCCGCGATCTCAAGCTGTTCTTGTATGCTTCTTAGCTCAGCATCTACCCCTTCGAGAGCCGTCTGCAATAGTGTCCTGTCTTGGTCTAAACGCGTCACACGCGTATCATCACGTACGCCATCTGGTTTTGCTCGTTCGGCATCTGCAGCTTCTGCTTTTTCTCGCAGAGCTTCAACCAACCGGGCAAGTCTCCCATCGACTTTTTCAATCGCCTCTTTATCTTTAAGCGCCCATGCTTTGAGGTCCTCAAGCTCTTGTCTGCGACGCTCTTTTTCGTCAGCGACGACAAGCGCGCGCTCTGGCATCATACGAGGGTTCGCGGGAGCGAAAGGGACGGTGGGCATACAACAGAGGAAAGATCAGTGGTAGTATACTGGTATGGCACGTAAACAACAAAGCGCTGTAAGCGCCTCCCGCCCCTCTACACCGATTAGCCTGATCGCAAAACGTCTTGATGCGATCCGCACACGTCGTCTTGCACTCGAAGCCCAGATCAACGAGATCGAGGCTCGCTTTCTTACGCTAAAAGAAGAACATCAAACCCTCACGGAAACTCAACCGGCTCCTCAGAGCCGCCGCAAACTACGTTATCCGAAGAGTTAACTCTTATGGACGTCAAAATTGAACCCAGCTGGAAACAAAAACTCGCCGCCGAGTTCGAGCAGCCCTACTTCCAAGCACTCACCACCTTTGTCCGGCAGGAATATCAGGCGACAACGGTCTATCCCCCTCCCGGAGAGATGTTCAATGCGTTTGCGCATACACCGTTTGAGGCCGTTCGCGTCGTGCTGCTCGGACAGGACCCGTATCATGGCCCGGGCCAAGCACACGGCCTGTGTTTTTCGGTACGCGATGGTGTACGCCCACCTCCCTCGCTGCAGAACATGTTCAAGGAGATTCAATCGGATGTCGGGTCACCTGTTCCGACTTCCGGAAATTTGGAGCGCTGGGCAGACCAAGGAGTCTTCCTCCTAAACGCCACGCTCACTGTGCGTGCCGGCCAAGCAGGATCACATCAAGGGAAAGGCTGGGAGACATTTACGGACGCGGTCATCAAACTCCTGTCGGATGAGAAAGAGCATCTCGTGTTTTTGCTCTGGGGGAATTACGCTCGCCAGAAATCCGCACTGATCGACTCGAAGAAGCATCTTATTTTGCAGGCTCCGCATCCTTCTCCCTTTTCGGCACACAACGGCTTCTTTGGTTGCAAGCATTTCAGTAAAACGAACGCCTACCTCGCCCAACAAGGCTTCATACCGATCGAGTGGTAAGGGTAGGGGTCAAAAAAACACGGATCAAAGTCCGTGTTTTTTTGACTTGAGATTCTTTACTGAACCACCGTTACCGTCGGCTTCTTCGCTCCACTGAACTGAAGGCGTAACGCTTGTCCGGTTTGCAGTCTAAGCACAAACGATTTCAGATCACGTGTGACCGAGAGACCTTCGACGGCTGGAAACGCCTCAAGGTAATTCTCTCCTCGCATTTCGTTAAACGAACACTTGATCGTTGGGGGCTTTCTAAACTGATACAGAACTTCTTCATTCCAATCCAACCGATCAACGACCGCCTTCGATGAAGTGACGCAGTCATCACTTCCAAGGTGAGGCGCGATCAACGCCTTTGGAATCTCTGGCGTGGAGACTGCGATCCCCTGCCCATCCCCTGAGTCCGTGAACGTGATGAAATTCAGGGTCTGTGAATCAATCAGCCCCATCACCTCACTCCCCGTTTCGATATAATCAGCCGTTGCAACGAACTGATAGAGACCATTCGGTAATCGCTTGATCGAAAAGGGGTTTTTCTGGACTCCGAGCTCAACAACATCAAAGCTTCCCACAAACTTCCTGACCGATGACGCAGAAGAGTCTACTGTCTCCTCCTTCACCAGCCAAAAGTCCTGTTTTGCTTCATCTTCACCCCACTCTCGACTCAGGTAGGTGCCTGAATCAAGCACGTAGTGGATAGAACTTGTTGCCACTTCTGGCTGAGGTGGGCAGAAGTTTGTTTGTGGTTCACATTCCTGAACACCAGCCTGTACTTGTTGCAGATTATTTTTCGCAAGCTGCAAGCGATAGGCGAGCTCGGTGATCATTCTCCCCGACCACAATACGAGTGCAGTCAGAACACACAGACCAACAATCGACACAGCCCAAGCGGTATCACGCTTCGGTGGAAGTTTTTTTGGCGGAGACTTTTTTAACGAACGTGACGATGTTGGAGACTTCATACCAACAGTCTACCGTTTTTCCTCTCTTCTGACTACGCGAGTAATCCCTTCACATCTTCCCACGTCAACGACTCAATCGACTGCGTTGCATCTTGCATGATGGCGTCGAAGACACCCTGTTTCTTTTTCTGCAGTTCCAACATTTTTTCTTCGATCGTTTCTTTTGCCACGAACTTATAGACGTTCACCGTTTTTGTTTGTCCGATACGGTGCGCACGGTCCATCGCCTGCTTCTCCGCTTGCGGATTCCACCATGGATCGATCAACAAGACCGTATCTGCTTCGGTCAGCGTCAACCCCGTTCCACCTGCTTTCAAACTCAACAAGAAGACATTCACCTTTGAACGGAACTTTGTAATCTCCATCGCACGATCTTTGGTCGAACCTTCGATCGTTGCACTATCAATTCCATCTTTCTCCAATGCCTGACGGACCAAATCCAACATGGTCGTGAACTGACTGAAGACCAGCACCTTATGGTTCCCACGAATGGCCTCGTAGATAAATTCGAGAACCCCTTCTAATTTTCCAGACAGCGCTGGATCACCCGGCAAACGTGGATCGAGGAAGGAGGGGTGATCACACACGCGACGAAGTTTGGTGAGGGCAGCCAGAATCTCAATCTTCGATTTCTCGAAGCCCTGCTCTTCAACCAAGCGCGTCACGTCACTGCGAATCTGTTCGAGTGTGCGGGTATACAGCACCAATTGCTCTGGCGATAACCGACACGTAATTTCTTGTTCAATTTTTGGAGGCAACTCACTCGCCATCATTTCCTTCGTACGGCGCAACATGAACGGCTTGAGCTTGCGACGTAGCTTCTCAAGCGCTTGCTGATCATTCCGTTCACGAATCGGACGCGAATAGTTAGCGGTGAAGGCGCGAGCCGTTCCAAAGAACCCCGGCATCAAGAAATCGAAGACCGACCACAATTCGTGGACACCGTTCTCGAGCGGCGTACCCGTGAGTGCCAAACGGAAACGCGAAGGAATCGCTTTCATCGTCAGCGCGGTTTGTGTTACCGCATTCTTAATAAAGTGCGCTTCATCCAACACACAGACGGAGAACGTCGTTTTTGATTCCAGGTACTGCGGCAAGTCACGCTGCATGAGCGAGTACGATGTCAAAATCAAATCATACTCATGGATACCATCGATCTTCGCTTTTCGTTCCGGGGGCGTTCCATCAACCACCAAGACGCGCGCATCTGGCGTATACATGTTCGCCTCTTGCTGCCAGACCGATAACAACGTCTTTGGACAAATAACCAACGCGGGCGCCTTTTTGCCGATGGTTTTTGAGGCACGCAACATTTCGAGGAAGGCTAGTGTTTGAACAGTCTTTCCCAATCCCATTTCGTCGGCCAACACTCCACCAAAGCCATAGCGCTGCAAGAACGCGAGCCATGCCACACCATCTTTCTGATACGGACGGAGAATTTTTTCTAAACTTGGCGAAAGCGTAACGGGTTCACTCAATGAACCACGCTTCACGTCGTCCATGAATTTCTCGAGCGAACTTTCGACGCCTTCAAGATGCGCGTGACGAATGGATTGCACGAGGAACAAGAGTTCCGGAACATGGAACAAACGTGTACGGCGCGTCCCCTTCTCCTCCGCTTCTTCCGTTGCCTTCATCCAATCCATCATCGGCTTCAACTCTGCCCCATTCCCAATACGTGCAAATCGGCCGTTCGACAAACGCACGTACGGCTCGTTCGAACCAAGCGCTTGTTCAATCGCGAGCTTGTCGACTTTTGTCTGCTGGCAATGCCAATCGACCGAAAAAGAAAACCAATCAACACCCGTCGACTGACGAAACGAAACATCCGCTTCAATGTCGATCGTATCAATATCAAACATCGGCTTGGCGGTTTCATCGAGCTCAACCGTTACGCGATCGCGCAACTCCTCCAAGCCAACGCGCACAAACTCCAACAATTTTCCTGAAGGGATGATCCATTTTTTCTTAGCATCATCTCGCTCCGTTCCGATCGCATCTGAAATATCAACGACCGCATCTTCTTCTGCTCCTTCAAGGCGCATGATGACATCGACCTCTAGTCGATCATCAACAACGTGTTCATAGCGATCTGGAAGCTCCGTATCACCCAAAGGAAAGTCATACTTCCCGTAGCGAGCAAGTCCCTCAATCGAGAACGAGTCGTGCATCCGATCGTATGAAATACGCGCAACGACCTCATCCAAACTATGCCGCTGTGTCCGCGACTGACGCTGAACTTTGTGCTGATCGTGGTCGATCGAAGCGGCGAGATCCGCGATTTCATCCTCCGTGACAGCTACCCCAGAATTTTTTGCGTAGGCGCTCAACACCTGACTCACCCGTTCTTTGGAACTTGGCAACGTGTTCTTTTCGAGGTCATACGACAACGCCTCAAGCCCCAGGGCGACCACGTGTTTACACATGCCCCAATCAAACGGACAGGTGCAATCAAAGAAGATCACCTTGTCTGCCTTAGCCGACAGGCGGAGCGTGGATTCATACATCTCTCCTCCGAGGACTTTTCCCGTAATCAGGATGTCATCATTTTTGGCACGTCGAACCGTGACCCCTTCAACGGATCGGTCCAAAAAATAGGTTTTGCCTCGCTGAAATAGCTCCGGCTCGACGGTCGAGCGGAGAAGGGATTCATCAAACAGCATCGGGCGATGCTACCAGAAAACGAGAAAAAAAGCGAGTCAGCCCTCCCATTTAAAAAGAAACGTCCTCCTAAAGCGAAAAAGGGGGTAGGGATAACTCTTTTCTACCATTGGTAACCGCATGATATTCGACTTCTCAAGTACGAGAGGCTCTTTTTTGTATAAGTGGCCTGTACGACCTTACGTATTCGCTTATCTCTTTCCTAAACGATAAAATCTATCCATATGAACACTCTGGAACAGGTACCCCTCGAAGTTCGCCCTGAACAGTGGCATAGCAGTCGTGCGATCTGGGTCAACATCCCTGACGATGAACAGCTTGATCCCAAAATAATCTTCACCCCGGAACGGCTCAAAACCCTGGCGGATCGTACCAGACACGTCATCGAGAAATTTCTTTCGTTCAAAAACTTCACCGTCCTGAATGAACAAGATCTCCTAAAACTTCTTGAGCTGCTCACCCCTCAATGGATAGATCGTCTCGCGAGCCGTACCCTTGAACAGCCCTCCACCGGAGCACCCACGTCCCCTTCTACTCGTCTCCAACGATACCTACCAAAAGATCGATTATCCGTTATTGAAGCTGGGACGTTTTCCGAAAAAGAGGCTGCACGCGCGCGAGCAAGCGATCCATTTCAGGTGGAGCTCCTCCATCCAGAGGCAAAAAAACTATTTGAACTATTCACTCACGACGTAGTCACAAAACGTTTTGTCACCCTCAGTTCCTCCCACCGAGTGACTGGCTCGCTATTCGATGCCCTTTCCCAAGCGGAGCTCTACACCTTCCAGCAAGCGGAACATACCTCCATCTTCCAAGTAGACCGACACAGCGATCTTGTAAACATGCGTGGACCGGTTTCTCTGACCAAAGCATCTGTCATGCGACACCTTCTCCAGGAGCGGCTCGTGTCAGCGATCGGCTGCATTGGGGTGGAAGATCCTCATCTAGAATTGATCGATCGCTCTATCCAAGAAAAAGTGACTTCGCTTTCAAAAAATGATCTCTTTAATCAAAGAACGCGACTTCAAAGCAAAGTGCTCTATCAAGAAAAAACCGACGCGCTTTTTTCTGACTGGAAGCAAAAAGGGATTCGCTCCATCTATCCATCGATCGACGTAGACGGCCTTCGGTTGGACGACCTTGGACTCACCGCCGTTGACTACTCCCAAGAGCGCCTGCAACTCATTGCACTGACATGTCTTGGCGGAGACGTCTACAGCCAGCTCGAAACCGGCCGCTATGCGCCACGCACCGATAAAGACGTGAAGAGGTGGATGGATACGCTCCTCCGCTCATTCGATCCCTACCAAGGCATTCCTACCCCTTGGGTCGCAGAAGCGCTTGAACGGGCGCGTGATACACATGGATTTGAAATAGGAGTAACGCTTACGAGTGGCCAGCGTGTTGCGGGTGACATCGTAGAATTTATGGGTCCCGATCATCGTGATCATACAGCTAAATTGATTGGCGCACTGACGGATCGCCTGCTACAAATTTCTTCAAAGCCTCCAAAGGTTTCCGATTAGTCCTTAAACTCATCTTCTATGCACATCGCTGTTATTGGAACCGGCTACGTTGGACTTGTGAGCGGCACCTGCTTGGCTGAGCTCGGCCATAGCGTTACGTGTATTGATACGGATCAAAAGAAAATTGAGGGCCTCCGCCAGGGCATCATGCCCATCTACGAACAAGGCCTAGAAGAACTTGTTCGTACCCACCACGCAACAAAACGCCTCCAGTTTACAACCTCCTACGAGGACGCGATGAAGGATGCGCAAGTCATCATGATCGCCGTTGGCACCCCTCCCCGCGCGGATGGATCAGCCGACATGAAATATATCGATGCAGCCTGTGAAGCCCTGGCCCCACACCTGCACGATGGCATGGTCGTCATTGTGAAAAGCACCGTTCCGGTCGGCACGAATGACCGTGTCTTAGAAAAACTCCGAGGTCTCTCATCCGTCGCTTTCGAAGTTGCTTCTAATCCTGAAATGCTCCGCGAAGGCGTTGCGGTGAACGATTTCCTCCGCCCAAGCCGTATCATTCTTGGAACACGCTCCCCCGAAGCAACGCACTGTCTTCAGGATATGTATGCTGGCATCGATTGTCCCAAGCTCGTCATGTCTCCGCGTTCCGCCGAACTCGTGAAGTATGCGAACAACGCCTTCCTCGCAACCAAAATCAGTTTCATCAATGAGATCGCACACCTCGCGGATCGACTCGGCGCGAACATCGAAGACATCGCCGCCGGCATCGGCACCGATCCACGTATTGGACGTTCCTTCTTAGCCGCAGGTCCAGGCTGGGGTGGATCATGTTTCCCAAAAGATGTCCGCGCACTCGTACATGTCGCACAAGAGAACAACGAAACGCTCTCCGTCTGTTCAGCTGCACTGAACGCGAACGAAGAAGCACGTACCTGGGTGATCGATCGTTTGAAGCACCACCTCGGCGATCTCGCCGGAAAACGGATCGGCGTCTTTGGCCTCGCCTTCAAACAGAATACCGATGACACCCGCGACTCCCCCGCACTCGATCTCATCGAACGTTTAGCGAAGGAGGGCGTCGAACTTACCGCCTACGATCCCGCTGCGCACATTCCTGAACACGCGAAGACTTGGTTCACGCGCGTAGATCAAATGTACGACGTCTGTGATCGTGCCGATGCAGTACTCATTGCAACAGAATGGGATATCTTCCGCACCTTAGAGCCCCAAAAACTAAAAGAACACATGCGCGGAACATTAGTCTTCGATGCTCGTCATTTGCTCGATCCAAAGCGCGTACACGAAGCGGGGTTGGTGTACCAAGGAATCGGCCGACAGGAAAAATAAAATCTTACGCCCGATCCGATTTCGTCTTCTTGATATCCGCCTTCAGCCGTTTCACATCCGCCGCCGTTCCCTCAAATCGCCAGTCGTCTTTCTTCGTGAGCAAGCTGCAGAAATCAAGATATTCCTGATGCGTTTCAATGAGCGTGACGCCCAGGTCTTTTGCTAATGCACGAAGCACGACTAGATCTTTTTTCTCATTGTCGCGTGTCGTCATCCGTTCGATCTCAATATACGACAGCTTGCTTGGAATCGAAGAGACGATTGAAATTGTGATCGTTCCTTTCTTAAAGTTTTCCGTTTGTCGTGATCCAACTTTGGTAAAGAGTGGCATCGCTCCAAACAACTGCGAGAATCCAAGCATCTGATCGAGGGATACGGGCACACCTATCTCGACTCGGTTCGCTGCACTCGTTCTCCCAATTTTTGTCACCACTTCCGCCTTTCCATTCGTGATGCGGCAGCGCACATCGATTTCATCTTTTTTGTGTTCATCCCAATCAAGCCCATGCGCCGACACCGTTCCAAACGACATCACCATCGTACGGCGCGCCAGAGAGACAGACTTAAACCCTAAACCCAGGAGTTTTTTACGAAGCGTCGGAATCGTCTTCGGCAGGATGATGGCGCGGATCTCCAGCTCAATTGGATGTTCGGACATATGGGCAGTACTCTACTCTGCTCGATCGAAAAGGATCAAGAAATGTATTGTATCCAATTATTGACCCGCCCCAGGGAATATGCTGAAATTTGCGCGCCCATACAAACCAACGGGCAGGAGGTTGGAAGTCTGATGTTGATGAATGCAGCCGAATGGCGAGAGTTCCGTAGGATGGTCAAGGATATAATCCCGACCGTGGACGCGTTCCGGGCACTGGAGAGCCCAACGTGTGGCGGCGTCTGGGTCTGCGCTCGCAACCGTGATGAAGGCGACCGGACGATGCGCCATCAACCCGTCGGCGAGATGGCACCGGACTCGTCCGAGGAGCGCCGGGTGGCCTCGCTAGTCAAGATCCTCATGCTCTGCGAGAGCCCAGGCATTGAGACGAGCTGGGAGGTCCGTGACCCGGACCATGGTCGTTGGGGTGGAGGCGTCAGCATCGCGCAGATGGACGACATCTCGATCTCTGGCTTCCCAGAAGACTTCGACACGGCCAGCGTGGTCTACAGCCTGGGGTGCCTCAACAAGATCAGTCGCAACGACGCCTACCGCATCGTGCGGAAGGTGACCGGAGCGCTGCGCTGCCTCGACATCCTCGAGACGCTGCACGGGCAGCTGTCCGAAGCCGCCTGAGACAAGAAGACTCTACTCGCGTTCCGCGGGGCAACGACGCGACGCGTCATGCTTGCCCAGGGAGCGCGTTGTTGTATCCGAGTACTTGCCCAAACTAGAGTGGCGTACCATCTATTCTTCTATGACACCCAACTATTTTCCTTTTGCCGCTTGTTTGGTGATTGCCGCCTCGCTTGTAGGAGCGGGCTGTAACAACACGACAACAACCCCTTCAAACCGTGCGAACGGAACTCCACCCGTTGCCGTGGTCCCGACACCGACGCCGAGCACCACTCCACCGACTCCCGTTCTCACGCCTCCCAGCCTAAGCACGTCTACGCCAAACGTTCCTACCGAATCCCCTTCCACCATCTCAGCCTCCAGCGCACTCGACACAACCGGCTGGCCAACCTATCAAAATAAAACACTCAAATATCAGTTCCAGTATCCTCTTCGCGGATCGTTCGCACCTGAGTTCACCGTGAAGACCCTCGCGCTCACTAGTGAAGAGATCCAGAACGACTGCGCGAAACCCTCTGGTCTTTCAAACGCAACGGAAGAACGCCTGACGGTAAACGGCGCTTCATTCTGCCGTACAAGCAGTGTCGAAGGAGCAGCTGGAAGCAGCTACAACCAGGAACAATGGGTCACCAAGAAGGATAAGTGGTACTCCGTGATCACCTTCACGAAAAAGTATCAAAACGATCCTGCGAAGCCATTCAATACAGCCGGCTATCGCCAACAGTTGGAAGCAATCATGTCGACCTTCCAGTATCCAGCGCTGTAACGATAAGAACAAAAAAACACACTCAATCATGAGTGTGTTTTTTGAAACCCACGATTAACGCCGTGGCATCGGCGCGAATACATCAGGGCGCTTTCCGTGCACAAAATCAATGATGGCGGAAAGATTTCTTCCTAGAGATTTTACGTAATCATCCGCCAGATTTGCACTGTCGTTAGCCGTTGCAAGATCATCTCCGTAAAATTGCTGCTCCTCTCCATTCGATAAAATGGCACGGAAGACCAGCTCACCTGAATCTGACGGTCTACGCATAAATCTTAGCTCAGCAACGCGCACCTCGGTGTCATGTAGTGCTGGATCGGTATTCACTCGCTCTTTCAACACATCAAGGCAGCTTTGTACAAGCTCAGAATCAACTTCTCCGTGATGGAGCTGTTCCTGACCTAGACTCATTTCTTGTTTCACGGGTTTTGGCATAGCCGCTTCAGGCGAAAGACCGAGCGCCCCAGCTAAAGCAAAAGCTTTACCAAATTTCTTAATATCCATAGATAGGTGGGAAGGTAATATTTCCTCTACCAGCATAGCATTTCACAAGAGTAACAGAATTTTGTCTCAACTGAGCCAAATATCCAAAAAGCCTCACTGTGAATAGAATGTGTATACAAACAAACTTCACGAAACTTTTGTAGAATAACAAACTTAAGCCAAACAATCTGCCTGAAGTCGCTTTCTAAAAAAATTTACACAAACAAAAACACACCCGTTTAAAGGTGTGTCTTTGATAGTCCGGCAACGGGCTACTCTTCGCCAGGTATAGGGATCAATAAACGCCTATTTCTAGCGAAAAATCCAGTGTTCATGCGGCTTACTTGTCACTTGGCAAGTTGTAGCGGATTGAGCAAAGAAACCTAGAAAGTCGCTCGTGGATGGCGCTAAAGTGGCGCTGTAAAACATTATTCACCTGTAGTCGAAATCGTCCCCTGAGCCGAAGTGGGACTACAAGCCGGTCTCAACACGAGACTGTCTTAGGGTTCAAAGGGTCGGAGACCGTAAAGAGACAAATACATCCTAAAAAATGCCTTTGGCTACGATACAGCAAAGTTTCATATCGATGCGGTTCCAGTACCGAGGGCCTAGCTCGATCTAAGCCCCGCTAGATTGTATCGACGCTCTCTATTCCTGAAAGCCTGTTCACCGCCTTCGAGTATTTGACAGACTTTCTTTCGTATCTTCTCATCTTCCAATGGTCCAGCGCCATAGCTGAAGATGGGTAGTTTTTGACCTGTTTCTCTTGATGATGAGGCAACTATGACTTGGTCTGCGTCAGCGTTAACAACTAGGTTAGCATTGTGCGTAACCAGAATGATTTGTCGACGTTGTCGTGCGGTGCGGAAGTACTGAACAAGCTCTTGAAAGATGGATTGTGGGTCGAGGTTCTCTTCGGGTTGATCTACGATTAGTGGTGAAGTGTCTTCTTGATCGATAGCCAGGTATAACATTAATAGGACGATGCCTCGCGTGCCTGGGGTCAACTTCTCTATCTCAAGGCCGCCGTAACGAATGTCGTAGGTGGTCTTTATGTGCTCAAGAGAGAAGAGCCAAGTTGCAAAGTCGACAGGGGTAGCGCTGGGGACTAACATGCTCCGCCAATCTCCGCCCAATTTTTCCCTAACGAACTCCTTCATTTTTTCTTCCAACATCGCCGAGTCGCCCTTCTCCCAGGCATCTAGGAGAAGTGTTCTTGCTGCTCGTAGGAGCGCTCCTTCGTCGGTGAGGGGGTTATTCTTTCTCAAGTCGAGCAGCGCCTCTCCACGCTCGACCCAGGAGTCGAGATCAACAGAGCGTTTCACGCTAAATTCTAAGACTTGATCAGTGCTATCTTCTGGCTGCTTCAAGGTATCTTGCAGCGGTTGATAAAGTCTTTTTAAGATTTCTTCCTCTTCTTTGATTTTTTCAAAAGCATGTCCGTAGAGAGCAGATCTCTCTTTTTGTGCTGTGGCGGCAAGATTGTCTGCCTCATTAGAGATTTTGTCGATCTCTTTTTTCAGCTTTTCAACATCTTCATTTTTCTGGGTCAGTTGTTTCGACAGCTCTGCAAATCTGAGCTGCTTTTGATGACTGACATCCAGCTCTTTTTGTGCTGCCTCCTGTGCTGTTTTGCAGACTGAGAAGGGCTTGCATGTTCTAGATGTAGGCGGGGTCGTCGTACGACCTTCCTCCCAATCCTTCTCAAGAATAAAAGAAGCTAGCTTTTCTCTTAGTGGAGGTTGATAGTCCCCCCTGAAATCCATCATGAAAAGATCGGCCTCACTCAAAGTAAAGCCCAAGTCGCTCAACAGAGAAGAGTGCTTATGATTCGCCTCATTTCTCCACGTTTCAGCTTTTTGTATTTCTGCTTGTAGTGTTTGCGTGGCACGGATGGTCTGAGTCAGGATCGTCATTCTTCTTCGCGCTTCGTCATACTCTTTACTGACTAGTTCAAATGCCTTGAGCTTTTTTTCGTCTTTTACTGAAGCTAAAGCAGTTTTTTCCTTTTGCAAACGAATGATCTCTTCTTCCATTTGACGTAGCCGTCCTTGTTTAACTGATAGGGATTGCTTTGCAGCGGTTTGAGCAACGATAATCTGCGTCTGCTCTTGAATCTTCGCTGAGATTTCTGCGACTGTAGATTGAATATCCGTAGTCTCTATGTCACGAAGCTCGCTGAAAGAAGAAGCGTCTAGTCGCTGATGTGGTTCCAGGCGATCAAAAATCACCTTCTCTATTTCTTCCACTAGAGTATCTTTCTTTCCTTCGGGTGAGCAAAGCGCTTCTACGAATTGCTGTGAGAGGTATTTAACCTCTGGAAAGCTGAATTCGTCGATGGGTTGGCCGAGAGTTGCAGTTGAAGGATCTCTCCCATCTGTCCATTGGATAGTTACCGTCGCTCCTTCGATCAGTTCAGATGCTTTGCGTATGAAAGATGCTTGCCCCCCATCATAAGCACCACAGCCATAAGCAAGGAGGTCTGCTAGTGCGGTCTTCCCAGCCCCCTTAGATCCGATAATCGCAACGAGGCCATTATTTATCGTTAGAGTCTCTTTAGGAAACCAAGATGCACCGTCCACCGTGATTGAAGAGATGGAATTGTTACCTCCTACCTTCTGGGGATGGTCACTACCAATAAATACTCTGTCCTCTGGCTCGTGGAGCGCTTGCTTTAAACCTTCCCATTCGGGCTTTGCCTTGATCCAACACCTTCTTTCGTCATCCGGCTTAAGTATTCTATCAAAATCGTGTGCATCTGAGCCGTGGATACAAGGTTTTTTTCCGTCAAAAATCTTCTGCAACTCTTCTGGTTTTAAAGCCCCTTTTCCAAGCCAATAAGAACGGTCCTTATCGCTGCTAGAAAAAATAAAATGTGACATCTTATATAGACCGTCAGCGGTAGCTTCGTATGAGTCATTGCTCTTCACCAAGCCACGACCACCGTCATCTCCTCCAGGAATTGCAATGAAACAATTTTCTCTTAGCCAAGGATTTGTTTCAAACATTTTAAGTAACTCACCGTATTCAATCTTGAACTGTTTTGCACCTTCTTCAAAAATCATACGCGAACTAGGCTTCGTCGCATCATTGATGGTGGTTCCTTTTGTTTCTTGGCTATTCAGCCGAGCTTCCCCAAGGCGAAATATTCCTTGTTCTGTACAAGGGTACACTTCGGCCCCGCTACGGAATGTAAGACGCGACATCGCTTCTTCAAACAGCGCAATATGTCTTGGATCATTGGGACTGAGCAATAAGTGAAGGTTGAGTGCATGATCTTTGTGTGTACGCGGCATCAACCTCAACTCAACATTTGCAAACAAAAATACCCCCTGCAAACGGCCTAGCGCTTGATGTTCTACAGCCTTCTTGTACGCTCTCAAGGTGAAGTAATCCGTGATACCCAAGGCGCTGACTGCTGGCTCTGTTTTCTCAATAGCGGTCAGATAAGCGTCCCATGGATCCACTTTTCCAGTGTATTGATCATTCAAAAGTGTCTCCGGTGTATGGATATGGGGATCCCATCTGTGCCAATCAGATCCCTGGTGCCATTCCGTAAGTTGCGTTGTATTTTCTTTTTTGGACATATAGTTGGTACTTGCCAAGTGACAATAGCCAACGAGACTCTATCACGAAGGGAGCGGTCGTCTATAGCCGCTAAAGAAAAGGCTTTATTTTTTCTTTATCCCCCTATTTATGGGTATTTTTGAACGGTTGGCGTGACTCGAAGTAGGTCAAATGAAGCCCCTCCTATCGCTTTGCTATTCACAACGTACTCCTGCGACAGCTTGAAGCTATAAGTCTTTCCCTTTTTCAGCGCCCTAGCGGACGTACTCTTGTTCACCCCCGGACCAAAAATCTCCGGGCTACCTTGAAGCTGAAGGCTCCCTTGTTCGACGATGTTCGCATGGCTCGTTCCGCCCTCCCATACAATGAGAATATTCGTCGATGGGACGCTTACAGCTTGGACGCGAAGAGAATTAAAAGTGATCGTTCTCAGGAGCTTACCTCGCTTACCTGAACTGAAATCGTAAATGTGGATCTTCTTCGGACGAGCAGCGAGCAATGCGGCGGTCGGATTGCCTGCGTGTAGAACACATTGGTTATTCGTTCCGAACTCGTACCCTTTCTGACATCCACAATCGATCCTCCCATCAGTCACCGTTCCGACCCACTCTGCAAACGCTCCAAAATCACGCTGACAAATAGCGTTGTTGTCGATCACGCATCCACCGTCCTTCGCTATGTAGCCCTGATCACAGGTGCAGCCGGGGGCATTAGGTGTTCGATGAGCGTTAGCTGGACATAACTTTGTAGGCATCGGGAGCGTACATGCTGTCTTGCTTTCGTTCCATTGGGAGCCGCTCTTGCAATCGCAGACGTAGCGCTGATTCTCGAACTTTCCAGTCCATTGCGCGAAAGAGCCATATGTTTTCTGACAGCCAGCATTGTAATCGGGTGTCGTTGGTTGAGCTGGAAGAGTATAGACCTGCTGTAATGGAGCGGCAGGCTGTGTACGGTGAAAGAAACTTAGACACATTTCTGCTGCACTAAGCTCCCTTGCACGCTCGGCTGGATCGCTTGAATCACTGCCAACTCTCTTGCGATCACATCCACTGAAAGCGCTCCATCCGTATTGGCCCCGCAATCGCGCTTCGGTCGCTGAATTTGTCTGCTGCTGTAATCGGCCTTGAGCAGCTGGATCGGGGATGATGTTTACCCGTAGTGGATTACACGCGGTACCAAGGGCGCAGATATCTATAGCCCTAGCTGCATGCATCGGCGCTGCCACAATGAGCAGCGTCAGTAAGGTTAGAGGTAGTTTGAACATAAAGGCCCAACAAGGGAATAAGGGTTAAGTTACTGATGCTAGAATCCGCTCAAGCATTGCCGTCACCGCCATATCCGCTGCACTCGGGTCAGTATCGAAGTTTTCGACCGGGTGCATAGACGCAAAGCCTCGTTCCATCCAGGTTATAGCTTCCTCAATCAAGGCTTTTGAACCAGGGCGAACCTCTTCCAAATGCTCCATCACCAAGCGAAAACAGATGAACGAATGGACATAGATACGGACTGATGGAACGCCTTGTAGGAATACCCATGCTCTTTTGGTCTGCTTGTTAAATGCGAAGGATATAACGGGATGGCTTTCAAGTAGAGAGTTTATATTCACCATGCCCACAGCTTCTTTCAGGTTACCCGTAAGAGATGCCACCCTTGTGAAACTTGCATCATGGCAGCCTGTATACCTTATGATTCCGAACCAGTAGACCATGAATTGACCAATCGACATCCAGAATCCAAAGTCTTCATCAGGGATCGTCGGCTCTGCTCGTGTGCCCTGCGCATCAAAGCGCTCAATGGTGGTGTCAATCTTCAGGTCCCCTGTATGATCAAAGGCGAGGCGAATATCCGCGACCTTTAAATGACCCCTCATGCCGAATCGAGAGAAAATATCAATAAATGACATAGGATCGGTTATATAAACAAAACGACATCACTGAGGATGTCGAGACCCAGAGCAGTAGCCATGTAGCTGCTGCTTTGTTTTATCAGTGATGCCGTTTATTCCGCGGCAACTACTGAAAAAGCACGGCAAAAAACGCCCTGCTGGCTCTAGCTCTGAATCTCGACCCCCTAAGTCTCGTGGAATTGGCTACAAAAGTCAAAACGGGAAAATAGCGGGAGTGGAGAAGGCCTCGACACCAAGACTCCTCAACCCCCGCTTGTTTCACGCCTGCAGCAACTCCGTGATGTACCTGCTCGCGTCAGCCTTCCCAAACCACTTGATACGCTCCATTTCGAGGTTCCGGATGCTGAGATCACGGAAACGCTTAGGAAGGAGTCTGCGAATGAGCTGACGTTGGCTATCGGTCATTGGTTCCTTGGCGGTGGTCCCTTGCCTGACTGGGGTTGAGGGAACCGGGTCTGGCTTCGTGGACAATGGAAGGTCGCCCGCACTCAAAGCTTTTACGGTAACGACGAGATGCACGGATTGCCCGTCCACGCCTTCGACGATGATAGGTTGGTTCATAAGTTAATACAGGTGAGTAGGAAACATCAACGGTCACGCCCACACAACGCACAGGTAGCCACGTAGATCAGGTCGTCGTGTTCGCTGTCGATCATCGTGTGCATCTCGAAAACATGGCGACAGGGATCAATCAGGCTCTTCAGACGTTCTCTCAGGATCTCTTTGATGGGAGTCATATCAGGCGTTAGATGATCCAGCTCCTCCGACTCGTTCGACTTGGCTTTGAAAGAACAGGCAGATGGTTTTGGGATACGTGCCGATGACATTCCCATCTCCATCCTTCTTAGGAATGATCGTGACGGAACGGAGGGCGGTCTCACCTCGCTTCACCCGGTATCCCAGCTTGCGCCAGGAGTTTAGTGTCCGGACGTTCTTCTTGGGATCGTAGATGGAAGCTGAAGATGCACCGAACCGTTCCATGAGCTGCTTGCGTACGGAATCTCTCGTACGCTCAGAACCTCGATACTCGGAATCAGGAAGCTCCAACAAAGACGTGTTCGCATGTTGCATAAGGATCAAAGCGCGTAATGAAGAATGAAGGCGGAAGGAGACAAGCTTCTTCCTGTGCGGGGAGCGCATACCCCATGAGGCGAGAAACAAGCGACGCGCCATCATTCAACGAACACGAAGCAAGCCATGCGAAATGTGCAGGCAGGGGGGGGTGGGGAGTTGATCGGTTTGGAGTCCCAGATCCGAGGTATGGATGTAGGGGTTAGGAAGTGGCCCGTTTTTGCGACAAGATGGGAGTCAAAAGCTAAGAAATCAGGCTATACTTACGGAATGGAAAAAGTATTACGTGTGAAGAAACAAAAAAGAGCTTCCGTGACTGATTATCCGGCGCTGCATCTCGCAGACTTTGGACGGGATTTATTGGCGAAGGAAAACGGAACCTACAAGCGTGGGGCTGTTCCACTGCGTCAACTATCCGAACCATGCTATTTGGGTTACTACGTCGATGTCGGAAACGAGGGAGCATTGTTGAACGTCATGCGAATAGGTTCATATAACTTCGTGTCCATCCGCATCGAAGTGAGTCAATCGACCTTCGGCAAGCGTCCGGTACTCATCTGCCCTGGATGTAAGGCGAAGAGACGCATCCTTTACCATGGGAGGCTTACGATCCGCTGTCGAGGATGTATGGACCTGTGCCATGAGAAGGTCCGACACTCGCTCTCTCTCCTGCGATTACTAGGCGACAATCTCCGCATCCGACAGGCACAGCAGCGAGTGAAACGAATCACGTATCGCGGTGTCTATACGAGACAAGCGTCGAGATTGATGGCTCTGCTTCAGAAGTTCAACGAAGCGGCAGAATCTCACACGATTTCGCCAAAATGAGAACTTTGAGGCAGAATGGGGTGCAGGTATAAGGATTAAGATGGGAACCTACAAGCTTTTATGCCAGGAATTGATTTATACGAATCGAAAAAACCTCTTTTCGAGCTCTGCGAATTTCTCATCCGAAAGAGAGTATCAGAAATTGGAATTAGCAATCCTTTTCCATTGGAACTCGAAACCTTCCATACGGTTATGGCAGCGGTTTACGCAGACACAGAGCTGGAGCGCTGGTTAGTGCTCAAAAAAATGCTGGTACATCTGACAACAAATGCGGATCCGGTATATCCTTCTCGACCATTACTTGAAATCACAGGACTTGAAGAAGCCTTCCGTCCTGGGAATGATGGCCTACCAGATCCACACAACCAGCTGACACTCAAATACAGAAGCGAATCGATGCGACGACACCATGAAGAACTGCAAGCGTTCACCATGCAAAATGCTCAGAG
Organism: uncultured Gammaproteobacteria bacterium; assembly: GCA_964600845.1. Taxonomy (GTDB): domain Bacteria; phylum Patescibacteriota; class Patescibacteriia; order 2-12-FULL-60-25; family 2-12-FULL-60-25; genus JAGOTP01. The sequence continues at coordinate 6,845 of CAZRJW010000014.1, read as the reverse complement.
ACCAGAAGATGGAACTACACACTGCATAAAGCAAAGTACTCGCATCACTCTGCAGTTCCGATATAAATCGATAAATATACGAGGCGTAGACAGTATCCAGGCAAGAGTTGTTCGACTTTTACTAGGTGAGACGCTTCCAGATGCAGACGACCAACCTTCAATTTCAATCCGGCGCTTCTCGCAAGAGAATGAAGACCGAGGGACTACGCTTGATCCTGAATATGTACCGGGGAAATGGATTAATGAAGAAGCGCTCATAGAAATGGCCCTCGTTGATTTCAAGGACGCAGCCCCTTCACAGATAGCTGCACTTAAGAAGAGTTTTCGGTCCGCCATTCAAGGCGTGAACCAAAAATCCTCCAGCGGCGTAGTCATACAAGTTAAGGAAAATCCCGACGAAAGATTGGTTCGTATCTGTACTCGGTAGACATGCAAGATAAAGCGCTCCGTGCGCTTTTTTCTTTTGTTTTAGCAAATTTTTGAAGCGAGCGAATGGCGAGTGAATTCACTCGCATCCTCCGTGTAACGATCGAGTTGCGATCAAAATCGCATAATCCTCGATTCGCCAAGCGGATCGGCATCGCACCGCACACACAAAGGCGGTCGATGTTACCACATTTTGGTTATATGAGTGCTCAGAAATCACTTCAAGCAGCGCTGTCGTATATGGAGCTCGGTTGGTGCGTAGTTCCGATCGGCAGAAAACAAGATGGTAGTTGGAAAAAACCACTCGTCCCCTGGAAGAGCATGCAGCGGCGCACGGCGACACCAGCGTCACTTAAGCAGTGGTGGAAAGAGTGGCCCGATGCTCGCGTAGGAATCGTCACAGGCTCCATCTCTGACCTCGTCGTAGTAGATATCGATCCGAAAAATGGAGGCGACGCTTCCATGGTCGATCTCCCCAGTACGCTCACCGTCCAAACAGGTGGAGGCGGAGAGCATTACTACTACTCGCTCCCATCGAAGGACACTCTGGTCATAAGTGGTGCAGGCAGTCCATTTCCTGGAATCGACATACGTGCTGAAGGCGGAATCATTGTAGCCCCGCCCTCGATCCACGCATCTGGAGAACCGTATGTCTGGGCTGACGAATTCAAACCAGCGTTGATCGTTCCATGTCCTGAATGGGTAGTGACAAAGAATCGGATACTTTCACCGACAGAGCATCCTGAGAGGTTCCATCGTACCGATACGAACCGTTCCACTTATCCAAATGGTGGCCTAATTGAGAGAGCTAAGAATATCCCCATCGATCTCGTCATCCGCCATGTCGCGGAACAAGTCGGAATATCGGTCGAATTCACCTCCAATCCCAATGGCAGCCGTCAGATCGTCGAGAACGGCCATGTCACATCCGGCTACATCTCAAGCCAAGGCAACTTCTGCTATTCGGCATCCGGCAAGCCTCGACGCGGTAATCCCATCATCATCGCCGAATACTATTTGAACTACATCGGAAAGCTCAACCTTAGCCGCAAAGAAATCGCTCAACTCATCCTAACCATCAAATAACCATGCCAACACTAGAAGCCGGACCCCAATCCTCCCCTACTCTCCCCATCATCCCCTATCAGAGCCTCAAAAACATGGATGTTCCGAAGGTCGAATATATCGTCGATCAACTTATTCCTGAAATCGGTCTCACGATGTTCCAAGGCCATCCAGGCAGTTTCAAAAGCTGGTTCGCTTACTACCTGGCGTTCTGTGTCGCCGAAGGCACACCTCTCCTAGGAAGATACACAACCAAACAAGCCAAGGTATTACTGATCTGCCCGGATGACTATCTAGGCGTCACCAAGGATCGTATGGCTAGCATCGGCTTCCCTGAGACAACCAATGTGTTCGTTTGGAACCCCGTACAAGAATTGGTCATCAACCCAGCTGCAAATATCCCCTCTGAAGCCGGTGATCGTTATGCTCAACTGCTCAAATACGTGGAAGTGGAGAATATCGGCCTCGTCATCATCGATACATTCCGCCACATGCATGAAGCCGACGAAAACAGCTCGCAGGACATGCGAATCATCATGCAAAAGCTGTCGGAGCTGGGAAATGGAAGAAGCGTCATCATCCTCCATCACCTTAATAAAGCTATCGGCGCATCGACAGTCGTAGCTTCTCGCGGATCAACCTCCATCCCAGCAGCCCTGATTGCCGCTCTGGATTTCAAATACGACCGCAATTCGGGAACGGTGATCATTCATCCTTTCAAAAACAAAATCGGCAGATGCGCAGATGATATTCGTACCCACATCAATGAAAGAACGCCCGGATCTGAGTTCTTCATTGTCGCCGAGCCAGATACCCGCCAGACAAGCGTCCAAGAAATCGAGGAAGCTATACGTGCATACTACGACCAGAATCCAGAGCCTGGTTTAACACGAGGCGATTTTGTAAAACATCTCTACGCAGATATGAAGGGGACGTATTCGATAAACGCCATCAATGGAGCATTCCGATCAGTTGCTGCGTCGAACTACCTCCAATGGGACGGGCAATCACGCCAAAAAAACAAACGCATCTATGTGAAGAACCGAGACGCCGTAATAATCCAAAGCGAATCAGTTAGTTAAAGAGAATCACCTACTATGTTCATCCTCCTACTAACTAACCGAAAAACAATCGGGGCCATTGAATGAAACAGAGTGTGGAGTAGTTGGTTAGTTAAGAAACAGAGTTATGCTGCCCTTTTCCACCAACCTACTACACATTGATCCCCTGACCCATATTCAAATAACCTATCCTCCATTACGATGAAAAAACCCACTTCGGTTCGGGGCGTACCTCGACAATCCGAGACAATGCAAATGACTTCACTTCTTGCATCCCCTGCTTCGCATCTTCTTACGATGAGCGAAGTAGCGGCGATATTGCGAATTTCGAGATCGAGCGTGAAGCGATTAGTGGAGAAGCGAGACATCCGGTTCCACAAAATCTGTTCCCGAATCTGCTTCATGAAGGCGGAACTGGATTCGTTCATAGAAGAGCATGCAATCGAAGCTCGTCCACGTATCGCCCAATATGAAAACCGGTAAGCTCAAGGGCAAATGGGGCGTTGATTTCAAATGCGAGTATCACGGAAGACGGCGCAGACACTCCCCAGAGAACAGTAAACGTGGCGCGGAAGCCTACGCAGACTTCCTGAGACAACGCATGACGCGCGGAGAAGACCCTTGCGGGCAGATCAAATTGAAGGAAGAAGACACGCCTCAGAAGATCCTATTCGCAGACTTCGCGCAGGAGTGGTTCGACTCCTATGTGGTCACGAACAACAAACTGTCCGAGCAGTACACAAAGAAGGGGATGCTCCGCGTTCACCTGATCCCCTGGTTCGGCAAAACCCCAATCGACGCAATCAACGCGCAGCAGATCGAACAATTCAAAGCTGCCAAGAAAAAGGCGAATCTCAATCCTAAGACCATCAACAATTTCCTAGCCTGCCTCCAAAAATGCCTTCAGACGGCTGTCGATTGGGACAAGCTGGCTGCGATACCGAAGATCAAGAAGTTCCCTATAGGCGTTGGACGCATAGACTTTCTCTCCCCCATCGAATCGGCGAAGCTGCTAACGGACAAGGAAGATCCGCTAATCGTCGGCATGGCGCTGATGGGTCTTCGGACAGGAATGCGCTTCGGAGAGATTATAGGACTCGATTGGAGGGACGTGGATATGCGAAAACGCGTCATCAATGTCTGTCGGAACAAAGTGATGGGAGCCATCGGCACACCGAAGAACGGCAAAACGCGATCCATCAACATCGCCAGCGACTTGTATGCGTTCCTTGAGAAGCAGACCGAACGAGTTGGGCCCGTGTTCAAAGTGGAGAGCGGCCGCGAACTGACTCATCATTTCGCACTGAATGCTCTAAAACGAGCCTGTATCCGTGTCGGTATCCGTAAGACGTCTTGGCATGTTCTGAGACACACAACCGCATCTCATCTGGTTACAAGAGGAATCCCTATCACCGTGGTCAAGGAGCTACTTGGTCACTCAAGCATCCTTATGACGAGCAAGTACGCCCACTTGGCACCTTCCGCGATAAAGGACGCGGTCGAGCTATTCAGCCAGATCGAAAAAGAGGAAGCAGAAAAAAATGGCGCTGAGATGGCGCTGTCGGAAACGCACCTAGCAAATACCGGCAGCGCTTGAATCAAGAAAATCGCTACAGATAAACAAAAACACACCCGTTTAAAGGTGTGTCTTTGATAGTCCGGCAACGGGCTACTCTCCCAGGACCGGGTTGGGTCCAAGTACCATCGCTGCTGGTGAGCTTAACTGCCGTGTTCGGGATGGGAACGGGTGTTTCCTCACTGCTTAAGCCACCGGCTTCAGGACTCAATAAGTTGAATCACAAAGTCGATAGCTTAACCATTGTAGGGCTATCAGTGTGTTATATGTGCAAGGCATTGTTTTTTGCAACTCGTCAACCAGTTTAAAAACCGGATGATCAAAGTATTGGACTATTAGTATCACTCAGCTGAAGATCTCACGATCCTTACACTTATGACCTATCAACCTCCTCGTCTCGGAGGGTCCTATGACGAAAGTTAATCTTGAGAACGGCTTCACGCTTAGATGCTTTCAGCGTTTATCCGTGCTCGACGTAGCTACCCAGCGGTGCCCTTGGTAGGACAGCTGGCACACTAGAGGTCGATTGTTTCCGGTCCTCTCGTACTAGGAAACAGTTCTCTCAACTTTCCGCGCGCGCAGTAGACAGGAGACCGAACTGTCTCACGACGTTCTGAACCCAGCTCGCGTACCGCTTTAATAGGCGAACAGCCTAACCCTTGGGGCCTTCTTCAGTCCCAGGATGCGATGGGCCGACATCGAGGTGCCAAACCTGGTCGTCGCTGTGGACGCTCGGACCAGATCAGCCTGTTATCCCCGGAGTAGCTTTTATCCGTTGAGCTTCCGCCGTCCGATATCGTACGGTCGGATCACTATGTCCTACTTTCGTATCTGCTCGACTTGTTGGTCTTGCAGTGAAGCCAGCTTATCCCATTGCGGAATCGGCGCGATTTCCATCCGCGCCTAGCTGACCTTAGTGAACGCCTCCGTTACATTTTAGGAGGCAACCGCCCCAGTTAAACTACCCACCAGATACTGTCTCCCGAACCGGATTACGGATCGAGATCAGAGTATTGTCAGAGCAAGGGTGGTATCTCATTGTCGCCGAAGCTCCCACCTATGCTGAACATGCAAAGCCAATACCCAATATCAAGTTGTAGTAAAGCTTCACGGGGTCTTTTCGTCTGACTGCGCGTACAGGGCATCTTCACCCCACTTGCAATTTCGCCGAGTCCCACGTTGAGACAGTCGCTCTCTCGTTATGCCATTCGTGCGGGTCGGAACTCACCCGACAAGGAATTTCGCTACCTTAGGACGATTATAGTTATCGCCGGCGTTCATCAGCGCTTAGATTCAAGGCTGCCTCCCGAAGGAATGACCTCTCCTCTTGACGTTCTGACACTGGCCAGGCATCACTTCCTATACTTCACCTTGCGGTTTCGCAGGAAGCTGTGTTTTTGGTAAACAGTCGGAAAGCGTCTTTAGCTGCGGCCTCTATTGCTAGAGGCAGGCCTTATACCGAAGGTACGGCCGCTGTATTGCCGAGTTCCTAAACGTGGGTTCTCTCGTACACCTTGGCACACTTATGCCCACCCACCTGTGTCGGTTTACGGTACGGTTTCCATAAAGTTAGCTCTAGAGGTTTTTCTCGGCACCGCAGTCCCATCTCTTGCTCATCTTTCGATGAACTCACGATCACAGCGAGGCTTACGACTGGCGGATTTGCCTACCAGTCACCCCTCCGTGCCCGAGGTCTCATTCCAGGAGACCCAGACAGTTGAACGATGCGTCACCCCATTGAAACTTTATGGAAGTGCAGGAATATTAACCTGCTGTCCATCGACTACGCCTTTCGGCCTCGCCTTAGGCCCGACTAACCCAGGGACGATTCGCGTTGCCCTGGAAACCTTGGGTTTACGGTGGAAAGGATTCTCACCTTTCTTTTTGCTACTTATGCCAACATTCTCACTTCTGAACGCTCCACGGTGGCTCACGCCTTCCGCTTCAGTGCTGATCAGAATGCTCCCTTACCAGTACATCTTATAAATAAGATCATAATTCGCGACTTCGGTAGTATGCTTGAGCCCCGGTAAGTTTTCGGCGCCCGGCAACTTGACCAGTGAGCTGTTACGCTTTCTTTAAAGGATGGCTGCTTCTAAGCCAACCTCCTGGTTGTATAAGTCACCAGACCGCCTTTGACACTTAGCATACATTTAGGGACCTTAGACTGCGATCGGGGCTGTTTCCCTCTTGTCCATTGGAGCTTAGCCCCCAAGGACTGACTGCTAGGAACACAAAGCGGCATTCGGAGTTTGGTTGGCGACAGTAGGCTTGCGCCCCTGTCCCCATTCAGTGCTCTACCTCCGCCTTGCTATGAACTAGCGCTAGACCAAAATCTATTTCAGGGAGAACCAGCTATCACCCAGCTCGATTGGAATTTCACCCCTAGCCACAAATCATCCCCGAGTGTCGTACGGCTCGTGGGTTCGGACCTCCACTTTAATTTCTTAAAGCTTCATCCTGTTCATGGCTAGCTCGCCGGGTTTCGGGTCGTGTGCATGCCACCAAAACGCCCTATTCAGGCTCGCTTTCACTGTGGCTTCGTCCCCGCAGGGACTTAACCGAGCGACATGCAGCACACTCGTTGGCTCATTCTTCAATAGGAACGCTGTTACGGATATTGCTACCCGCTCCAACTCCTTGTAAGCATACGGTTTCAGAAACTATTTCATCGCCCTCCCGGGCTGCTTTTCAGCTTTCCATCACTGTACTTGTTC
>CAZRJW010000013.1:0-29756 GCA_964600845.1 uncultured Gammaproteobacteria bacterium | reverse complement strand
CCGCCATAGTAAAACCGACCCACGTGGGTCGGTTTTACCTATTAGGAGAAGGATTGTAGAGGCGATTTGAACAACGTAAGCTCTCTGCATGTCTACCTGGTCCGTATATCTCCTCGAATGTTCTGACAAGACTTTTTATATTGGAATTTCAACCGATGTCGATAAGCGACTCGCGAACCACAATGCAGGAGTAGGCGCGAAATACACGCGCGGTCGTTTGCCGGTTGTGTGTGTTTGGAGAGAAGAGGCCGCTTCAGAATCGGCCGCCCGCAAACGAGAGTATGAATTGAAGCAGTGGAGTCGGGAACAGAAGAAAGCGCTCATCGGGACTTCGTAGCATCCTCGCGTTTCGAGCAGGCAAGCTTGCTCTCTTTTCCTGCGTTCGCTACCATCCAAATTCTTCTCGGAGCGGGTCCTTGAAGATACACACGGAGTCGGCGCATGTTTGGTTTGATGATCTGTGTAGTACTGGGGCTATTTGTTCTGGCGCGTCTAGTGAAGTGGGTTCTTGGCCCACCGCCGGACGCTTCACCCGAGGAGATGATCAGGATCCATCTGATCCTTCTCCTTCTTCACTACCTTGAGTCCACCACACCGAAGCTCGAGTTCTACCTCCCAGAGGAGATTCTGCGAGCGGGTGGCGGAACCTTGAGGAGCTGCTTTGGTCCGTTCTTGGAGCCTGTGCTCCAGCATATGGAGCAGGTAAGACTCATTACCTCGCGGATCAGTCAGCGGAAGCGGGCACAGACGATGGACTCGGACACGCCAAAAGAGTATCGGCTGGCACAGGCGGGGTACCACTTGTTGGAGTACGGTCCACCGAAAGGACTTAGGCCTCCGCTAGGTCCCACGCCTCCGCGTCCGCCAAGCGCTGTGTGAACTACACGCCTGAGAGCGGTCCTCGTTCCAGGTAAGATGCCCGGGAAGGGTCGGCGAATCGCCACTCCTCGCCCGGGCATTCGTCGTAGTACGTACGTCACTGCACCAATACGGACTGTGGTCTCGTAATAACAAAGGGATGCCTTACATTCCCCACCAAGCATGGAGGAATGGCACCCAACTGAATACAGACACATAGAGGCAAAAAACACCCCCGAGGGGGTGTTTTTTTGTTTGTCGCTCGTTGTTTAGAGAGGGAACGTATCGCTCACGGTGCGAATCGTCGACTGGAGACTTGTGCGGTCATAGTCGCTCGCGGTGTTGATGTCTGCACCAAAGGTGTAGTCCATGTAGAGCGAGTCGGAAAGGTCATCGATCTGACGGTTCCAGTTGCTTCCATAGAGGGCGACCGCAGCTCCTTCGGTTTTGACCCAGCGGAGTGAGCGGTTCGCGCTAATCGCGTACACTTTTGGATCCGTGGTGAATTTCACCATCTTTGTACCCGGTTTGTAGGTGGCATTTAATCCAAGAGGGATGCTCGCCAAATTCGTCGCGGAGACGACGCGTACGCCGTCGAAGTTGGAATACCAGGAGAAGAAGACGCGATCATTTGGGAAGGCGTGACGACGACCATCTCCACCGACGTAGTAGACGGCGCTATCGGCTTGAGTAAAGCGATTCCCGTCATCTGGGAGCTTCACGAGGGCGTGAATGGCTACGCCTACACGGCTGAGGTTATTCAGGCGTGCGGTAAGTTCTGCGGATGCGGTTGGACTTGGGGTGCTAGGGGTTGTTGGTGTTGAGGGGGTGGTTGGAGTCGTGGGCGTCGGCGTCACAGGGGTTGGCGAGCCAGCGGAGGCGGCGACAACGGTGAAGGTAACGGGACGTCCTACGTACGCACCCGTTGCATCAAATACTTCAATATAGGCTGCCGATACTCCAGGGGTCGTTGGGCGACCACTGACCACACCTGCTGCAGAGAGCGAGAGACCTGGAGGAAGGGCGCCGCTCGCAAAGTTCCAGGAGTACGGGGCGGTTCCGCCTGTTGCGCTGAGGGTTGTGGTGTAGTCCGTTCCAACGGTTCCGTTTGGAACATAACTCGTGGTCACGAGTAATCCTGCCGTACCGGGAGCGGGTGTTGGGGAAACGACAGGAGCCGGGGCAAGGGGAGTGATGATGGGCGAAATCGTAGGTGGAACGAATATGACCGGAGGAGAGACGACCAACGTAAAGGCAAGCGCGTCTGAGTTAAGGTCAGAGGCGTTATCGTAGACTTTTACGGTTGCTCCATAGGTGCCGGCAAGTGTTGGGGTTCCGGACAAAATTCCTGTAGCTGTGTTTAAGCTGATCCCGGGTGGGAGTGCCCCCGCGGTAATCGCCCAACGATAGCTGCCGCTTCCACCCGTCGTCGAAAAGATTTGAGCGGGATAGAGTGTTCCTACCTGTCCATTCACTGGGTTTGTGCGTGTGGTGAAGCGAACAGGGGAAACCGTGGCAGCCTGAATAATGTGAATGTATTCGCGAGGGGTCGCGCTTCGGAAGCGGTCACCCGTCTCATTCATTCGAACAAGATAGCGATAGGTTCCAGCGGTGGTTGGTGTTCCGCTGATGACTCCTGTGGCTGAATTGAGACTCAGTCCGGGTGGGAGTTCGCCACTGGAGATTCCCCAGTAGAGTCCAGAATAGATTGAAAGAGATCCCCCCGCTGTCAGAGGTTGCGAGTAAGGCAGGCCGACACGTCCTTCAGCAACTCCAAGGGAGGGGTTTATGGTGAGTGTCTGGGCGTACGTGGTGATAACGACATTGAGGAAGTACGGATTAGAGCTGACCGTTGCGAGAATGCGTACAGGAAAGGTTCCTTCTTCGGTCGGTGTTCCGCCAATCATCATCACTGAACGCCCGGGCTCTCCTGTGATCGGGGTGAGTGTAATTCCTGCGGGAAAACGACCACCGACCAACAGCCAAGTCGCGGGTCCTCGATTCACGAGGACGATATCAGCCCCGCCTGTGGAGCCAACGGCGAAGTTTAGATTGAGTGTGCCATCGATGGCTGCTTCCTGACCGTCACCTGAGAAATAAGGCATCGCGGCGTAACTGATCGCGGGAGCAGAGAGGAAGAGGGCGCAACTCAAGAAGAGGGCGGAGAAAAATGGGCGTAGGTTCATGGAGAAATAGTAGGGGATAAAAGTGACTGCTACAAGAGAGATTATTGGCCTTTGTGATGCTTCCGGTCGACCCAGTATTCTTTTGCGTCCTTTCCTTTGTACCACCAGTCGCTCATATTGGTTTCGAGAATAGCTTCAGCGAGCGCTCGACCTTCATCCGTTTTGAAACGTCCTAAATATCCTTCCAGCCAACGTTCCACTTGAGGGTTGCCAAGGTCCTTCTGTTCTTTGAGGGTCAGCAGTAATTCAATGTGGTCTGCTTCTTTGGCGAGCAACGCCTCCTTCGTCTTTCGTTCTTTGTATTCTGTGTGGAGCGTCCGGATGCGATCTCCGAAGGGCACGCTTTCTTCAATGTGTTTGAGCGCAAGTTCTTCGTCCGCTTGCGCGTATTGTTGGTGGACGTAGTTTAAATCGCTCGTTCTCCCTTCTGCGAGATCGTGAAATAAGCACATCTGGAGAACTTTATTCGTATCGACATCACCGGCAAGCGCTGAGAGTACGAGACCGGCATGCACGACACGGTGCGTGTGTTCTGCGAGTGACTGCTGGCCGGATCCTAGGTTCCAAAAACCGCTGCGAGGGGTTTTCGCATGAATCCCAATTTCAAACAGGTAGTTGGCGGAGCGATGATAATCGTTTGTCATACGACGGGGACGATAGCGAATAGGGGTGGGAGAAGGAAGAGGTGCTGGGTAGACAAAAATAACGTTTTATGATACAGAACGCGCGCGAAACGCGAGGTTGTCTCGAGAACGTTTTGCGGGAGGTATCGATGCAAATTCTAAAAGAGGGAGAGGATCGGAAAACACATGGAAAGCCCCCGTTCTTCACTGAATGGGTGTGGCTCGATGGAGCCGGAGCGTATCTGACGCTGCTCTTCATCGGCGGCGTCGTCCGCATCAAGGCGGGTTTCGACGACGGAGCCACGATGTCCGCCACCTGCGAGGCGGAGGGGCTCGTCCCGGTTGCTGAGCTGAGCCGCATGCTCGCGGTTCCGGCGACTGTGCTCGAAATCGGTACGCGCCGCGAAGTGCGCGGCTGGCGCATCCCGGCCATGAACTACTGTTTCTGGTCGATGGTGGGCGCCGAGCCCACCTCGCCGGGCGTGATCGTCCTCTCCTTGGAGGAGGGGCTGGCTCTGCGGAAGATCATCGAACACCACATGCGCGGCTGGATCCCCATGCCGACGAAGGCGGTTCGCCCGTTCGGGCAGGAGATGCAGGTCACGCAGTTCATGGTCCTGCCGTCTTCGCACAGCAATTCGGATACGAGCCTGCTCTACGCGAGTGGCGTCGACAGGGAGCGGAACACCTGGCGCATCTGTCGCTTCCTCGACGGCACCTTCTCCGGCAAGGTGTTCACGCGGGCTGCTGTGGCCTGCTACGGAGGTGCACCCGACGCCGCTGCCGCGCAGCTGAACCGCGTGATCAAGCGCGCGACGCGTCTCGGGGAAGCCGTCGAGGTCGACAAGATGTCCACGATCGCGACCCTCGAGGTCTCTCGCCCCGGACCCCTCGACCTCGAGCTGCGGCTCACCGGTCAGACCAGGGCCCGCGAGAGCTACGACCTCCGCGTGCTGACGCTCGAGCTGCACCAAATGCTCACCGCTGCACGCGCCAAGGCGTGGGTGGAGGGGATCATCCTCGAGTCCGCGGCGATCGGGAACTTGATCCTCGGTCCCGGTACCGCAAAGAGCCTCTACAGGCTCCTGACCAACGCGTTCTGAGCGTCGCTGGTCGGTCCAACTAACAACCCCACCTCGACAGGCCCCGCTTTTTTCTAGCGAACGCGCCGGTCAGGGTGGGGAATGTCATATCTACGAACTTTTCTTAAAACGTTGCCACGTAGGGCACCTTCATTTTGTGCCAGGTGTGCATGTCGTTGGAAGCAGGTTGGGAGTGCTTGGCTTCCTGACTCTGGGCGGCGGTGAGGGCGGCGCGTAAGCAGTGATATTCCGTCCAGAAATCTAATGTTCCAGCACACCAACCGACCTTGTTGTTGAACTCGGTAATGATTTCTTCCGGGTGCTTCCACGCAAAGGCCTCAACTTCTCCGGGTTGAGCTTTGAGGTCGGCGAGATCGCGATCGACTAAAATCACGAATTCTTTGGTCCAAAGACGGGCCCAGGGGATGCGAGTCGTGCGCCAGTGGATGAATTCAGAGATGTCCGCTTTGATCCCCGCCTCTTCCTCCAACTCCTTCACGGCGTTTGTTTCGTAGGTTTCTTCGGCGCTCACGTGTCCTCCCAGGTGGGTCATCCAATAGCCCGGCCAGCGCTCTTTGCCGAGCGAGCGTTGGTGGCACAAGACCTGACCTTGGCTATTTACGACGTAAATATTGGTCGATTTGCACCAGGCCTTCTCTTGGATCGCTTGATGACGGGGGAGCGTCATCCCAAGCGACTGACCGGTCAGTTCATCCACAACTTCAAGGTGTTCCATAGAGATAGGGTCTGGTGAGGAGAGCAAAAAAACAGAATAGGCCCACAAATGGTACGCCCCTTTTTTGATCTTGGAAAGGTTCTGGGGTATATTCCCAGCCAACAGCCAGGAAATTATGCCATCCCTCTTCCAAGTCTCCGAACGAAGTCACGCCGGCCTCATCTTGATGGCTGAGTTGGCGCTTGAATATGGGGAGGGGCAGCGGAATCTGACCCTGGTCGACGTGGCTCGCGAAAAGCGTCTTTCGCATGGCTACCTAGAAGAAATTGCCGGTGCCTTGAAAAAAGCCGATTTGATCAAAGGGAAAAAAGGGCCGAATGGAGGATATATCCTGGCGCGTCCCCCGGGTCAGATCACCGCTGAACAAATATTGATCGCGTTGGAAGGTCCGATCGTGTTCGTTAGCTGCCAACAAACCCCAGGAGCGTGTCCGGCAGAACGCGGGTGCTCAAGTCGATCGTTCTGGGGCGTGCTCCAGGCTCGTGTCCTTGAAACCGTTCGTGAAACAACGTTAGCCGATATTCTGCAGAGCTCTGCGACCTAATCTTATGTCCCACGTGATTTATCTCGACCATGCCGCCACAACCGCCCTCGATCCGCGGGTGCTTGAGGCAATGCAGCCGTATTTTTCTGAAGTCTATGGCAATCCATCTTCTTTTCATTCCGTTGGGTTAGAAGCGAAGAAGGCGGTTTCCGAAGCGCGCAAAACAATCGCGGCGTTACTCCATGGTCATGAAGAAGAGGTGCTGTTCACGTCAGGCGGAACAGAATCAGACAACTTGGCGGTCATTGGCGTGCCTCGAGCCGCCAGAAAAGCGTTGATCGCCAAACTGGGGCCAGACGTAAAACCGCATGTCATCACAAGTTCGATTGAACACCATGCCGTGTTGGAACCATTGCTTCATGCCCAGAAGATCGGAGAAATTGAACTCACGCTCGTTCCGGTGAACCGTGAAGGCCAGGTATCGGTTGCAGACATCGAAGCAGCCTTGAACGAACGCACAGTACTCGTGAGTATCATGTTTGCGAACAACGAAATTGGAACAATCCAGCCGATCGCCGACATCGGTCGCGCCTTGCTCACTTGGCGCAAAACGCACACGACCGCCTACCCCTATTTCCATTCGGATGCCTGCCAGGCGGCGGAGTACCTCGATTTGAATGTCGAGCAATCACATACCGACTTGCTGACGTTGAATGGCTCGAAGATGTATGGCCCGAAGGGAATTGGCATTTTGTATGTCCGTCGTGGCGTGAAAGTGGAGCCCATTATTCGCGGCGGGGGTCAGGAGCGGAACATCCGCTCGGGAACAGAGAATGTTCCAGCGATTATCGGTCTGGCGAAGGCCTTTGAACTCGCCCAAGCGGAGCGTGAAGAAGAATCGGCGCGCCTCACGAAGCTCCGTGATCGTTTAGTCGAAGGACTGATGCAGATTCCCAAAGCACGTTTGAACGGCCATCCAACCGAGCGCTTACCAAACAGCGCCAACGTCTCCTTCCTCGACATCGAAGGCGAAGCCGCGGTGCTCTACCTAGACGCCGACGGGATCATGGCTTCAACGGGTTCCGCGTGTGCTTCGACGTCACTTGATCCGTCACACGTGATTCTCGCGACAGGACTTTCTTACGAAGCGGCTCACGGATCGATCCGCTTTACACTCGGTCATGCAACGACCGCAGCGGATATCGAACGCGTAATCGAAGTCATGCCGGGAGTCGTGGAGCGATTACGTAAAATGAGTCCTGTGAACTTAGATATGAAGTACTTCAACAACTAGCGTCGTGTCTGGAGTAAGGACATTCCTTCACTCCCTGTGCAACTCGCAAGCAGATCAGTCTAAGTTCAGTCGTTTGCTCAAACAGTGCTCGGTCGTTCAGGAACATCCTTACTCCAGACCAATAGCTACCTATCTCACCCCTATGAATAACGATACACAGACAACTCCAGGCCCCGTCTCTGCAGCGACAGACGACGCCCGCAAAGGAGATGTCGTTGCGACGACGAAAGATAAAGGCTGGTTCTATACCGATGAGGTGAAGAGTCACTTTTTTCATCCGCAGAACTTTTTGGAAGATGAGACGCCGTATGCGGATGCTTATCTTGGTCTCGTCGGTTCGCCTGCGTGTGGCGACTCGATGAAAATTTGGTTACGTGTGAGCAAGGATGCGCAGGGCGTTGAACGCATCACCGATCTCAAGTGGAAAACCTTTGGTTGCGGTTCGGCGATTGCGTCGACCTCGATGTTGTCCGTGATGGTGACGGAGAACGGCGGCGTCACGATTGATCAGGCACTTGCGCTTCGTCCGCAAGACATTATGCAGCGCCTGGGTGGCCTTCCAGCGCGGAAAATTCATTGTTCCGTTTTGGGAGACAAAGCGTTACGGAGCGCTATTAACGACTACTTCCGCAAATCTGGACAACATGCACGGATTCAAGTGGAAGAAGGGCGCATCATCGATAAGGTTCTGAAGATCACCGACAAAGATATCGAAGAGGCGGTCTTGGAAGGGGCGGATACGTTTGATAAGCTGCAGGCGAAAACGAAGATCGGCACGGGTGATCCTTCGTGTATTCCTGAGGCTGAACAACTCCTTCGTTTCTATATGGAAAAATACTATGGTGGAAAATAACGGACAGACGATTCAAGCGACGATCGAAGATTCGCTGAAAGATATTGCTCCGATGCTCGCAGCGGCCGGACGATCGGTGCACGTCCTCTCGGCAACCGAAACCGACTGCTCGATTGAACTTCGTGGCTTCTGCGGCGACTGCGCCTGCGTCGATTCGTACAAAGAGGGGATCGAGGGATTGGTGCGCGAAAAAGCTCCCAGCATTCAATCAGTGACGTTTACAGCCGTGTAACTCTATGGATTCCAACCACACCCAACCTCTCCCAGGTTCAGCTCTGCCTTCTGCACCAGAGCACGCCTCTTTATCAGCGGCACCAGCCCAGTCTTCGCTGCCCGCGAGTGGCGCCTCGACGCCTGAAAAGAAGGTCTTAAAGATCTCTCGGGTCGAAGTCGATCGAGATATCTGTATTGGTGCGGCTCCGTGTGTCACCGTCGCGCCTGGCGTCTTCCAGCTCGACGAAGAAAATAAGGCCTACATCGTTGATCAGAATGGCGCTGATGCGGAAACGATTCTGCTCGCGGCTCAGTCCTGTCCGGTCCAAGCGATTTTTGTCTACGACGAAGATGGGAAGCAGATCTACCCCTAAAAAAGAGTCCGTAAGAATCAAAACGAGCCCGCGGGGGCTCGTTTTGATTCTTAGGCGTGGACACTAGGAGGTTCGGAACGGCGTTTCTTTAGGCGTTCAACCCCTGCTTCAATTTCTTCCACCTCTAGGCCTTCCCGCAGCGCTCGAAGCCGCGCCACATCTTGCACCATCTGTTTTGTAAGCTGCTGTCTTCTAAACGCGGTTAGATCCTCAGCTTGTTTCATGAGGTACTCCTGACGGGTTATTTTAGCAGCCGCTTCTCTTGCAACTCGTGCTTCAGTTTCAGCAAGCCCGTTTGATAGTTCCTTTACGGGAGCAATATTTTTATTTGGGAGGCCTAACCCAATCGGTGCTTCTATTGGGGTAGGCGGGAACTCAACGATCTCCGGTGGATCGATCGGTTTCTTGTTGGGGTTAATTTCAAGAAGCTCTTCCCAGGTTGGTTCAACAGGGGTCGGGGGCGTCGGAGTTTTTCGTTCGCCTCCAAAAGGGGAAATCATATGTCCCAAGTTTAATCTATCAACCCAGGCTTTGCATCTAGCGCTTGTGTAAAACAACGATCCGTCGTTGGACGAACTGTTCTGGTCGAGCGTAAATCAGATCTTTTGGGCCGGTAAACGTGTAACCAGCCGCTTCTGCTGCTTCTGTTGCATCTACGAGGAGCTCGCCTTCTTCCGAGGTAAAGACAGGCCAGATCCCAACCAGGACGCCGCCACTTGGTTGGAGTTTTGCGAAGGTTGGAAGCGCTTCGTTCCAGATTTTTTCGATATTCGTAGCCTCCTGTTCGAGCATGGAGGAAGTTTCCCGTCCTTTGAGCGGGGTACCCAAGTAGCCTTCCGTTACGATCACATCCACCGGACTTGAAACGCGTGTCTGGGCAAAAGCGGCGGCTGACGTTACAAAGCGCATCGTGGCAAGAGCTTCATACGGAATCAATCCGCGATCCGCGATCCAACGCATGTTGCCTTCTGAATCCTTCACTTGTTCTGGGTCAATGTCGGAGCTCGTGATCTGGCGGTACCCAAGGAGCGACGCTTCCATCGGAATCGTTCCGCTGCCGCAAAATGGATCGAGTAAATGCCGATTCGTGTCTGCGCCTGCGAGGTTTACGAGTACGCGCGCCAGTTTTGGCGGCAGCATGCCGTTCTTTGCATCGCGGAACGGGCGACCCATGTCACGTAATGTCCAGGCATCTGGATCTTGAACAGCTTCGGTAAAACCAATTGAACGTGTCTTGTCGTTCGCAAAGATACAGATATCGTAGCCCTCATCGATGAGGCTCGCTTTCTTCACAGCGGCTGGTGTGACTTGCCCTTCGGAATCGGCGAACCAGCGCGCGGGCACCCCTTCTTCTTGGAGACGGCGCTTGAATTCGAGGGGAAGTTTGCGGTCGATCGTCGGGTGACTTCCAAAGACTGTTAATGAAAACACGATCTTTCGCGCGCGTGGATGGGTACGAATAAGTTCGATCAGGGCTTCAATCAAATCCTGCGAGGGCGAGAGTTCAAGTAAAATGCGGCCCGCTTTCACGATGCCACCTAAGCGTTCAACGCAGGCAGCAGGGTTGAGATCCGCTTGGCTAATGGCTGAGGCTTTAAAAACCTGAAAGGCGCCTTCCGGGTAGACGGCTTGGGCTTCGGCGAGCGACAGGGCGGGATGGCTCCCGAAGATAAGGAAGGTCGACATACGCTTGATCATAGCTGAGAACTTGCTTCCCGCAAACGCACGTGTAGGTTTGGGCCACATGCGCTATACTCGTGTGTGTATTTCTATGGCTACTCGTAGTGCTCTTTCACGTACGTCCGCTCATGCCGAAGCCGAACCTCGGTACGACGATTTTTTTGAACGTCAAGGCGCTGAACGCGCAGATACGATGGAGGGCTCATCGGGTGTCCGATCGTTGCCAACGCGGGAAGCGGGTGAATCGGGTAAGCTGGCTGCCTTAAAGTCGAGAATTGCCCGTACAAACGCGGAACCACGAAATGAGGTCCAAGAACGGTACGATACCCTCACGGTGAATCGCTATGAAAAAGAAGTGTGCGAAGCGCAGGAGCTGTTTATCATCCTAAAAGTCCGTTTAGCGCGAGCCGGGGTCCAGTTTGATCAATACGAAGCCTTTATCGAAAATCCTCAGCGGATCCGAGGGGAACGGTTGTTCACAGGAGAGCGGTCATTTGGGCAGTTGGTAGCAGACTACAAGGCAACGAAAAAGCGGTTAGTTGTGGAGCGCGCGATGTACGAGGCGGCTTGTAAGCGGTTGCATATTTCGGTGCAAGAAGGGTCCGCCCACCGAAAGGGAGCGTCAGCGAAACAACAGGAGGTCCAAAACCCGTTTACAGAAGCCCAGCAGAAGCTCGCCTCGGTCTATGAGCATGTGGTGGCGAAGCGCGATAGCATTACCTTTGACGATGCGATTATTCTGCATGAAACGATGGTTCAGGGATTGCGTGGGCTCAAGTTGCCGGGAAACGAGGCAGATCTTCCCGCTTCGGATCGCCAGGCCTTGGTGGCAGCACGCTATTTTTGCAAACAAATTGAAGCGCGTTTAGACCAGATCCGCGTGCGCGAATTGCGCCCCGTCGAACAGCTTGCGGCGGAGGCTCGGTTAGCGGCTACTGCCGGCAATAAAGCGCATGCTGCGGAAAAAACCGCTGAACTAAGCGCTTTACTTGCCCGTATCGCTCCGCTCTATTTGCTCGATTCGGCCTCTGAATCCCCCCGTCTACTCGATCTACGATCTCAGTACCACTTGAGTCACGCAGAATTAAAGGAATTGAACGATTGGATCGCAAGTAAGCGTATTACTGATTCAGGAAAGGTTTCGCAGCGAATCGATGAACTCGTCCCACGAGTGAAGCATTTGCATCAAGTGGCTTACCCCTACGGCCCTTGCTTGAGCGGAGCACCCCTCAAAGCCTACGTACACTAAGGCGCTGCATTGACAAAAAGTGGCTAATTTTATAGGATTTCGGCACTTCATTCTTAATCGTGACCGGCCAATTTTAGCCTACTTAAGCGCTAGAATCCCTGAATAAGGGACGTGTCACACAAGAGTATGGCTGCTCGCTACGAGTTGCTTTACATCATCCCAGCGACCGTTGTTGAAACGGAAGTCGGCGATGTTGAGACCAAAATCTCGACCCTTATTACCAAGTACGGTGCCACCGTTGAGCTCACCAAGCGCCTCGGGAAGCTTCACTTGGCCTACCAAATTGAAAAGCAGCGCTACGGCTACTACGTCGCCGTTGTGTTCACCGCCGAGAAGGGCTCGGTCGCAAAGATCGAAGAAAACCTTCGCATCTCAAACGACATCTTGCGCCACATGATCACGGCTTCCGAACAGTCGGTCGAAGATCAGAAGTTCGACCTCGTTCAATTCACGGAGATCAACGTCGAAGAAGAACGCGCTCGTCGTCGTGAAAAAGCAGAATCGAAGGATGGCGAAGCCAAAGAAGGGGACAAGGACGAGAAGCCAAAGTCCGATGACAAAGCTTCCGAAGCTGGCGCTGAGGACGCTGAGAAGAAGACTGAGGCTGGTGCTGAAGAGAAGTCGGCTTAACACCCATTTTCTTTCTTTCCTATGGACCTTAACCGTGCACAGCTGATCGGCAACGTGACGCGTGATCCGGACGTCCGTACAACGGCGTCTGGTCAGAGTGTCTGTTCGTTTGGAATCGCCACCAATGCTCAATGGACGGACGCGCAAGGCACACGCCAAACGCGCACCGAATTCCACAACGTTGTGGCATGGGCCAAGCTCGCAGAAATCTGTCAGCAGTATTTGACCAAAGGAAAGAAGATCTTCTTGGAAGGACGTTTGCAGACCCGTGAATGGGAAGCGCAGGATGGACAGAAGCGCATGCGTACCGAAATCATCGCCGAGAACATGATCATGCTCGATCGTGGAAGCGCCGCTCCTGGTGGAGAGGTCGCTGCCGGTGGTTCCTCTACGCGTCCTCCCGTTGGGATGAGCGCGACCCCTGGTCCAACCCTCACACAGTCTGCGGTGAACGATCCAATCGATCGCGCCGTGTCTGACCAAGAGATTCGCATCGAAGACATTCCCTTTTAGACGTAAGCATCTCTCATTATTCACTGATATCGAGCTCAGCTCGAATCATTTCATCCCGCACGCGCTCCGGCCGCTTCGACTCGTCGTGCAACACCTATGAACAAACCACTCTCCAAGCTCCAGAAGGCCCGTACCTGCCACTTTTGTCAGATCAACGTGTCCGAGATCAACTACAAAGACACGAACACCTTGCGCCGCTACCTTTCCTCCTTCGGAAAGATCGTGCCTCGCAAGCGTTCCGGCGTCTGTGGTTGGCACCAGCGCAAGTTGGCCCTCGCTATCAAGCGCGCCCGCTTCATGGCCTTGCTGCCTTACTTGGTTCGCTAATCACCTCTGTGTTATACAAAACGGCTCCCAAATTGGGAGCCGTTTTGTATAAGCTTCTTGCACCTGCCTTCGACGGTCTGTTTACGCCATGAAATAGAATACCGCGGCAGCAATCATCAGACAGCCGAGGGAAGCGAAGGCCATAATGGCGATCTTCTTCACAATCCACTTAGGCAGTGTTCCTCCAAAAATAACGGCGCTGACCTGTGTTGGGAGAATGAAACCGAGCCAAGAGAAGCCCGCGATTCCAAATGCATGCCAGCCAGACACAAAGTTATTGATGAAGAGTGATAGTACGATGCTTGTGACGATCGTTCCAAGGATCTGAACAGCAAGCAATGGTCCCATCTGTTTCATCATCTCCTGTTGTTTCTCCTTCGAGACCTGATCGAAGCCGTGGATCTTCCCCCAGAGCTTGCCGAAGATAGGTGTGTACCAAACAAAGCCAAAAGCGAACTGAAGAACGGTTGCAAGAAAAATAGCCGGCCAGTTGAGATTCATACAAGTAGGGGAGGGGAAGAGTGAGTGAGACGAGTGTACCTCTTTTTCTGGGTTTTGCTGAGATAGACGTTGACCGAGAACGGACACCGCCTCCTGTAAGCGACGAAGCCGCAAACAGGAGGCGAAGGAAGAATATCGTTACATTTTAGAGGAGATCGAGAACGGCGTGAGCCAGCTTGTCGGGATCGTGGCGCAGCAAGCTGCGCCTGAGACGATCGCCCGCAGCGACCTGGACCGTTCCTCGGGCGATAAGATCACGACGTACGATGGAGGGAATGTCGGACTCGTTTGGAAGATCATCCGGAATCGCGAATTCCGCTTGCGCGGCGTATCGTGCCTGAATATCCGCAGGCAGTGGGGACTGATTTACGAGTACGGTATCCAGACAGGCTGGTTGAATGTATTCGTTGATCACACGGCAGAAGGTCTTAGCCGTGTAGCCATCGGTCTGTCCGTGCTTCGTGACCAGGTTCAAGACGTAGGCGAGCTTTGCCCTTGAGGCGGCGAGCGCTTCCGTCACTCCGTCGACAAGCAGTACCGGAATGATGCTGGTGTAGAGATCGCCTGGACCGAGCACGATCAGATCTGCCCGCCGAATCGCTTCCAGTGCCGCTGGATTGGCGGAGACAGTTGGCGAGAGGAAGCAACGATCAATCGGAGACCGAATCGCCGAGGCTTCATCGATCACGTGCTCTCCCTCCAGAACCGTTCCGTCCTGGAGGCGTGCGTGCAGGTTCGAAGCTTGCGCGGATACCGGAATGACGTTTCCACGCACATCGAGAATCCGCTGGGCTTCACGCACCGCAGATAGAGGATCTCCGGAGATCTTCTCCAAGACGGACAAGAAGAGATTGCCGAAGTTGTGTCCGGCCAGCGAACCTTCGCTGAACCGGTAGGTGAACAGCTGACGGAGGACGGAATCGCCTTCCGAAAGCGCCACCAGGCACTGACGAACATCACCCGGAGGGAGTACGCCCAGCTCGTCACGGAGCTTGCCGGTCGAGCCCCCGTTATCTGACATGCTGACGATCGCTGTCAGCTCTGAGGGAATCTTCTTCAATCCAGACAGGATCGTGAAAGTTCCGGTTCCACCGCCGAGGACGACGATGCGTGGAGGGTGTTGTTTCATAGAGTGATTCCTTCGATGATCTTTACGATCGTTTCCAGTGAATGAACGACAAGCCAATCGATCCCGTCGCTCTGATGGGCAACGAAACGCTTCCCCGGCCAAGCCATGCGGATGCAGTGAACCCAAGGTGCCTTCATTCGTGCGTCGACGAGATGTTCGGGCGTATCATCGACGAAGTAGACGGCGTTCTGTGGTCCATACTGCTTGAGGACATCCCCCTTCGTCCGCTCTCGCCAGACAAAGTGTTGAGTCGTGAATAGACCTTGGAATGCCACGATGCCCCGTGCCTTTTCACGCTGATAACGCGGCAGGCCGAACGTGAGGAGATGGCAGGTGGCGAGCTGGCTGAGTCGCTGCATGCCGTCTTCGACGCCAGGGAAGAGGAATTGATCTCCAGCGCTGAGAAGCGCCCGATAGAGCTCTGCCCGTTCCTTGATGAAGTCCTTCTTGAATCTAAGGAACCCCAGATGCTTCTCGAACGAGTAGCCTTGAGCGCTCGCCTGTTTGGACGTGTGCTCGATCTCTTCGCGCGTTTTACCGAATCGCTCGAGATCTTCTCGAATGCAGGCTACGAGAGCATCGCTATCGAAGAGCGTTTTATCAAGATCAAAGAAGATGTCTACTTTATGCTTCATGACTGTACTTATCCTTTCCGTCTCTGCAGAGACAGAGATAGGATGATCCGATAGCGAGTGTTCTTCTATGAACTAGTGTCAGTAAAAAACTGCCAGATGATAAAATGTAATGAATATAGGATCAGAATGACTGAAAATGTCATTTATTTTTTGACATATCGTGGATCGCATGTGAACTTATGCACATGTTTACCGAGAAGTTGCTCACAGAATTCAATCTGTCCGAGAAAGCGGTTCGCGTGTATCTCGCATTACTTGAGCGCGGCGCCTCTTCCATTCGCCAGGTTGCGGAGGCGTCAAAGATTAATCGTCAGACAACACATGAGCTGCTTCGTCTTCTGATCGACCGAGGATTGGTGACGTATTACAAAGATCATACGCGAGAAGCCTATGCTGCTCTCGACCCAGATGTACTGCTTTCTATGGCGGATGATCAGTTGGCACAACTGTCCGGTGCGCGTGATGAATTAAAAAAGGGGATCGATGAATTACGCCTACGAACAGGAAAATCAAAGCTCATGGCGACCGTTCATTTTTATCAGTTTCACAAGGGTGTACGCGCGATCCTGGAGGATGTTTTGCAGGTGATGCGCAAAGAGAAAAACAAGATGTATCGGATCTACTCAAACAATTTGTTGTCACCGGTCTTGCACGAAGCCTACCCGACATTCACACAAGATCGCATCGAGGCAGGCATTCGTGTTCGTGCGCTCGGTATCGGCGGTCGTGGTCAGGTACAGGGCTTGGATGAGCGCAAGCATCTATCGACCACCGTTTCGGCTCCAACCTACATTTTGATCTACGGCACGAAGGTTGCGATGATCTCTATGGATGACTATGGTCGCCCGCGTGCCGTGTTAATGGATGACGCAGCGCTTATGGAGACGCATCGTTTGATATTCGATCTTCATTGGGACACGTTGAACTAACGTCTATCTTTCTCTAACGCCTGAGTCGACGAAATAAGCCTTTCTCTATAGGATATCGAACATGAATCCGTCTTTGCTGCTCGCGCGTTCCCAGATCACGAAACTTGTTCGTCGTTATTTTGACGACCAGGATTTCGTTGAATTCCATACGCCCCGTTTGGTTGGCCTTCCGGGGCAAGAACCGTATCTCGAACCACTCTGGTCCGAGATCGAAGAACAGAACGGGACGAAACACCGCGGTGCACTGATCACATCGCCAGAGTATGCGATGAAAAAACTGCTCGCGGCTGGGTTCGAGAAGGTCTACGATCTTGGTCCTTGCTTCCGCAATAGCGAACCCTGGGATGGGACGCATGATGTCGAGTTTTTGATGATCGAATGGTATCGCCGCGATGCGGGACTGGAAGAATTATTTCAGGATACAGAAGGGTTGGTGAAAGCGGTGGCAAAGCAATGGTTTACGACGGAAGCGGGTACAGCTGGAATTCAGGATCGTGGTTGGATGGAGCGTACGTTCCGACGTCTCACGGTTGCAGAAGCGATGAAGGAATATGCGAATGTTGATCTTGATAGTGTCTTGGAAGATAAGGCAGCGATGGCGACACTTGTTAAAGAGCGAGGGATGCCAGTGGGGGAAGCAGATACCTGGGACGATTTATTCTTCCGTATTTTTTTAACGGAAGTTGAGCCACATCTTGGTTGGAGCGGGAAAGGTCCGGGCCGAACACTTCAGCCGACCTTCCTCTATAACTACCCTGCCTCGATGGCCGCGCTCGCACGCAAGCACCCAACGGATCCGCGTTACGCGTTACGAACAGAGTTTTACTTCGGTGATTTAGAGTTGGCGAACGGCTTCGCAGAACTGTCGAACCCAGTCGAACAGCGAGCAAGATTCGTAGAAGAACAGGACCTTCGAAAGTCACTTGGGAAAGAAATATGGCCAATCGATGAACGATTTATCGAGTGTCTACCCAAGATGGGAGATGCAGCCGGCATTGCATTTGGGGTGGATCGTCTCGTAATGGCCCTGACGGGGGTGAAGTCGATTTCAGAGCTGATGCCAGTGCCAATTCGTGAGCGATTTTTAGGTTAGGCGTGGTATAATTTTTTTCGTATGCCTTGGGAAGGTGCTCCTATTACAGTAGATCAGCCGATGGTTGAGACGCCGAAGACGTCGGAAACAAGACTTCTCTCACAGGAGGACGCGCTTCCTTTGTTTAAAACAGAATTTAACGCGTTAGAGCAAAGAGTCAGGAATCCGGAGCTAAAAGTACTTTTTTCTGAAGAAAAAGGGGCAGAAGAAGAGTTCGATCGAGTCATTGGGCATTTGAGAGATCAAATAGGGGATCGGCTACGGGTCACGATGAGCCAAAAAGCAGAACTACTGCGTTGGGTTATTGATGAAACAAGACGAATCTCTTCAGGGTGTTCGCCCCAAGCGAAAAGAGGTTTTTTTCGTTCGCTCGTACAACAATTCAGTCCAGTCGAGGTGGTCTCAATTATTGATCCGAGTAGGGCGAAGATCGGCCCTGTAGCAGAGGAAATTATCGCATTTTTAGAACAGCCGTCATCCGTGGATGAAGCAGCCCCTTCTTCCGGAGGCGAGGTTCACGAGAAAAAGATTGTTTCAGTGGAAAAGAAGCAGGAAATCAATCAAAAAGCTCAACTGATGGTTGATCTGTTAAACCAACTAACTGAAAAAGCGAATCTTCTACGTTTGGATGCGAGTGGCGCTTCCGAAGATGAGGTCCAGGAAGCTTTTCGTCTTGTCCCAGAAGAAGAGATAACCCCAGCTTTGGAACTTCTTTCTTGGCTGGGGGATCAGGCTGATGAGATGGATGAGCTACCGAACAGTCTCCATCATCTCAACTTACGGTATTTAAAATCAGGCATCGTAGATCGATTAGTGAAGTCGGGAGCCTTCAATGCAAAGAAGCGCTTGCGTCAACTACAGGCTTTCATTGCAACCGATGAAGAGTACCAGACGCAAAAACCAGAGAAGATCCGTTCCATGGAGCAACAGTTTCTCCTGGATGTTGCCAGCGAAGACTTGGCGAATCGAGAGCTCCCTACCACTCAGAGGCTTCGTGCGCTTGAAATACTCGCAACTTCATTTGGAGAAGAGGACGTCTATCGAAAAGAACTTGAGCGCCCCCTGATAGAGAAAGGGGTAATCGATCTGTCAGAAAGAGAGGATCTATCAATTGAACGCTTCCTGTCTGTATGTGAAGCATTGGTTAAAGCTGGCCTTCACCCGGCTTTTGTTAACCCGATACTAGAAAAACAGGCAGCGAACATCCCTGAAGGAAAATTTGAAGGTTTACGTAAAGCGGCGGCGGAGGCAAAGGCGATTGATCGCCTTCTCAAGGCGCAAGAATTTTCAGATCTTTTTTTACAGCAAGTGGAACCAGTGCTGAATATGCTGCGTAAAGAGAATGCACCTTCGGCTGATTCAGAGCGGAAAAAAATTGCAGATGCCTTCAACGCAGCCTTTTCGAAGCTACCAGCAGCCGACGCTCGGCGTATTTTCGAAAGTTTTCCTGCGGATTTGCGTGAGAAGACGTACGATCACAGATCATTAATGTATGATCCAGCGGTTGCTGGGCGCCGGGCCGAAGGGCTGGATCAACGAGGAGAAGCGTTGCAAGAAAAAATACGGGAAACGTCTCGACGAAATGCGGAGCGGATTCAGAATGAGCTTGCTCAAGCGTTCTCTCGCGAATCGGTCCAGAACGTCTATGAAGAGATGTTGAAGAATAATCAGATCACAATCAACGTTCCGGTCGGAGCGTTAGAGGCGATCCTTGCAGCAGGAAGAGTTAAGAGCGCCTTTGAAGAAGGAGCGGAGAAAGGAGCAAGTTATCTTGAAAGAAGGTATGACGCAGAAAAGCTTCTTGGAATTCGAAATTTGGAGTTTTATCAAGATTCACCCGCCATCTACGGGGCAATTGCTTCAGGCGGTGAGGAGGATCGTTTTGGAGCCGCTCCAAGCTATGGCAATATCTGCTTACGTTTGAAAAAAGCGACGATCGCTCCTCGCGTTACGTGTGTAGATGGAGATTCCTTCGAATATCGTGACAACATGGACGATAACCGGTATCTGTATGAAGATGCTTTGTGGGTGAAGACGCAAAATGTTCTCCAAATGAGACAGCGAGGAAGTACGGATAAACGCTATGTTGAATGTCAGATTTTAGGTGGGGTGAATGTCGACGAAATTGAAGCGATCGTTGTTTCAACAAGGTTTAAATCAGAAGTGGAGAGTGTGATGGAGAAATTCCCCGCCATGAAGATAGAGTTTGTCGATGAACCAGTTCACTCCTCTTAAGATCACTCTATGAAAAACGAACTCGCGCAAGAGATTCTTCCCCCTGAGCCAACGTTGACGCCCGTTGCGTATTTGGATGATTTGGGGGGAAGAACGCTTGTCGTTCAGATTAATGGAATGGCTGATTTTGCACTGCTAACGCCCCCTTTGTATTCATTAGAGGGAGCGATGCGAGGTGAGTGGGTGCGTGATACAGCACTGGCAAAGCATGGATTCTCTGAATTCACAGAAGAACAGGTCCCGTTGACGCCGCGCCTATTTTAGGCCAAACTAGGCCAAGTTTCGTCATTCTATTGCATTATCTATGGCTTCTCCATCCGAGATCAAAAAAGGAATTGTTATCCAGGACCCACAGGGCCTCTGGGTGGTAAACGAGTTTCAGCACGTGAACCCAGGGAAGGGCGCTGCCTTCGTACGCACCCGCATCAAGAACGTCCAATCGGGCAAGATGCTCGAAGTGACCTATAAGATGTCCGATACCATCACATTAGTTGAGGTCGAGCATCGCACGATGCAGTACCTGTTCCACGACAACACCGGCTACACCTTCATGGACAAGGCGTCCTACGAACAGGTTACCATGTCGGATGAAGATGTCGGCGAGCAGGGAACGTACCTTCGCGAAGGCTTGGACGTCCATATCGCCCTCTTCGATGAACGCGCGATCTCGCTCGAATTGCCACGTAAGATGAACTTCAAAATTACCGAAACGATGGAAGCAGTCGCAGGCAATACGGCTGGCGGAAACGTCACCAAAGAAGCCACGATCGAAGGGGGAATGAAGGTCCGTGTGCCACTCTTCATTACGCAGGGTGAAGAAATTGTGGTGAATACAGAGACAGGGGAGTACGTGGAACGCGCGAAATAAGCAAAAAAGACGATACAAAAAACACATCCGTTGGGATGTGTTTTTTGTATCGTCGAAGCGCCTAAGTTTTTGGGATTGTCTTAAGGCTTGATCGTCACCGTGTGAAGATCGCTGCGCTCGTTCCCCTCGCGCGTGCGGATCGTGTCCCAGGCTTCGACGTAGAAACGCATCGTGCGCGTTGTTCCGTTGAGGGCTGGATAGCTTGTTCCGACATCACACGTGGAACGGGCATAGCAGGTCGTGATCAAGGCGCCGTCTTCTTGATACCAAGCGATGGCGAGGTTCTCAAGGGACGTGTTGTAGTTCTTAGCCTCAGCTTTCAGTGTGAAGGTCTGACCAGACTGAACGGTTGTTGGACCGAGCGAGGTGATCAATGTCGTGTCGAACGCGTTTGATTGCTGTGGGCGGACAATGACGGACGAAAGGGGGGTCTCGTACCAGCTACCGAAGGCATCTTCTACGCGTGCTTTGTAGGCGGCTGTGTAATTTTCTGCCCCGGTGTTCACCATGAGCGTTTCAGTGGAACACGTATTGGTATTGCTGCAGGTATTGAGCACGGTTCCGTTTCTGTCTGAAATAACAATCTTGAAACCTTGTGCATTGGATGCAGCGGGCTCAATCGTCGCACCCATACGGAGGATAGCGCCTGAGTACACCGTCATTTCTGGGCTGAGCGTAATCACGTTGTCGCTAGATTTGCTAAAGGTGAGCTGGCTGTTGCCCAAGCGTCCGTTACCGGCGGAGTTGATGGAGGGGATGACCTGGATTGTGGCGTTGCCTGAGCCGACCGAGTGACCAGTGTCAGCGATGGCGCTCGCATAATAGGTGCGGCTTGTATCTGTAGTTGGAGAGAGCGTCTGCTGCAAGACACATGTGCGTACATTGATACAGGTGTGCTGCAGGACATTCCATTGATCGTAGATGCGGATCGTATAGTACGGGGCGCCTGTGCTATCTGGGCTCAAGCGAGCGGTCACCGTGAAGTTTTCACCTGGACGAACCGTAGAGCGATCAAATGTGATCACGTGTGAGGTTGCTGGGGTGTAGGCGTTCTGTACGGAGGGAGCGTAGACACGGACGACGTTTGGCGAATCGGTGCTACTTCGGTTGCTATAGAAGAAGCGAGCGTAGTAGCCGTAGCTGCCCTGACTGTTTGTACGCATGTTGTTTGCAATCGCCTCCGTCATTACGAAGCTATAGGTGCAAGTGTAGTTGCTAGCACAGCTTTGAAGAATCGTTCCCTCTGGGTGGGTCGCGAGACTAAGTGAGCCTTGTTGCACATTCAAATCATTCGCCGTTGCAGTCAGTGTTACGGTTTCGCCGATACGTGGATAGGCATTGTTTACGGTCACGGTTGGACGACCGCTGTTCGCTGATGTGCCGCGTACCTGGAGTGTTACGGTGTTTGAATCACGCATCTGACCGTTTCGATGAGTGACGCGGGCATAGTAGCTACGGCCAAAACCAGCGAGATTCGAATCCATATACCAGTTATGGGTACAGGACAAGCTGTTTGTACAGACCAATAATGTTTCTCCGGTGATAGAGAAGATCGACAGCGTGATATCGGAGGAGAAATTCGTACTGTTTGCAAGACGGGCGGTGAATGCAACCGATTCACCGACAGATGGATTTGCGTTGTTCAATGACAAAAGCAGTTCACCAGAAATAGCACTAGGAGGATTATTTGGTGGATACGACGGATCGTTTCCTGCTGCAGGGATGTTGTCGCTTGGGCTGCGTGCCAGACCCATTTCGTACTGCACGTTGAACTGGCTAGCTGTGTAAACAGCATCACCTGTGCGGTAGTTGGTGAAGAACTCATCTGGGACGTCATCAACCTGCTGGGCCCAGTTCTGGCCATACAACTGCACAGCCAGCGCTTCGCTTGTGATCCAGCGCAGTACGCCATATCGGGCGACAGCGTAGACTTTTGGATCGGTTGTGACTTTGATCAAGCGCACGCCTGGACGATAGGTGACATTGCCACCGATCGTGATGCTGCCAAGCTGCTGTGGGCTGAGCGTGATAACGCTTGCGAGGTCTGCTCCACTGAACCAGCTATAAAATGTCCGTGGATTTGGGAAGACATAGCGCTTCCCATTTGTTGCAACCCAGTAGACGGTTGGGTTGCCATCTATCTTTACGAGAGAGTTGGCGTAGGGAAGTGTTGAAAGAGCTTGGGCAACGGAACCCATGAACGGGCTCACGATCAAACTCAGGACCATGAAGAGGGCGATGGCGAGGCGTTTGTACATATGTGCTCTTAGTGTACGCGCTGGGAAGAGTTCTGTCTTCTCCGGTAAACGATCATCAATGCTGTTATATAAAATCCACGCCCCACACCGGGTGGTGTGGGGCGTGGATAACTCTGTGGATTGTTTTTTTAGTTGATTTTGTAGGCGGGCGAGGTTGTGCGCTGACCGTTCGCATCAACGAAGACGGTGTAGTAGCTCACACGGTAGTAGGTCGTGTTTGTTCGGTCCTGAATCGAGCAGGTGGAAGTGTTATAACAGGTGTTTACCAAACGGGTTGGAATAGACTGTTGGAAGTACGTCCCCCCAAGATCTGAGTAGGCGTCTGTGTAGATCTCGAGACGGGTGTTATTCAGGTTAACGCTGCCATTCACACGTCCGGTGAGATTTACGATCGTAGCTGTGCGGTCGTGGCTTACGATCGAGCCTTCTGTTACGACGCTTGAGTAACTGTAGGAGGTATCTGTGTAAGGGTTGGTTCCAATCGAGGCTGGGTAGACGTAGCCAAGTTCCTGACCGTTCATGTCAAAGGCGAGGAGTGCGTATCGGTTCGTGTTGACCCAGTTACTGTCGGTGCGAAGATCAATTGTGCAGTAGTCCGTTCCGACACAGTGTTTTACGTTTTGGTTTGTGTCACGATCCATGATCGTCATCCGGAGGTTCTGGAGTTCACGATTCGAGTTTGTGATACGGCCGGTGAGGCGAAGGGTGCGATCGCTGGTCCATTCCGCATCGAGACGACGGTCGGCCCAGAAACTTCCCTGCGTCCAGGAGTTGACGCGTTCGGAGACGTAGAGGCTTAACGGAGCGCTTTGCGTGGCGGTGTTGTAACCGTCAGAAACGCGCGCGTACACCTGGCGTGTTCCGACGTTTGGGTTATTGAAGGTCAGCGAGCAGGTCGTTGTGCCTTGGCAGGTGCCGATGCGTGTTCCATCTACGTAGAGCTCAATCGTCAAACGCTCAGCTCGTACGTTATAGCTTTTTACCTCGGCATAGGCCGTGGCCTGTTCGTCTTTGTAGACGCTGGTGTTCGACAGGCTGAGGCTAACCGTCCCAATGGTTGTGTAGTAGGGCAGTGTGCTGCCGTAGCCGTACTGCGGATAGTTCGAGTTGCCGTAGGTGTATGGATAGCCGTAGTCCGAGTAGTAGCTCGAGTTGTTCAACCCTTGCACGGAGACACGGTTTGATCCGAGGCTGTAGCCAGCGGCATCTTTTGCGATGGCGACAATCTCTTGTGTGGCGACGGTATCGACATACCAGGTTGCGCTGCAGGTGTAGCTGGCGTAACACGTCTGGATGATTTCGTTGCGCGTTTCGTTCTTAATCTGAATCGTGAGTTCGTTCGCGTTGCGGTTCGAATTCGAAACCGTCGCCGTGAATTGTGCACGATCTGGTGTATAGAGACGATTCGTTAACGCGAGTCCAACCGTTCCGGTGAAAGTTGGTGTTGGAAGGTTTGGAGTGTAGCCAGTCCCGGGGTTTACAGGAACGTAAACTTCCAAGTTATCGGTTGGGGTTTTTACGCCATTATATTCGATGCTCGTGGAGTACTCGTACGCGGCACGAATCATTGATCCGATGCGGTAGTCTCCGCGGACATTCCAAGGGAGTGTTTCAACTTTGGTGGCCCAGTTGTAGCCATAGAGTTGAGCGGCGACCTCCGCGTTCACGATAGGACGGAGAATTCCATAGCGAGAGACGGCATAGACGGTTGATTCAGTTGGAAATTTTGCGAGCTTCGCGCCGCCACGATAGGTGACGTTGCCGCCTGTTGGGATCGCTTTCAATTCTTTATCACCAATCTTTTTTACCGTCTTCAAATCAGCCCACGAGAACCATGTGTAGTAGGTGGCGATGTTTGGAAACGTATATTTCTTCCCATCATTCGCGGCCCAATAAATCGTCGAACCAGACCCCTTGATGAGGGTATTCACGCGAGCAGCCTGGGCACCCATCGGCAAGCCGACGACGAAGACCATGAATGCTGCGAAGAGAGCAGTAAGAAATTTGTTCATATGAAGAGAAGAATTAACAGCGGAACTTAGCACAGCACAGCCAAATAGTCAAACAAACGGCCCATTAATTTTGCCTACCCCTTTACTCTAGGAGATGGGCTGACGGTTGCCTAGTTCCGGTTGATTTTCTTGGCCTGAAGCCGTAATCTTGTCCAGGTTGTGCCGAAATTTGGGCGAGTGGTGAAATTGGCAGACACACCAGCCTTAGGAGCTGGCGCCGCAAGGCATGAGGGTTCAAGTCCCTCCCCGCCCACCAAACAAAAAGATCCCCTGAACGGGATCTTTTTGTTTGGTCTATGGATTTATAACGTTTCTTGTCAGGTGGGGTTTTTATCCTAATTCGTGATGCTCCAAGCACCGCGCCTCGTACGTGACATTTTCCGCACTCCCTTCGACGAGCACCATCGGATCCTCTTTTGGTACCGGTTTCCCATTTCGTAGTCGTTGTGTTCGGGTGGCGTTATGTTGGTGACAGATGCTGCAGACCGAGCGCGAGCGTTGCACGATCGTTTCTGGAATCGCGAGAATAGCTTGGGTCGTTGGGAAAAGCTCAGCTCGGAAGTTCGTATCAATACCAGAAAGTAAAATCGTTTTTCCACGGCGAAGCTCATCTACCAGGATCGGTACGAGTTCGGGTGTAAAAAAGTTTAATTCGTCTACTCCAATAACCCACTTATCACGAATGAGCTCCTTGATGGTGTTTAAATCCTCTGGATCCACGATCTGTCCGTCGAGCTTTAGGCCGGATCTTGATTCAAGTGTGCTTGTGCGTGTATCGATCGCAGGTCGCAAACAAATAAGCGGGATCTGTTGTTCTTGAAAAATCTGTAAATGTCGAATGAGTTCCAGCGTTTTTCCGCAAAACATCGGACCGGTGAAAAAGGTCATACTACCAGGGCGAAGGAGGGTCGTAGGGGAGAACATAGCAAGGGTAGGATGCGACTATTCTGCGGGACGCGTGACGGTTCAAGCAAGAATCGGTCTTAGTAGGTGGAGGGAGTCCGATTGGTTTAATGGCGGGAGTGTAGAAATACTAGCCCCGAAATACGCGTCTGCACCCAAAATTTCTTGTACTTCTTTGTTCGCCAACGGCTGGTAAAGAACTCGTGTTAAAAGAAGAGGTCTTAGACCAACAGCTCAGAGTCTTACCCGATTCAGGGTGGTATTCCTCGTTTTGTGAGCCAGGAAGCCTACACGGCAAGTTTCGGCTACGAATGGAAAGAATGGCCACGACTTCAGTTTGAAGCAGAAAATAAAGGGAAAGTGATGGAGGGCTTCACAGAAAACATGTTCAATACGGTGACGCAATTTACCGCAGAAGAGGTTCAAGAGAATCTGGTGGTGGAGTTTGGCTGTGGGCCCGGACGCTTTCTTGATCGAGTGGTTGCACGCGGAGGCGTTGCCGTAGGTCTCGAATTAAGCCAAGCCGCGGACGTTGCCTATGAAAACTTCGCGCAACAACAGGTTCGAGCCTGTATTGTGCAGGGGGATATTCTACATCCACCGTTTAAAGCAGGTGTCTTTGATCATGGCTACACGATCGGAGTGCTTCACCACACCCCAGATCCAAAAGAGGCCTTTCAGCAGTTAGCAAAAACGGTGAAATCCGGAGGAAAAGTCACCTGTCGAGTGTATGCGCGCTCTGGTTTTTATACCTTTCCTTCGGTACGCATCATGCGGTTTTTCCATCGCTGGTCAGAGCGTCTCCTTGGAAAAGAACGAACCCGAAAAATGTATAAAGCGTACGCGCTCTTTTCAGCGAATACCGCTTACCCAGTCCTGGAGGCTGTGCGAAGAATTCCTTTTTTTTGGAAAATACATCGCCTCTATCACCGAGCGTCTGTTCATCGTAAACGTCCATCTCCCGGAAGCGCCTTGGCGCATGCTCGATGTCTTTGATGCCAGTACACCCTTTTACGCCAGCACGCACACCAAAGACGAAATTTTAGGTTGGTACCAACAAGCCGGTATCCAAAACGCACACTCCGTAAAAGGGGAGAATGCGTTTATTGGGACGAAGTCATGAGTTGCATCTTTTTATGCATATCGTTCCGTATTTCCCACGCGCACCAGGAGAAGAGCTTGGTATAAACTTTCTAGATATCTGACCAAAGAACGATCTAAGCGTACTAAGCTTAGATCGTTCGTACAGTGGTGACTTTAAAAACTCCGTGATTCCAATCTTGCGCAAACGTTTTTTCTCAAAATATCACCTCCCTAAGGAACCGTATTCTATCAAGACGAACGAAGGTATCGGGATGGTCCCTGAACTTAGGTATATTCCTGAACGATAACAGTCACATCATCTTTTTTTGCGCGGACTCTTTTCGATACAGAGATCTCAGCCGCTTCTTCTTGGAGGGCCTGTGCGGCTCGAGCAGGATCGCCAGTGTAGGTCTTAGCGGTGGTAGCGATATCCAGGTCCGATACGTTATCAATCAATCCATCGGTTGCCAGAATGATTTTGTCTCCGCGACGAAGTTGATGGGTTGAAATAGAGGGCGTAAAGTCGATCCCCATTTCTTTTTTTGCAAAAGAGCCCCCACCAAGGGCGAGATACATCATATTTCTAATTTCTTTGATGGCTACACGACTACCCGAAACGTTAACAACGCGAAGAACGAGTTGCTGGAGTTCAGGGTGATCATCCGCTAAGCGGGCGATATCTTCTTTCGAAATCGTTTTCTCAATGTCGTTTCCATCAATAACAGCTCCGTTCTCATCTTTCACCTGAGCATTTAGAAGTGTCTGAAGTGGGCTATGGTCGTCCGTGAGTTGGATCATTTTTCCTTCACGTAAAATATACGCACGACTATCGCCAACGCTGCCAGCGGTGACATAGGTTTTCCCCTCGGTGTCATTCCATATCTTCGTCATCGTCCCAGTTGTTCCAATCGTGGAAAGAACCTTCTTCATGATGGCTCGGTGTGTCGGATCTTTTTCATCATAGGCTTTACCAAGTCTATTCAAAAAATAAGGGCGAGCTTTTTCCATCATTAAGGGGTGTGTTTGAACCGTTTCCTCAATCTTTCGATTCATGAGGAGAAGGAGCTCTTTGGTCGCATTTTCTACGCTAGATTTCTCTAGAGGTGTTTCTCTTGTCTGATTAAAAACACTCCCAATCTTATGCAGCATGACACGATCTGGTTCACTCGCCTTCACAAGTAAACGAGTACGCTCACGTTCGCTCATGAGTGAAGCAGCAACACCAGAAGCGTAGTCTCCAGCGGGCACACCACCCATGCCATCGGCGACAAATGCAATTCCTTTTGAGAGGGAATGATATGCAGAGTCTTCGTTTCTTTCAGGATGTTCAAGCGAGGCTTTTGTCGCTGCGCCAATTTTTAAAACGGGTTCAGTCTCTCTCTGCTCAATACGAGGTCTATGAATCCGAGCAGCGTCCGGAATAGGAGGAAATTTTTTTGCTTGAGGACTTCTAGAGCGCGCGTCTAGAGAGGGTTGATGGTATTCCATGGTCATAATATTACTTATGATACTCCTTCCCCTTTAATATTGTCTCCGCTCGGTACAGTTGTTCCAATAATAGAATACGCGCCAAGATATGAGGAGCAGTCTGCTTTCCAAATGAAACCGTTTTTACTGCATTATTACGGATCGTTTCATCCAACCCCCACGCACCTCCAATAACAAACCCAATGGTTTGCCCGGTCTCCGCTGTTTCTTTTACTAATTCTGCCCACTCGGCTGACGATAGGTTCTTCCCGCGCTCATCAAGAGCAATATACGGAATTCCACTCAAGGCGTTCCGTAGGCTTTCCGCCTCTTTCTCACGTACCCGGTTTGGATCAGGTTTTGCCGATCCGCCCGCTCCATCGGGGAGTTCCTTTACCTCGAGCTGTGCAAAAGGGGAGAGACGTGTGCAGAAACTGTGGATAGCCTCGCGCTGCCAATCCTCATGAGGAGCTCCAATCGAAAAAATCCGCAATTTATGCATAAGAAAAGTATAGGGGCTAGTTTCTTGACACGTCAGAATGACTTCTATATAGTACTGGCACTTCACAAGAAAAGCACCACCTCCCACGACCTACGGATTTACTAGGGGAGCAATGGAGACACCGAGCCCGCAAGAGCGCACGATGACTCCGTCATCAGCGCGCTTGCCCCGACTCGGGTCAAGCGCCTTTTTGTTGAGACGGCCACAGATGAGCTCCGGACCCCCGAACTTCATCTGTGCTCGCCTCGCCACCGCGAACGAGCTGTCACTTTGACAACGGAAGAAAACGTATAGCATATCAGTATGTTATACGTGCAAGGCATTGATAGTATTACGTGTGTACAGCACGAATACTTAATTGCAATTTCGCCATTCTGTTTTTACTGATCGCAAGATCAGAGACTGGATGGTTAAAGTACGTAAGGGCATACGGTGGATGGCTTGGCAGTAGAAGCCGATGAAAGACGTGGTAGCCTGCGATAAGCTTCGGGGAGGCGGCAAACAGCCTTTGATCCGGAGATTTCTGAATGGGGAAACCCCCTCGATAATGATCGAGGACCTGCAGCTGAACACATAGGCTGTATGGAGGGAACCTAGGGAAGTGAAACATCTCAGTACCTAGAGGAAAAGAAACGAATAGTATTCCCTCAGTAGTGGCGAGCGAAAGGGGAAAAGCCGAAACCATTATAATGAACTTACACACCGAGTAGGACGCAAGTTTTACCGCGGGTGTGAGGGAGGGCTTGGGCCGCCGTTATAATTGGGGTTGTTGGACGGAACACGCTCGACCCATGTAGAGCACGTGGAGTAGGTACTCATTAGCTGAATCCACTGGAAAGTGGAACCAAAGACGGTGATAGTCCGGTAAGCGAAAATAGGTATCTCACACGGATCCGATATCCATAGTACAACGAGGAACGAGAAACCTCGTTGGAAGCAGGCACGACGATGTGCCAAGGCTAAATACTTCTACTGACCGATAGTGAACAAGTACAGTGATGGAAAGCTGAAAAGCAGCCCGGGAGGGCGATGAAATAGT
>CAZRJW010000012.1:0-31923 GCA_964600845.1 uncultured Gammaproteobacteria bacterium | reverse complement strand
TGGATGAATTATTTTCAAGCGATACACGATTAATCGCGCATGATGCGAAGGCCGCGATGCACGGCTTGAAGAAGCTCGGCCTCACGCCTCCGCGTCGCTGGGAAGCGGACGTGTTGCTCGCTGGATATTTGTTAAGTGCCGGTGATCGTGTGTTTACGTTGAACGATTTAGCGGCGCGCTATGAATTAAATGTGTTAGCGGAACGGCCTACGCCCTGTGCAATCGCGAGTCTGATTCGTGCATTGAACGAGCGCCAAAAAACAGAGCTTACAGAAGCGGGTTTGGAAACAGTTCTGCATGAGTTTGAGTTGCCGCTGATCCCCGTGCTTTTCCGTATGGAATGTCATGGGATTATGATCGACCGACCGTACCTCGGTGAACTTTCGATTGAGCTTGGAAATGAGAAGCGCCGTCTCGAAAAAGAAATGCAAGAAAGTGCAGGCACGACCTTCAACCCCGCTTCGCCAAGTCAGCTGGCGGATGTCTTATTTATTCACCTGAAGCTTCCTACGAAGGGAATAAAAAAAGGAAAGACAGGTTTCTCAACGGCCGCCTCTGAGCTTGATAAATTGCGTGGTCTACACCCACTCATTGAACAGGTGGAGTCGTATCGTGAAGTGAGTAAATTATTATCAACCTATGTTGAGACACTTCCGACGATGACAGATGCCGAGGGGCGTATTCATACCACCTTCCAACAAGCGGTGGCGGCGACCGGTCGTTTGTCTTCGATTGATCCAAACATTCAAAATATTCCGATTCGAACGGATGTTGGTCGTCGTATTCGTCATGCGTTTGTTGCAGCGCCTGGATATACATTGGTTTCCTGTGACTATTCCCAAATTGAATTACGCGTTGTCGCTGCGCTCGCAAACGACAAACGTATGAAAGAAGCCTTCGAATCAGGTCACGACATTCACACGGAGACGGCCTCTGCTATTTGGGAAATTCCCCATGCGGATGTCACAAAAGAACAGCGTCGCATCGCAAAAGCGATTAACTTCGGGATCATTTTTGGTCAGGGTCCACATGGCTTGTCCCAAGTGGCCGGAATCAGTTATGCCGATGCGAAGAAATTTATCGAAACCTATTTCACGGTCTATCAAGGTGTGAAGATCTTCATGGAGGCAACGAAAGACTTTGTACGAAAAAACGGGTATGCCGAAACGCTCTTTGGGCGTCGTCGTCAGTTCCCGGATATCCAATCCCCTCTGCCTCAGCTGCGTGCGCAGGCTGAGCGTATGGCGATTAACATGCCAGTCCAGGGCACAGATGCAGACTTGATGAAGCTCGCGATGATTGAAGTGGACGCAATGCTCCCAACGCTTTCTCCAAAGAGTCGTTTGCTCCTTCAAGTGCATGATGAATTGGTGCTAGAAGTTCCGCCGGAAGATGTGGAGCGCGTCGCAACCGTCGTGAAGCAGACGATGGAACAGATTCGAGAGATCGGCGTGCCCATCCGTGTAGAAGCAAAGGCCGGTGTTCGTTGGGATGAAATGAAATCGATTTTGTAAGTATGTTGATCGCCTGCATTGGTCCGGATATCTATCGTGCGCTTGAAAAAGCGCGTGAGCTTGAGGCTGCGTTTCGTCAAAAATACGATCAAGAAGGATCAAGTATCGAACAGCTCCATCAGGACGGAACGGAGTTGATCGACGAAGTGGTTGAACGCGTGAACACGGTGAGTTTATTTACGCCACGTCGCTTCTTGCGCGTGCGCGATCTGCTGAAGAACTGTCCAAAGGGGCGAGTTGCTGCGCTTGAAAAAGCACTGTCTGTCGATCCGGAAAACGTTATCGTTGTGACGGTCGAGAGCGATGTTCCGGCAGATGCGACGCTTAAGAGTATTTCAACGCTCCCTAAATGGATTCGATATGATTTTGGTCGTCTCGATACGCATGCTTTCGATAAATGGATCCGTGAACGAGCGCTGCTCGTAGGCTGTACGCTCACGGATGCTCAAATAAAACGTATTATAGAGCTCTCGGAAGGTGATTCATGGCAGGCAGCTCTGTACGTCCTCCAGACGGCCTCAGGCGCGAGTTTAGATGAGGCTTCTTCCTCTGGTAACGCGCAAACAGAGCGAAGTTTGTTTGATTGGGCGGATGCGTATGTGAAACAAGATCCAGAATGGCGAGCGGCCGTCGAGCGTATGGGGCCGGATACGCTGCTCTATCCATTCATATCGCAACTACGCGCCTATCAACGAGTGAAATCCGGAAATGAGAACGGGGTCCCCTCTTTTGTTGCACGAAAACTAAAAGGAATTCGTACTCAGGATTCAGAAGAACAGTTCGCGCGTCTTCTTGAGGCTGTGATGCTGCAGCGTCAGGGGTATCTACGCGAGGATGAGCTTTCAGCCCTGTTTTGATTCTGGTCAAACGAGAAAACAAATAAACCCCCGATTTATTCGGGGGTTTATTTGAACGATTATTTCTTGTTCACTAGTTTAAACGCGCTTGCGATCTTACGCTTCGCATTGTTCGTGTGCAAAATGTGTGTTTTTGCAGCTTTTGTGAGGATTTGCTGAAGCTTCCCAAGCGTTTCTTTCGCTTCGGCTGCTTTGCCTTCTTTCACCAAGTCGGTGAGTGAACGGGTCAAGTGCTTCATGTGAACCTTCATGCGAAGGTTCTTAGCTGCACGCTTGTGGTTCTTGCGAAGATCTTTGATGGCGGCTTGCTTGATTGGCATAGGAAGATGTCGCGAAGGATACCCAAATTCAGTGAGTCAGTCAATATATGGTATACTCTTCTTCGTCTCCCCGTTCTTCTTGAAGAGGGATTGTTGAATTGTAGGCAGGGTGCGGAGACAGAATTTAGAAAAGAGGCCCGTAGGTACATTGTACGACACATGATGTATAGGGGTACAGGTGACCATGAAGAACGGGAATTTTAGATCCCCGTGAAGCTGGTTTGACAGCCTTTCTCAGCTCTTCTACTCTTGCAGCGTGCTAGAGGTGATAAGCTAAAGATTTTACGACACATGTTCCCATAGTTCAATGGGAAGAACGAGGGCGTCCTAAGCCCTATACAGAGGTTCGAATCCTCTTGGGAACACCATAAGAACCACTGTTATTGTTAGTAGAATGTGTAGATTGTGTCACGTGAAACAATTACGGGCCGATAGCTCAGTTGGTAGAGCGCTGCATTCGCATTGCAGAGGTCAGGGGTTCGACTCCCCTTCGGTCCACCATCAAGTGGTATCAGCGCATAGCTGA
Source organism: uncultured Gammaproteobacteria bacterium (assembly GCA_964600845.1). GTDB lineage: Bacteria > Patescibacteriota > Patescibacteriia > 2-12-FULL-60-25 > 2-12-FULL-60-25 > JAGOTP01. The sequence goes on along the minus strand of CAZRJW010000012.1, from coordinate 28,706 downwards.
TCCCCGCCTGACTATATAAAAGCACCCCGAAAAGACGGGGTGCTTTTAGTATAGGGCTGTGAGCCCTATGGTGAATGTATGTTGGGGCGAACTCTCTGTGCGGATGAAATGAATGGCGACGGGATATATTGTCGCCCCACTCCGTATATGTACTGAAGAACTGATGAAGTTCGCTAAACGTGAGCGCGCTATCTACCCAAGACAGTTCCGGAGACTGTTGATACTGCTCTGCCGTCTCCGACGGGTTGGCTACTCCTCTAGGAGTGAATCAAGTGGATGTGTATGAGTCATCGCTACCTGGGGCGGGTGGATGCTGGCCCATCGCTTTTTGATTATCAACAGGGTTTGTGGATAAGTGGTGTTTTTAAAAATGAATGAAATGTTTCACGTGGAACAGTACTCATTCCGGCGGTGCAGTGAGAGTTTGGAGGTCTATCGACTCTCTTGTGCGCTTCTCGAATTTAGACGGCAACTGTGTCGATTGTCATGAGTAGCCATGTCTGTCTGTCTGTCTGTCTGTCTGTCTGTCTGTCTGTCTGTCTGTCTGTCTGTCTCGCGATGATGGCGGTGAGCTGAAGTGGAAGGAGATAAAAAGCTGAATGGTGGTTCGGATAACTACATAGAGATTTGAGCTTAAAAAGTGAGGTTTTGGCCACTGATGTTTCACGTGAAACGCTCACAGGGGGTCTAATCGGTATGATGATCCCTACTATAGTGATAATCCAGGTGTAAAAGAGAGAATCTAGAGCGACTTATTCATTGTTGTGTGTAACTGCATTTTTTATCCACATTTGGATATGTGTTTTTTCCTATATTTACTAGTGATACACAATGTAATTCGTAATATATACAAGTTATGCACAGATTATCAACATATGTACTTTAAATATTTGACGACACTTAAACAATGGCTAAAACTAAGTAAAAGAGCCCATTGTGGATAAAATGTGTAACTATTTTTGAGAAAAGGAGAAGAAATTTACTTGTTGGAAGCGTCATGCGACGGAGGCGAAAAAAACCAGTATACTGTAGCTATGAAGTTCTTTTTTGCTCTGAGTTTAGCACTTTGTTGCCTTGTTCTTGGGATGTGGCGTGTGCAAGCCATGACCAGTACGAATTACTCCATTCCTTGGGATACGGTAAATTCCGGAGGTAATGAGTTGGGGGTTAGTGCCAACTATCAGCTAAATGACACGATCGGCCAGCCAGCCACTGGACTGTCTGCAAGCGCAAACTACTCGCTCCACGCGGGGTATCAGGCAGGGATGGAGGAAGGCGTAACTCTCTCATTTGTTGTCGGTGGACAGGCCGCATCACCGATTTCCGCCTATTCACTCCTCGGCGCCGCGGGGCCTAAACATGTGGAAGTAGATTCTGATGCGGGTTTTTCGATTGGTGACTATGTCGCGGTTGTTGAAAATCAGGGGTATGACTCATTGATTGCAATGGGTCGAGTGATTGGAATTGCGGCCAATATTCTGACGGTCGATCGCTGGGAAGGTGATGCGGCTCTCATGTCACCCATTGCGGCTGGAGGAAACGATTTTGTTTACAGGCTGAGCTCGAATGGAGTCCCTTTTGGTGCTATTACGGTTGGATCAGAGCACACAGCTGTTGTAGGTGGGGCGGTGTTTTCTTCTGCGAGTAGCGGACACACGGTCTATATTCAGGCGGATGGGGCACTGCGGACAGCGGGTGGGGCTGTACTGAGTGATGTGTCTGATGGAACCGTTTCAAGTAGCGCTGAGGAGTATGGGGCGGAATCGATTGGAGTGCGAGCGGTTTCTCCGGGGACGGATTTAGCCGTCACAACGACACAACGAGCGATTGCTGAAAATAACGTCGCGACCACGGACGAGGATCTGTTTTTGCTCCTCTTTAAGTTGGGAGCGACATCTTCTACGTTACCGGGTACATACGGGCAAACGGTTTACTTCACTCTGACATCGAATTTTTAATATGAACCGCTCGCTCTCTCGCTTGTTCACGGGTGCGATCCTGGCCCTGGGTCTAGGCTTCGGATGGGTTTCATCGGTCCAAGCGCTGTCTTTGGCGCCTTCTATTTTGGAAGTACAGGCGAACCCAGGTGAGACGAAGACGGTTGTTGTGAGTTTAACGAACGACGAATCGGAGCCCGTGCGTATTGAGTCGACGATTCAAAAATTTCTTCCACTCGGAACGGGTGGCCAACAGCAATTTCTTTCGCCCGAAGATACGAGTGGGCTGCCAAGCTGGACGTTTGTAGGCGCGATTCCAGGAGGGTTGCAGCCAGGAGAGAAGCAGAACGTAACGATTCAAATTCGAGTTCCTGCAGAGGCTCCCACCGGAGGGGCGTATGAAGCGATTTTTTTCTCAGGACGCCCGCTGACTGAAGTCGCGGTCGGAGCGGTCGGTTTGCGGTCAAAGATAGGAGCACTCATCCTCCTTACCGTTGGCGACGCTACTCAGGCAGAGCTCGCGGTTTCAGATTGGCGTTTGCTTGAAGCCGGAACGCACTCCTCGTTGAGTGGGACGGCTCAGCTTACGCTCAAGAATGTTGGACGTACGCATACCACTCCAAGAGGAGAGCTGGTCGTGCGAAATATGTTTGGGGGTGTTGTGAGTCGAATGCCGCTGAATCCGCTGAACGCTCGTATCTTGCCGTCGAGCGAACGTGTGTTTGAGGTCTCTTTCGGGTCAGAGGCATCGCCTGGTTGGTTTGGACGGTTAAAAAATGAGCTCGTCGCCTTTGGGGTGGGTCGATATGAACTCACGCTGGAAGGTGTAGAGGGGCTGTCTCAGATGGAGCCGCTGCGAATCGTCGTTCTCCCTTGGTATCTCTTTGGGTCTGGCGCACTCGTTTTGCTGTTGCTCGTATTCTCATTCAGGGCCTATCGAAGTTATTTGATAAAAGCGCTGCAAACGCAGCGTCCATAAACTATGTTCCGTTGGCGTTCTTTTCTCTCACTCGCTCTAGGGCTCGTTCTGGGTGCATTTTATATTGGTTCAGTACAGGCGGCTCCGCTCGAGAGTCTTTCGGTGACACTGACGCGCCAAACGGTCTCGACCTCGACGGATGTAGCGATTGCTTTCACTACCCCAGGCGGAGTGAGCATACTTACCGAAGCCATTCATGTTCAATTTGCTTCAGGGTTCGATCTGTCTACGATTGATTTTTCTGACGTTGCGTTGACCTATGGTCCAGTAACCGGGTTGGAGAATTCAACGACGCTTGCAGGTGCGGCGGGGATAGGGGTCTGGTCGGCAGAGATGGACCCACTGTTAGAAAATACACTGGTTATCACGCCACCAACGAATGCACTGCCTGGAACGGTACCTCCGGGTAGCCGAATGGTTTTACGAATTGGCTCGTGGGCCGGAGGGGTGGATACCGTAGGGACTCCTTCAACGGCAGGTATCTATCGTGTGTATGTCGGCGGTCCATTAGGTGACTCAGGGAGCGGGTATGCGGTGATTAGCGACACAAGCGGACTCAGTGTATCGGCGACAGTGCCTGCGACGGGTGGCGGCGGCGGAGGTGGTGGAGGGGGCGGAGGTGGCTCGGGGCCAGACTTAGGTCCCCCTGTTTATGACGGAACAGCGCCAGTTGTGAGCGCTTTGCGAGCGGAATCAATCACAACCTCGAGCGCGATGATTCGATGGACGACAGATGAAGCGGCGGATGCATCTCTTGAATATGGAAGTGCTGCCGGGAGTTACACACTTGGGTCACGAACGCGGGCAGAGCGCCGCACGAGCCATGAATTTCTATTGGAAGCCCTCTCGCCGGACACAAATTATCACCTTCGTGTGAGTGCGAAGGATGCGAGTGGAAATAGGAGTACTTTTTCAAACCTCTCGTTCAGAACGAGATCCGCTCTTCTCGTATCGGAGCTGACGATTTCGGACATTGAGGTTTTGTATGTTGATGATCAGAAGGCGGTCATCCGTTGGAGTACGAGCGTGGATACCTCTGGGGAGATTCGCTATGGAAGTGCTTTAAGCAGAAGATCTGCTCCCGATACGACGTTAGGGAGGAACCACGTAGTGACCGTGATAGGTCTTACGCCTGCAACGTTCTATCCTTTTCAGGTGGTTGCAACAACGTCGATAGGGGAAGAACTGATAGTAGATGGTCCAGGTTTCCTGACGCTGAATGACGCGACACCTCCTTCAAATGTTCTAAACTTTCGTGGGACGTATGCCGCTGCCTTGGGAGCGGTTGAGCTCCGTTGGACGAACCCCTCTGAAACGGACTTGAAGAACGTGATCATCACGCGCTATGCGGGTGATTTAGCGGGTGGTGAAACCTTTGTCTGCGCCACGGTCGAGGAGCAGTGTACAGATATTCCGCCGGCGGGAGCAACAACGGTGATGTATCGAGCCGTTGCACAAGATCTTTCTGGAAATCGTTCGAGTGGATCCGTTACCTCTGTCGTGATTCCCGTGGGTTTAATTGTGCCTGTTCCAGAGCCGGAAGTAGATAGAGAGCCTGAAGTGACGAGTGAGAATAACGTGGTGAGACCGGTGCCGCGCCCAGTCGGTGGCGGATCGGACGTTGAGGTCGAAGTTGTGTTGCCACCGATTTTGCGTCCACTTTCACCAGACGCGGGAACATCAAATGGGGGCAGTGATGGCGGAAGCGGAGCGACTACGACGACTGGAGCTATCGTCGTTGAATCAGGGATGTCTACGAGCACGCCGACATCTACCTCACCACTCTCACCTGAGGGGGCTGAGTCGATATTTGAGCTTAGCCCAGAATTTTTCTTGTCGAGTACGGTGCCAGCGACGCCTGATCGGTCCGGAGTGCGCTCAGCGCTTGCCGGACGCGCGGTGCAGATTCGGTTGCCGATTGCGGGAGTGACAGCGTCGCTTCGTCAGGCACAGATTTTGGCGAGTAATGGTTCTATTTATCAGTTTGCTTACCGTGAAGCACAGGGCGCCTACGTTTCAGATTTTACCTTTGACGCGGCGGCGGGTGAGACGCAGTTCGTGCAGATCCAGGCGATTGCAACGGATGGCCAGGCGTGGTCAGGCCGTTTCCCATTTCGTATTCAGTCCTTAGCCCGAGTCGTTGATATTAGCGAGCAGGCGCGCGCTGTTCCTGTTTCGGCAGCGGTTATTGAGGTGATCGTGCCTGGGTCGGGTGCCACGATCGCGCGAATTCAAGCAGATGAACGTGGTCGGTATGCGGAGATCATCCCCAATGGCCGCTATCGATTACGTGTTTTACGAGAGGGGTTCCGTACCTATGAACGGGACGTTTCCGTAGAGACAGGGATTCTGGTACAGGATATTCAGCTTCGTCGTACGATTCGTTCGTGGTCCGAGCTGGTCGATCCAAACGCCTCCCTCCTAGAGAATTTAAACTCGCTTGGTTCAGAGGTCGCGTTTGTTGCTCAGATCGGATTAGAGACGGTCCGCAGTCCAGAAGTTCAGCAGGTTACTCAGACCGTCGTCGCGCCAGCGGTAGTTGTTGCGACAGTTGGAACTACGACCGCTGCCGTGACCGGCTTCAATTTGTTGAACTATCTTCGCTTCTTGTTCACCCAGCCGCTCTTATTGATTCGTCGTCGCAAGCGTCAGTCGTGGGGGGTGGTGTATAACGCGTTATCCAAGCAGCCGATTGAGTTGGCGATTGTCCGCTTGATGAAGGCGGGTACGGCCTTTGCGCTTCAGACACGGATCACGGATGCGCAAGGACGCTTCTCCTTCTTTGTTCCAGCGGGTTCCTATACCATTCAAATCCAAAAACCAGGCTATCAATTTCCAACTACGTACTTGAAAGATGAACGGTTGGATGTCGATTTTGCCGACTTGTATCATGGAGAAGAGATTAAGGTGACGGGACCCGTGACGATTTCGCCGAACATTCCGGTCGATCCGCGCGTAAAGGAAGAGACGCCGAAGGCGATTCTTCGCAAGCGTTACTGGCGTAAGGCACAGTCTCTCCTTGGAATGGGTGGGATCTTTGTGGGCTTTGCGGCAGTCGTGATTAGCCCGACGGTCTTTATGGCTGGGTTTGCCCTGCTTCAGGTCGCGAGCTACGCCCTATTCCGCCGTTTGGCAGTGCCACCTGCGCCGAAGCGTTGGGGAATTGTGTACGATGCAGAAGGGAAGAAACCACTTGAAAAAACAGTGGTCCGCGTCTTTGATAAGAAATTCAATAAACTGCTCGAGACGCAGATCACGAGTAAGGATGGAACGTATGGCTTCTTCGCCGCGAAGGGCCATTACTATCTGACCGCCGAAAAACCCGGCTACGAACGCTACCTCTCGGCGGACTTGGACCTCACGAAGGCGGCCGACACGTATATTGATCATCGGTTCGAGCTGAAACGGGCTGGTGCAGTGGCAAAATAATGCCCACAACTTGTACTCAGATTATACACATGTAGATATGTGGGCATGACACAGCTTGTGCACATGTGCATAAAAATGATAATCAGCTTAGTAGAGCCAAAATAATGGCTTAGAGGAAACAAGGCTACAATCCAGTGGATGGTACGTTCCTTACGCTCATGGCTCATTCTTGGGTCATTTCTCCTCCTCGGGATTTTCTCGTTGGCAGGTATTCCTCGCGCTGTTTCTGCGGGGCCGCTTCCTGCTACGCCGCCTTCTTCAGGGGCGATCAATGAGCAGATCAACTATCAGGGAAAATTGATGGACTCAAGCGGCTCACCCGTAACAGACGGAACCTATCAGATTGGAATTGCGATCTATAATGTTGCATCAGGAGGGACGCCTCTTTGGGTAGCGACGGGGACGACGGGAGTGCCAACGAAAATTCCAGTGACGGTGAGCAATGGTCTCTTCACGGTCATGTTGGGAGATGTGTCGGCAGCGGGCCAGTGGCAAAATCCATTGTCGGGGATTACGAATTGGAACTCAGACAGCCTATATATCGGAGTGACGGTTGAATCTGATGGTGAAATGACTCCACGTAAACGCATCGGAGCAGTTCCGCAAGCTTTTAATGCAGCGCAGTTGCAGGGAATGTCTGCCTCTGGAACGGGGCTGACACAGACAGCTTTGTTTGGTATCTATCGTACAGACACAGGTACGAGTCTATCGGAGCGAAGCGCTCTTGATGTGAGGACGGCTGGAGCAGATCTGACAAATGATTATATTGCACGTTTCCTGACACCAGGAGGTTCTGCTCCTGTTACTATTCGAAACGATGGGAGAATTCAGGCGCAGTCGTTCTATTCAACCATAAGCAACGCTGGTGCAGCGGTGAATGTGGATAATGGGTCTATTGACGCGAACGCCTGGGGCGCGCATATAAGCACATTGCTGGTAGGTCGAGGGTTTACTGCTTCTAGTATAAGCGGAGCAGACCAATTTCAAGCCTTGATCCGATATTCGGGTGGTACGAAGAATGGTATTTGTTTAGATGATATTGATACGGTCGGCACCTGTAGCACGATTGCGGGAGCGAGTATCGTTGCGGATGGTACGATTAACGCAAGTGCCTTCGACTTGGCTGAGCAATATACAGTGAGCGGTGAAGTAGAGCCGGGAGATTTAGTCGCCGTTGATCCCGAGAATCCGTTGTTCGTGAAGCGAAGCCCAGGGGAGGCGTATGATTCTCAGGTGATTGGGATCGTCTCGACGCGCCCAGGGTTCTTATTGGGAGATAATGGAGGTTCTTCCATCGCCTTGGCTGGTCGTGTGCCGACGAAGGTGTCGGTATTGAATGGAGAGATCATGATTGGAGACGCGCTAACCTCTTCACCTATTCCAGGGGTGGCGATGAAAGCAACGGCTCCGGGTCAGATCGTGGGCTACGCGCTTCAATCGGCGAATGCAACCAGTACGATCGAAGTCTTTGTGAAGGTTGGCTATGATGCGAGTTCTTTTTTGCAAACGGATGGAGCGCGCGCGATCGCTCAAGGGGATCTCGTGCTCAACTCAGCACACGTAGCCACGGTCGAGGCGCCGAATGCTGACTCCTGGGGCGTGACCTGGCGTGGCAGTATCTGGGACGGTATTCAGTCGTTGAAGAAAGACTTCACCTTGTTTACGAAGAGTCTTGATGGTCAGTCCGCCTTCAGCCTTGCCATGGGAACGTCGACCTTGTGGTCGGTCGATGAAACAGGTTCGATGCAAGTCGCGAACGATTTATTCCTGGGAGGACGCTTTTTCCCAGCGACGCGTTCAGGCGTGCAGTCAGACAAGTACGTTTTCTTAGATGACACGGGACCGGCTTCGTCCACCTACATCGCAACCAATGCTGATGGATGGCAGGCGAACACGTCCTACGATTTTGCCGAACGCTATTATTCGCCCGATGCGCTTGAGCCAGGGGATGTGGTGATGTTGAACCAGCGAGGTCAGTTTCATGTACAGCGCTCAGCGAAAGCGGGTGATGTACCGGTCGGAATCGTTTCGACCCGACCAGCCTTCGTTGCGGGTGCACCTGCGCCTGACACCTATCCAATCGCGTTAGCGGGTCGCGTGCCAACACGTGTCTCGGGTTTAGCTGGTTCGATCGCGGTCGGTGATCCACTGACGCCTTCAAGTATGCCAGGGGTTGCGGTGAAAGCACTGCAAGCCGGTCCAATCGTAGGGTATGCCTTAGAAGCGTATGACGCGAAGACAGTCGGAAAGATCGAAGTCTTTGTGAACGCGGGTTGGTGGGGCGGTTCATCGTTGGCGAAAGTAGACGCCGAAGCGAAGCTGAATTCGGTGACGACGATTGTTTCGAACGCGCCGAAGTCTTACCAAGGTGTTGCGCGTATCTTGGCCGGCGCCTTCAAAGTGAAGGTGACGCATCCATCCTTGGGTACCTTCCCACTCGTTCAAGTGACGCCGTATGGAAAGATCATTGGTCAGTGGTGGACGGATAATTCCACCGATCGCGGATTTGAGATTACGTTAGAGAACGCCCTCCCACACGACGTAACGTTTAGCTGGCGCGCCGAAGAGATGCGCCCGGCGGATGGTCAGCTCTTCTTGTCTAATGAAGAGACAGCGCAGTGGGATATCTATACGGGTCAGCCTGTTTGGCCAACCGGACAAATCCAAACGCCCCAAGTTCAGACCGAGACAGAGACGTTGCCAGATGTCACGTCATCTACCGTGACGACGGATCCAGCAACGACAACGCCCGTGACGCCACCCGAAGAAGAGGAGGAGGTGATTACACCTACATCAACTGAACCAGTGACTGAGCCTGTCGTTGAACCAGTTATCGTGCCAGAAGTTCCACCTACAACAGAACCAGAGACGGAAGAGCCGGTGGTGCCTACACCTGATCCGGTTGAAGACGTGCCAGTCGTGATCGAAGCGCCGGTCGTTGTAGAAGTCCCCGTCGTCGAGCCGACGCCCGCACCTGAACCAATTATCGTTCCCGAGCCAGTTGTTTGATCCTCGTGATATACTGGGCACATGACGCGTCATGTGATCGCTCTTTTTTCGCAGTCGTTTCCTCGGCGTTTGCCCCCTGTTTGGCGAACCATTTGGCGAACGAACATCGCACGCTGGATGGAGTGGCTGCTCGCTGCATTCGTTTTTATCTTGCCCTGGTTCGCGATCCCATACTGGTTTGATGCGCTGGAGCTCCCAAAAGCGTTGCTGGGAGTTGCGTGTATGTGTGCCTGGTTTGTCCTGCGTGGAGCCTACTCCGTGTTGGGTAGTTTGGCGTTAGAAGAGATTCCTCCCGAGCCGCGTCGCTGGTCGATGTTTTCGCTATGGGTTGCCGTTTTGGGAGTCGCGGCCGCTGGATCCTGGCTCTTCTCCGCGCATCCAGCTATTTCTTTGCTTGGAAACGGAACGCAGATCGCCTCCTCTTTTCTTGTTATCGTAGTAGGGTTATGGCTTGTCGTCGCGGTGCGTGACGCGGTGCAGCGTGCGCCTCAGGCGGGCCGATTCCTCCTCCGTTCTTGGGTGGTTGGTACGTGTATGGCGATCGGTGGAGCGCTTTTAGCACACGCACAGAATGGAACGGCGCCTACTCAGGCAACCGTCTTTTCAGTGGCGCCGTTGCTGGATCTACTCATGTTCATCCCGGTGCTGGTAGTGGGAGGTTTGGCTTTACTTACAACCCGCGCAATCATTGAAGCGCCGTTAACTTGGAAGCGTCTGGTTGGGTATCAGCTCAGTCATGCGCTCCTGACACTCGCGCTCGTTGGTTTGCTTGGACTCGGTCTTGTCGTTCAGCTTGGTTGGAGTTGGGTGATTGTTTTGTTGGGAGCGGTTGCCGCACTCGTAGGGACAAAGCAGCGACGACTCACACTTGCGAGTTTTGTCTCTCTTCTCGCCATCGCTTGTTCGCTGTTTGGTCTCGTACAGGTTTCTCGTGGAACGGCTCTACCGACACAACTCTCCGAGGTGCGTCGGGTATTGCGGCTCGAATCGCTCAGTCAGTTACTTCCTAACCAGCGCGTCAGCTGGAAGGTTGTAGGTGAGACGCTGCAGCAAGCTCCTCTGTTTGGGGCTGGGCCCGGGGCTTGGATCTCCGCGTTCGATCAAGCGCGTCCACTTGAATTGAATCAAACGCCGCTTTGGAATCTACGCTTCCCCCGCGCTGCCTCCGCGCTAACGCTGTTCCTTACGGAATACGGGATTTTACCAGCCTTTTTCTTCATCGCTTTTTGTTTCCTGCTTCTTGCACGCGCATTACGAACGGTTCATCGCACGCGTGACCTTCCGCTTCTGTGGTGCACCCTTTTGTTTGTTAGTGGGTTGGTGTTCGCAAGTCTTCACCCGATGAGCGTGTTCCCCGTGCTTGCACTGGCGTTGTCCGCTGGTTTCTTAGCAGCCCGTGTCTTTGGACCCGCGAAAGTTTTCATTCCTTGGTCTGAACATCCGAAGACGACGCGCGCAGCGGTGACCGCGTGTGCGTTGTGTGTCATAGGGCTCTCCGTTTTTGTACTTCAGCGTGCAGCGGCTGCGGAGCTTCTCGTTTCGCCCGCACCTTACGCTTTGCCGCTCGCTCGACGCTTGAATCGTGCAGATGATTTTACTTTTGCTCGAGAAGCGCAGCTCTCTGTGGAGCAAGCCTCGCTTTTGTTCAGTCGCACCCGCTCAGACCAGGCCCTTGCTTGGCTTGATCGAGCGGATAAAGCGATCGGTATTGCGATGTCTCGCAACCCACGGGATCCAGAGCATGTCTCAATCGCACTTCAAGTAGCTCGTCTCCGCGCCGAGGCTGATCCTAAAGCAGAAGACGCGGCGCTCGCCTTAGCTGCCAAGCTAGACGAACTGCGACCGACCGATCCTTCTTCCCCGTTGGCCGTCTTTGGCATTCAGCGGGCCCGTGCGGCACGAGAAGCCCGTTGGGTGGAACAAGGACAGGGGAGAGAGAAAGAAGAAGCGCTAGAGCGAGAAACGCAGGCGAAGCGCGCAGCGGATGAAGCGCTCGCAGAAGCACTCCGTCGCAAGTCCGATTATCTCCCCGCGCTCTACGCGCAGGCGGCTTGGCAAGCTGAAGGCGGAAAAACCAACGAGGCGATCGCTACCTTAGAAGCCCTCGTTCGCCAAAACCCAACCTCACCAGAGCTCCTCATGCCGTTAGCGCTTCTGCATCGTCGGAATCAGGCGCCTGAGAAAGCGGTGTCGGTGCTCCAGTATCTCGTCCAAACGGCCCCAACCGTGTCAGACTATCAGTGGCAGTTGTCCTTGGCCCTGGTTCAGGCCGAGCGTTGGGATGAGGCGACATTCTTGTTGCAACGTTTGGTCGCCGCCGCTCCTCAGGAAACGGTCTATCAAACACAGCTCAAAGAGGTCTTACGCAAGCGAGCTACACAGCTAACCCCCGTGGCTCCGATCATTGCAACGTCTACGACATCGACCGCCGCTACTTCTACGCCCGCTAAACGCCCCGCAGTAAGACGTCGTACCACCCGCTAACCTATGTCTTCTCTCCTCGTCGCTTGGAAACGTCTCTTTGATCGCCCTGCTTCGTCTACGCATACGCAAGCAGACGAGATTCGAGCATGGCAAAAAACCTTGTTAGAAGAGCAGGAAGGGCTTCGAGATGAGCTCGAGCTCTTGCTTCGTACCTATGTTCGTACCGTCGATCGTTTTGTTGAGCGGGCGAACGAACTCACGGAAGAACAGTTCATCCACGAACAAGAAGCGATCGAATCGATTCGCAAGATTCTTCAAAACTCAATTCGTCGGCTGGAAGTGAGCAGTAAAGATCATCGTGAACTCATGGATGAATGGCACGAATGGGTCGCGTTCCGCCGGGCGGCGGGTGAACGACATGAGCTTGAGCCCGCGCATCAGCTACGCGTTGAAATGATTCGCTCCGAGCTCACGATTCGCGGAATTCAGGTCGAAGATCCGGTGAAACGTGAGCGTCGACCTCAGGTTGAAGAGGAGGTTTCGCCGCGCGTTCAGCCTTCAGTACCACAAGCCTACACGCCGGTGCAGGTAGCTCAGCCAGAACTCGATGACCTCGCTGACTGGATGGCGCTTCGCAAAACGCAAATCGTTCCAGAATGGGAAGCGGCCGAGCAAGCCTGGACGGCCTTGGCGCACGAAGCGCATCTCTATCCAGAACACGCAGCCGCCACGTTGAAGCGCTTAAAAGAAGCGCATGGAGATCTGAAGCTGCTGGATCGAGCCCGACGCGAGCAACGCTACCGATTAGCCGTATTTGGAGGCTGAAACACCCGTTTTTCTTGAATACTTCTGTGTGATCTGATACCGTTTCCCCGACCTTAACCGTTCTTCATGGGCTTGCCCTGGAGCCGGGGTGGTCATTGGTCAGCCTCGCGCTGACCTGCGGGCCCTTAGCTCAGCTGGTAGAGCGCTTCCATGGCATGGAAGAGGTCAACGGTTCGATCCCGTTAGGGTCCACCATACAAAATCTCCGCTTCAAAGGCGGAGATTTTGTTTGCTGTATTCATATATTGGTACATCGATTCGTAGGTTTTTATGACAACGACCCTTTGGTATGTGATTTATGTATTCTGCTCCTCGCGAAATCGCTGAGCCGTTCTAACCGTTGTTGGGGCTTGTTCAGTTTTAAGCGGAGGAATTTCTTCTACGAGAAGATCCCAAAGCTCTTTAAGCGCTTCGTCTGAAATAGACTGCTTCAGCTTAAATCCCACAGCATTTTCCTTACAGTATGGTTCGGCTTCATACTTGGTAAATACCTGTAAGAGCTTTTCAGAGAAGGTATGCGTCACGAGTTCAGGAACTGAATCATGGAACGTGATTTGTTGACGTTCAAGCCCACTGAAGCCAGATTCATACGAAGAATAGCCTTTTTGTCGTAGTGCAAAAACTGCGTCGCGCACTTGTATTTCTAACCGTTCTCGATAGAGGCCGATCGCACGTTCAAGCTCATCCGCATCAGGATTCGTAGCCTTCCGTTTTTCTGCGGCACGATCACTTTCTTCGATGATTCTTTTTCTTTGTTGTGCAAATTTTCGATAGCGCTGCATCTCCTCGTTACTCACAGGTTTATTCATCTGAGTAGCAGCATGCTCCCGGAGTCTCTCCAGCTCTTCGTCACTTCCTGATTCAAGAATACGATGAACGGTTTGTTCATTACTAAGATCTTCTACGTTCGTTGTAGTGGAGTCGCGATGTTCATTAGACATGTGTTGCATGGTACTCCATCAGTATTTGCAAGATAAGCTCTTCGTCATATGATGAGGAGCTTTATTTTAGATCGTCTCCATTTTTCGACTTAAACTCCAGAGCATCTCGAACAGCTGATAAAACATTTCGCGTATGACTGGGCTCTGGATGGTCCAAGCGATACCTTCATCTTTGGTTGTAAAGAATGCTACCGTGTCATCCCAAAACAGAATCGAAGCTCGAAAGGTGAATTCGCGTGGGAGGAATTTTGCTTCGCGCATTTCTCGTGTATGAATGGCGGCTGAATATTTCTTTATCTCATGCGCTTCGACGCGCAGACTTTTTAGGCGCACCTTTGCCGCGATGCGTCGCCGTGAAAAATGGAACTTTTCACCCAGAACGTCTTGAAAATCACGAGCTGAAACAATCTCATACACCTGTTTATTTTGTGTCATCAGGGCACGATGGAAAATATCAGTCGCTCGTTCGCGGTAATATATGCGAATTTTTGAAGGGCTTACAGATTCAGCCTTGAGGCTTTGGAGTAAGGGGATTGATTGGGTGAGCTCCTGAAGATTACGTTCTAAGATGCGTCTCAGAATGAGAGGATCGTGTGCCTGATAGAGGTGGCGTGACTTTTTTGATGTAACCCCGAGGAGACCTGTGTGGATGAGGCGTTGAATGACCGATTGTGCAGTCGTAACCGGTACACCCATGGCCGTGGCAAGCGGACCTACGGTCGTCTGACCGAGCTCTAGGAGGGTGAGATAGGCCAGGCGATCCTTCGTTCCTAACCCGAAACGTTCAAGTAATTCATGAGTTTCTTTTTTTTGGGCAGAAGTGAAGGTATCGAATTTCATATTTACGATTATTTTCGTAGAAAAAATAAACCATCTTTCCTTATAGTATAGCGAAAAACCAAAAAAAGGAATCCCTAACAACGAAAATTTATACGAAAATAAAAAGAACCCGGGCATGATGGTCTTGTTGAGAAGGAAGTTCATCTCAACACGCGCACATTCACAACCTGCAAGGAGATTTGCCATGAAGGTTCTGAAGAAGGGTCGTCCGCAGAAGGGTTGGGCAAAGGAGTTGCTCTGCACGGGAAACGGTAATGGCGGAGGAGGGTGCGGCGCCAAGCTGCTCGTCGAGAAGGCTGATCTGTATCAGACGTCTAGCTCCTGTCGGGATGAGACCGACTACTTCGTCACGTTTCGTTGCCCCGAGTGCGGCGTGCAGACCGATACGAAGGAGACCCCTTTCTATGGGAGTGAGCTCCCTCGTCGGTCGAATGGGGGGACCGAAGTGAAGTGAGGCGAAAGGCTTGACAAAATGGCTAATTTACGGCAAGTTCTCCCGTCAAAGAAGGCAATCTTTGATGGTTGAACAAGCCGGATTAGCCACCCTCACAACACACAAGCAGGAAGGAACACGCGATCATGATTCTGACGATCGAAGCCGCGGAAAAGCAGGGCGGATACGACTGGGGCATCGCCTCCAAGAGCGAGAAGAAGCTCAACCCCTTCGAGCACTTCCTCGGGTATCGCGGCTGGCAGGATCAGGTCGCGGTAGGTTGCGCGGCTTCTTCCGCCGGCCCCGAGCAGCCTCGCTTGGGCGGCAGCAAGAGGAACTTTCAGTCGGCGGCCCAGATGAGCCGCTGCTGCCTGACCCGCCTGCTGCACTCCATGGTTCTCCTGCCCCACGCCCGCAAGGGATGGATCGCGCAGGAAAACGGCGTGATCACTCTCGTCGACAACGACGCGGATGATCGAGATTGGTTGGATGCCACCCACGACATCGATCTCTGTGTGACCTATATGCAGACCGTCGATGGCCGCAGGACGCTCAACCTGTCACAGGGGCTCGAGATGCCCCAAGGAGCCATGACAGCCTCCGCACAAACCGACTTCGCCATCACGGGCGGAAAGTTCATCGCAGAGATGCTCGGCACCCCGGAGGAGCCGGTCGATCACGCCGATTGGTTCGGACGCGTCACACGGAGCGCTGCTGGTGTGGTCGAACTGACCCGTCCCGGCGCCCTGTTCGATGCCCTCCGCGTCCTCTTCGCTCAGCACGAGCGGAAGATCATCGACGAGCCCCTCATCGACGCCTTCAAGGCGAAGCGGGGCCTGTAGAGCCACGATCTTTCACCTCCCCTCCCATCGGGCAACAATAGATGGGATCCCCACCGAACCACTCAGCATAGGTGCTGGCGGGTTCGGCACGGATTGATGGTCTTTCACAAGGAGGAGAGTTCCAATGAGGAGGCGTGTTCTGTTGGCTGCACCGCACATGATGGTGCTCGCGAGGAAGATCCAGGCGGCTCGTCCGGACGACATCGACCTGATGGAGGTGGACTGGAGGGCTCACCCGAACGGACAGCCCAACCTGTTCATCGGCGGCTTTCCTGGCGGGATCGATCGGCTCCGTGAGTCGAGCGTCTCGCTGCTGCTCGGGTTCACCGAGCAGGCCACCTACTACTCCCAGTTCTGCATTCTCGGTGCTCTGGTGAAGCTCGACCCGCGCTGGTTCCAGGTCCTGCTGCCGTACGATTCGTCGGCGGCCAGTGAGCGGGCCAGCCGCGAGGGTGAGGTGCCGAACGCCGAGACGTTCGCCACCATCATGTGCGCGCTCGCGAGTCCCGGTCCGTACCGGCTCGTGACGTACGACCTGCATGCGCTCGCCGTGAAGGGGTTCTACACCTCGTCACTGCGCCCGTTCCTGCGGTCGGCAATCTCGGTGCTGAAGCAGCACGTGCAGGACCTCGGTCTGGAGGAGGATGTCACCTACGTCTTCCCGGACGATGGCGCGGACAAGCGCTACGAGCAGGACTTCAACGGCTCCAAGGGCGGGCGCGCCTACCCGACGGCGGTCTGCGCCAAGAAGCGCCTGTCGGACGGGACGGTGGAGGTGACGTTGAAGAAGGGTGATGTGCGCGGTCGAGTTGCGATCATCGTCGACGACATGGTCCGCTCGGGCAAGACCAACATCGCCTGCGCCGAGGGCATTCACGCGGCGGGAGCGAGCAAGGTGATCGGGTTCGTCACCCACGCGGACTTCGAGCCCGGCGCCGTCGAGCGCTTCAACGGGACCGCCGTCTTCGACTCGTTCTGGATCTCGGATTCGTGTCCCGAGGCGGCGTACGCGGTCGACGGCAAGGGGCCCTTCAAGGTCCTGAGCATCGCCGCCAAGCTGGCGAAGGACGTCTGCCGTCCCGTCAGCGTGATGGAGGAGTAGCTCCTCCGGAGTAGTCAACGCAGTTCACAGAAGCAGAAGGAGACTCATCAAGATGGAAGAGAAAACGCATCGTGTTCAGATCGGGCGCGTCGTGCGCCACCTCCCCGTGGAGAGGCCGCCGGGCAAGCCCTTCCAGGTCGCCGTCTTCGACATGCTGGGCGACCACGAGGTCGCCAAAGCGGCGGGGACCGAGCTCGTGCGGCGCATCCCGAGCGGCGTTCAGGTCCTGATCATGCCCAACGGCAAGGCTCAGGCACTGCTCCACGTGATGGGCGACCAGGCCCAGCTCCCGACCGTCGTCGCCCGCAAGGAGACGCGGTTCTACATGAGGGACGTCGTCTCCGTCGGTGGTGTTCAGAGCATGACGACGGAGCAGATCCAGGAGTACCACCTCAACGGCGTCGACGCCGAACGCCTGCGCGGCAAGAAGGTCGCGTTCGTCGATGACGTCGTCTCGACTCGCGGCAGCCTGCGCTCCCTGGAGGAGCTGCTCCGGAAGGTCGGGGCCGAACTCGTCGCCGTCATGGCCGTCTTCACCGAGGGCGACGTGGAGCACGAGGACGTCATCCACCTCGGGCACCTGCCCTTGTTCCACGACGAGTAGTCGTACCTTCCCCCTCGCCCTCTCCTGTCGGGCTCATGACAGGAATCCCCTTGAGGTCACCACACACGTGGCGGTCTCAAGGGGATTTTGTTTTATAACGACAGACTTGCATTCTTCGGTTATGATCTCTGTAAGCAAATGACCATGAAAAGAGAATCATCTTCCTTAGAACAGGTGCAATTTTGTACGGAATTGGCACAGCCAGAAGACGCGTCGGCGATCGCGCTGATTCAACGGGATACTTGGCTTGCAACGTATCCAAATGAAGCGCTTAGAATTACCGTAGAAGACATTGCAGCAAAAGGACTGGGGAGTGAGAAAAAGATTGAATTTTGGAAGCGGACAATCGAAAAACAAGGAGAGCAAAAGCAGATCTGGATCACAAGAAAGAATCAGACGATTGTTGGATATTGCGTGGCAGAAAAGCAGGAGAAGGAACACTATCTTGGAGGACTCTATGTGCTGCCAACAGAACAAGGGCAGGGGATAGGTAAGAAACTCATGGAGAAGGCTTTTGCCTGGTTTGGAACCGACAAACCAATTGTTTTGAGTGTGGCTAGTTACAACGCAGACTCCATCGCCTTCTATAAGCGACTCGGGTTTGAAGAGACGACCGAAGAGCCAGAGGTGATTCCACCGCTACCTTCGGGGAAGACTATTCCGCTTATAAAGATGATCAAGAAGTTTGTCTAAGTCATGCTCTCGCTCACTTCCCCAGCTTCCACAGCGTTTCAAACGAATCAAGATAGTTTTGTGCGACGATCTCATTACGGATTTGGATCACGGTGATTTGTGGTTGGTAGATTTCAATCGAAACGATGTCTCGTGTGATGCGGGTAAACATCGGCAGAGAAAAACCGACGGGTAACGTACGGAGCTTGTTGTTTGGATGAACCTCATAGCGTTCAGCGAATGTTTCTCGGTGCGCGGGGTTCACGAGCAGGCGTTTTTTTATCTGTTGTTTTTTACACATCTGTACATACTCTGTGTACCAGTCTTCCGTATAGGTGATAGGGTCGTTTCCCTCTCCACCGGCGCCTCCCATAATACAAATCTCACGCTGAGGCTGCCTTGCGGCAGATTCCACCAGCTCAGTCAGATTGGTTATTAACCCCTCACGCCCAAAGAACGTCTTGACCGCAACCGCCTCGTTTACCTGTGACTGAAGTCGCTGTAGGTCGGGGACGATCGATTCGGCTAACGATTGAATACGTTTTGTTTGTTCGATCAAGCGCGTTGGATTTACCGCTTGAAAAAAATGTACGTTCTTCTTTTTCGCTGTCGTGACGAGACCAGCCTCTTTTAGTCGTTCCAGAGCGGTGTATACCAGCATACGATGTAATTTGCTGGTTTTTACCAGTGGACCGACCTGTGTCGTTCCTTGCTTGAGGAGCTCCAAATAGATCACGGCCTCATTTTTTGCGAGCCCTAGATCGACCAGCGCAGATTTCAGATCCATAGCCAGAGTGTAGCGTCTTTTTGCATTTGCTGTCAATAAATGTTGACAATCTTTGATACAGATGGTATTCTCTCTTGAACACATCGAATCTGTGTTCAAGGAGCGACGTGATGAATCTCATCGAAGAGCTGGTAGATTCGTATAACGGGAAGGTGCAGAAGTCTACGCGCAAGAGTCGAGAGCGCTACGAGAAGGCGATCGTGTACTACGTGGAAGTCTTTGTGGAGGCGGGCAAGAATCATTTCACGTATCAGCGTCCTTCGGATAACGCCTGGTGCGTAGATCCGATGGGTGTCAGCTCGACCCTGAGCAAGCTGTTCGTGAAGGGGCTCGCCAAAGACCTGGAGCAGAGGGTCATGCGCCTCTACAAGGAACAGAACTACATTCCGATGCTTCTCTTCTGACAGAAGCAAGATAGGTCGACAATCTACAGAAAGGAGGATAGGGGATAGACGGGCTACGGCCGGGTCTATCCCTTTTTCGTTGTTCAGAGGCTACAGGAGATAGCGTAGGGCCTGTCTATGTTAGAATTACGCCATCTATTCTATGGCGAAAGAATTCCTAGCCTCCGACGTGTTTGGCCAAGCCTACAAAAGCGCTGAGATGGCGGAAAAAGGAATGGTTGTGCAGGTTGTGAGTTTGGATACCATCCCGCCACATTTTCTAGAGCGCATGCCTGGATTGGCGGATAAGCCAGGGGGCTACGTCTTGAAACGCTATCGCTCACGGGCTGAACGACAGCCGGAGGGCGAGTCTTTTACGCCGTGGGAAGAGTTGGCGGATGAAGCGGACGTTGCCTTCTTCGAACAAGAAGTCTCTTCGGGCAAGGCATTTCCTTTGTCTACTCATGATTCCGCTGCGTTGACACAGATCGATGTTGTTACCATCTTGAAGCGTCGTCAGGCAGAGTTGATGAGCTACCTGGAAGCCACACTGCCGGGGGCTGTTTTGAAGAGTGAGTTTTTCTTGGCCCCAGATGTGAATGGTCAGTTCAATATCTATGAGCTCCAAGAAAAGATTCCGTCACACCTAGATATCGCAAAACTGAATCAACAGGATCTATCTGGTTTAAGCGCCGAGCAAAAGACGAGCGCACGTACACAGCTCGAAGCCCTCCTTCCCAAGATCGAAGGCTTGATCAAAAAAGACCGTCTACCGGCGTTCTATCAGCAGTTTCTTCCAGACCTAAACTATGGAAACGTCGCTGTGACAACGCAAGGCGATCTAAAGCTGTACGATACGAATATCTGTCATCGCCGAGAAGATGTCTTGGCGCGGAGAGTCCTCTTATTTACCCACGGAATCATCAAAGAATTACTTCAGAAGCTTTCGTAAGGGGCGTGTCTTACGGCTTGAATTCCCCGAGCTTCGGTGGATTCCGCAAGCGACGGAAGCAGCTCCAGGCAACTCCGGCAAACAAGAGAAATGCAGGATAGATAAGAAAAGACGGCGTTTGAGGGTAGATCGATTGGCCGGGCTGCTTGGGATTTACCTTGATTTTGATCTGGTCGCCTACCTCGAGTGGTCGGCTAGAGAGGGAGCGGCGTGTACGGATCGTGATACGAGGCTCATCTCCTAGTGCGCTTGGGGTAACCGTTGTCGCTCCGTTAAAAAGACTGTCCTGCCAGGTGTATTGATACTGAACCGTGAACTGCTGTTGTTGTCTTGGTAGGCGGATAAATGGGAGTCCGGTAACCGTCGCGGGTGTGCTCTGCCAACCAAGCGCTTGTGTCTGCGCATCAAGAATAACGCCTCCGAGAAGAACGCAAGCGAATACCCCCACGATGATACCAACAAAATTTCCGTGAAACTCAGACGCGCGCAATGACGGTTTGGGTTCAGGCTGGACGATGACCAGTATGCCCAAGGCGAAGCACGAGAGGGCGATGGCTGTTTCCGTAAATGGAAAAAGTTGTGCCGGGGAATCCTGTGTGAACGCGAGGTAGCCGAACAGGGCGCTAAAACAAAAACACACGAACGCGCCGATGTAGGGACGTAAGGGTGACACGCGGCTTTTTTTCGAAAAAGAAAACAACATAAAGACGAGAAGTATCAAAAGTGTAGCATACTGGCTGACGAGTTCCTGGGTGACTTTCGGTTTCTGCTAAAGGCTAATGAGGCGATGAACTTGAAATCACAATTTGTGATTTCAAGCAGAAGAAATACGGTTTAAGCCAGATAAATAAACAAATTTGAGGTCACAATTTGTGACCTCAAATTTAGTAGTGTCTCGTGTTCTTAGTTCTTCGCCATCGACTGCACTAATCTCGTCATCCCAATCCCAGCCCCATAGCGCGGAAAGAAGTTGAGCTTTAAAAAGTCATTCAACTCGCGTTCCACTCGCTCTTTCCCAAAGAGCTCAAACAGTTTTCCCGCATACCCTCCCTCGCTGATGGTGTAGAAACGTTTCCGCATATCCTCTGGATCCGTTGATCGTTCCGCGCTGCCAATCGTCTCCATCCCGTCGATGATAACGTCGATCTTGCGGGCGCGGCCTTCATCATCGCGTTTCATGTTCCAAAAAGGGGACGTCGATTCTGGAAAGTATTCAAGAAACGCCACGCGCCCATCATCTTGGAGCATCCGCGCTTCTTCGACGCGGCTTACATCTTCCACGCCGTACCGTTTTGCAACATCCGCATAGGCGAGGTGGGGGAATGAATCGCGCGAGCCATACCCAAGATGCTCAAGAAGTTCCGCTTCGAGCAGACGCAGGTCATCTAGTGTTCCTCGTGATTCAAACTCGAACATCGGGAAGAGGATCCGATGACGTCCTGGAACCGGGTTTGGTTCTTGGCGGTAGCTGGTGCTTACACAAAACACACCCGCCACATCGGGGCGGGACAGAAGTTCATATTCGAGCCACATCTGGCCAGTCTGCGGGAGTGGCCAAGTTTCACCGGCATATTGAAAGCAAGCAACGGTTGTCGGATCTTCACACGCCGCCAGAATGCTCAAGCGATCTTGGGTATGCACTTCGAGGAAACCCTTTTTAAGAAAAAAGCCACGGAGCAAATTGACCACGTGGCTAAATCCTGGGACGTTTGGTTCACCGATGTACGTGTGTTGGGTCATACCTCTAGATAAAAAAAGAGCCCCGACAGGGCGAATAAATAATGGTACGTGCCAGGCAGCACCATGGCTTGAGGCGACACGGAGTGTGACTCATAGCTTTCAGGAGTGTACACGGTTGGTTCCGTGCCATCAATCTGCACTACGATCCTCCCGAGAGCGTGGTCCAGATACTCATCAAGATACGTTTCGCTGGGCTGAGGGTGGCTTTTGGAGCGACAGGTTTCGACGGATTTTGTGCAGGGCTCGCCTCGGCAAGGGTTCGCGTCATCGGATCTTTTGTAGCAGCTAGGGTCGATTGAAACTCAGCCATCATTCCTTGATCTAGATCAGCCAACTCCTCGGCGCGCGCTCTGCGTCGGACTTCTGCTTGGGAGGCTGCTTCCTGCTGCGCTAGGGTAAGCGATTCGGGCTGAAGATCGCGATCGCCAATCCGCTCCGCCCCTGGAGTGGTTGGTTGGTCCATGTGTCCTTGAGACTGCGAAGGAAAACGATCCATTTTTCGGCCCATATCGAACGATAGTCTAACACGGGGGTCTTTAAAGAAAAACAGTGGTATATTTCCCGTTTTCTGCTATTGTTCCGTTTATGCCTAATATCTCGAAAGCCTACGTCCGACTCGCGATCTTCGACGCGGATGGTGTCGTGACCACCTCGAACAAGTTCGCAGAGAATCTCGAAAGGGACTTCGGGACCAAACCAGAGGCGCTGTTGCCCTTCTTTGACGGGCCTTTTCAAGAGACGCTCGTTGGGAAAGCAGACCTAAAAGTGGTCATTCAGCCCTACCTGAAGGACTGGAACTGGACCAAGAGCGTCGACGAACTCCTCACCTATTGGTTTAGGGCAGAGGATTCCGTCAACGATGAGGTGATCGAAACGATCGAGGGTCTACGAGCAAAAGGCATCAAATGCTATCTCGCGACCAACCAAGAAAAGTATCGCCTCGAGTACATGCGCGAGACGATGAAGTTTAAGTACGTCTTCAATGGCCTGTTCTCATCGGCGGACTTGGGCTGCAAAAAACCAGATCCTCAGTTCTTCGATCGCTTGCTCAAGCGCATTGATCCAAAGCGTGAAATTCCAAGAAAAGAAATTCTCTTCTGGGATGATACGGAAGCAAATATTAAAGCCGCAAAAGATTTGGGAATGCAGGCGCATCTCTATACGGACCTCACAACCTTCGTTGAAACGATGGAACAACTCCCACTCATGTCGCCACGGTTTTTGAAGCAGAGAAAATAAGAGAAACGAGAGACCGCCCCTAGCGTAGTTGCTAGGGGCGGCTTTGTTTTGTGCTCCTTTCTTGGCTAGTAGTGCGCCATCGTGCCGCACTCGACGTTGTCCCCGGGCGAGACGCCGAGGCGTTGAGTGAAGTGCGTGTAGAAGCGCAGGCGGTCTTGCACGTTGCGGGGCGCTTCACGTGGCGGGGTATCGAGCGCATAGCTGCACTCAACGCCTCCGTTGATGATGTTGATCGTTGCCCCGAAGCCGGGACGACGACCGGCGGCGATGTCTCGCGCGTCGGGTGTCCACCGACCGACCATGACGTCGTGGCACGAGGGTTTGGGCGATTGCGGGGTCATCCAGAACCACAGAGCGGTTTTGAATGCGAGGACGCCGTCCATGGCTACAAGCTCAGGGTGAGCGAGCAGATCGACGCCGAGGGCCCGTCCAGCGGGTCCGTAGTTGTAGTTGTAGCTGAGCTGCATCGGACCTCGTCCGTAGTACCGCGCACCGGTTGCGCAGGGCCACTCGGGCACGGCGACGCAGTACTGACAGGACGTCGGTGGTGCGCGATCACAGCCAACCTCTTCGCGGAAGCAGAGGCCCCACGCTTCAGGGCCTCCCGGGGCGGTTGCCCAACCACCCGTCGTCTCGTGGGAGATGTTCGCGAGGAAGCTCGCCAGCTCGCGCCGGCGCTGCTCGTCCGTTCCTTCTGTCAGAAATGCCGGGAATGCCCGCGCAGCCTCGGTGAAGGCTGCATAGGTGAACAGGGACCCCGTGCATGCCGTCTCGTTGCGATGCGGGAACAGGGTCTCGAACTCCGAAGCAGTGATGTAGTCACTGAGCCCATGGGGCTCGAGACGCCGGTCAACGCCGATCTGTGCATCGATCGGCGATCCTGCATCCACGGACGTATCGAATACCGTGACAGCATCAAAACCTGTGTCTCCGCCGGAATCGGTTGAGGGGATCGGCTCGGTGCTCGTTTGGCAGGCGCTCACGAGCACCGTCATCAAGAGCCCCAGGAAACAAATCCAATGCTTCATCGAATCCTCCTACATTGTGGGCGATGTGTCTTTGAGTGGGAGCGAATCTCACGTGAGGCGAAAGAACGGTGTATTCTGACGAAAAAATAATGAAATGTCAAAAATAGGGAAATTGAAAAGCCTCGGCGCTCCACAGTGCGCGTGTTATCGTACGGGATGAACCTATGAACGATTTCAAATTCAACCCAGACGGTACAAGGGTGCCTGCGGTAGTAGAAACCGAGCCAAAACAATTTCTCTGCCAAATCCCAGCGTCACGCCGAGAGCTCGTTCAAGATGGAAGCGCAAAAGACGGGACCTATATTTTGCCAATCACCGCTCAGTTGGAGGGGTTGTTCAATTTGCCGCCAACCGTATCGATCGAGGGGGAAGAGTTTGCGCGAAAAAAGGAATTTCATGTAACCCTTTTAGGATTTGGAACACGCCAGTTGTTGAAAAAGAGAATTGATGAAGAAGCCGAAGCGGGGCAGAATTTGGTGCAAGAAATAAATGCGATTTTATCTGGGATGGATTTCAGTTTTTCTCCTAGCTCGGCGGGAGCTACGCTCATTCAGAATCTCGACTACGACCAAGAGGCGGTTATCTCACAAACGGGACGCGCCGCGTTTGAATCAGAATCCACGATCGTGCTTGGGATCGACATGCCGGGTCTCGCAGAATTCTACGAACGGATGCGAGGTTTGGGTCTAGAGCTCGGGCGCCCTGCGGCACACGTCACGCTTTACCTCAAACAAAATGGTGTCGCGACGGGCTTAGGGATTGCGATCACAGATTTTCAGGCGCAGCTCGCGGGTACGGCCTTCCCACAGATCACCGCACAGAAGATCGAGCTTCCATGAGGACGGGGAATAAAAGATTCGAAGAACGATTTTTGCTCACAGCGAGAGAGTATTTTACGATAACGCTTGAAAAACAGGGAGCGCTCCTCTAAGCTCTAGCCGTTTCCATCATTCAACCCAGGAGGTGTCGATGGTAGCGATCGAAGGTTTGGTTTTGAGTGTCGCTCTGCCGCTCGTAGAAGAGAGGCTACGGGGAGAAAGGGGACTCACCTACGATGACGCCGGCACGCTGCGTTTGCAGCTTAAGCCGGGACCGTCGATCAGAGCTCAGTTGAGGCATTTCTTGACGCATGAGCTGCCCCGGCACATGTGTGGGAAGGAGAAGCCGAAACGTAAGGCGCGCTTTGAAGGCCTATTCATCGACCTGAGCGTCGTGAGCATCCGGGTTTGCTTCGTGGGAGGTGAGCGCGACGTTTGCTTTCAGGGGGCAGACGATGTGCGCTACGCACATCTTCAACCGCTTCCAGCTCTTCCTGGCCAGGTCGTATACCTGACCAAGGACTGCCCAGGGTGTAAGACGGCTTGGGTCGACCTCGTTCCGCCGAAGGTCGTCGATGCGGCTCTCTGCCGTGAGTGTGCGGAAGCTGCTGTACAGGAGAAACGTGAGGCTGCTCAGATGCGACAGAACCGAGCTAATTTTTCCTTTGGGAGGAGAGCTGTTGATCAGCACGAACGGTCAGATGTGCTTCAGAGCTGGAGGCGTTACGGCTCAGCCGTAGTGGAGCAGGCCATTCAATTCGCACTGGACAGGTACAACATGCGCTGTCCGTACCCCGCACACGATGCAGAGCGGGTGGTCGAGTGGTGTCAGTCGAGCCCGCTACACCGGTTCGACTACGAAGACTTCATCAAGGAGGTGACGATGATCTTGTCGGGCGAACGGTAGGTGGGTTCTTTCTTGAAGCACAAGACCCCACAACGGCGAACTCGCCTGTGGGGTCTCGTCGTTTTTACGCAGTATTCGCAGTTTCTAGAACCTACCGCTTCATCCAGCTTTCAAAGAATGCACCCTTCTTTTCTAGATAGAATTCCGCTGATTGATTCTGGCAATTCTCTTTGAGCTCATTGTACTCCGCGAGTAGCTGCGGATCTGTTCTGAGTTGGTCTCTGAAACGGATGAATACATCATCTTCCCCGTGTAGGATCGTAAGTTGGATTCCAAGCGGAAGCGCCTTTCGATCGTCTTTGAAGCTCACGAAAGTGCTCGACCAGTTCTCGGGTTGGTGAATATCATAGATCGAGTTGAGCTGGTCACGGGATTTGGCGAATTTTTCTTTTGGAACACGAACCACAAGATCCATATCGCCTTTTGTGATCGTTCCAGGAATCGCGGTGCTCCCGATGTGCTGGATGTCTGCCCAGGGGAGGAGGAGCTGTAACAACGGAACCTCTTCCGAAAGGACCCGTTCCGCTTGTTCATGAAAGACTGCTTGGGGGTGGAACTGCATGCTGGGCATAGGAAGAGGGGGAGTGGTTGAGTCAGTATGTTGGAACGGTGTGATAAAATCAAAGCAGACCAGCTCCTCAGGGCCCTTTCTTTTCTTATGTCCAAATCTGATCGTCCGCTTCCTCGCACTGAAGCACCACTAACTGAGCCACAAAAAGAATACTGGCAGATGCCGGGGGTTCACTCGTTCCTGGAAAAAAAGTCCGCACGTGAGCTACGAGACGGTGTGATGGTGTATCTTCAGGCGATTGAGGATCCGAGTATTCTCGCGCAAAAACTAAAGTCACTTAGCCTTCCACCCACGGCTCCTACTGAGCGATGGAAAGAGGCTTTGGACGCGCATGTTGAGAGGTATCGACAAGGGGTCGAGAAATTTCGTCACTATCGACCACAGATGCTAAAAAAACTTGATGAGTGGCTGCAGGAGCAGCGCCTAACTCCTCTTCAAGATGTGAGGAAAGTGCCCGTCTTCGTTACGGATCATATTCTTGGACCGGTGAATAGGAAGGAGTTTCCGATCTCTTGGTCGGCTGAGTTCGATGGCGATGTAAATAGCATCACGGTTCAGGCGAGTAATCCGACGGTAGTCATGGATCATGAACATTTTCACGCGATATCACATCAGCCAGGGTCAGAGAAAGTAGGCTTCCTTCAAAAAGTATCAACGTTTGAAGGAGAAGGGCAGGAAGGCTCTGGAAGCCAATGGCTGAACGAAGGGGTTACGGTCATGGGAGAAATGGTGACCTCTCCGAAAAATGCTCGGCGACAAGCAGTAGGCAAGGGATTGGATATGTATCTGGATGGATTCCTCTACCTTACACAGCTCTTCCAGATGGAGGTGGGATTCTCTGAGCAAGATCTTTTTCGAGCATACCTTCAAGAAGGGGATTGGCGCGCACAGCTTGAATCGGCGACGCAGCGACGATTTGGGTGTGGAACGGCAGGCTTGAGTGAGCTGATGTTCGGATTTAACGAAGTGTGGCAAGCACAGGTGCGAGATATTCTTCAGGGGAAAAAACCCGTGACGTTGACTACCCATTGGGGGCCAGGGGTTGAAGGAAGGGTGGAGAGGTACAAGAAGCTCCAAGAGCACTTTCCCTTGATTGAGCTAAAAATTGAGTAGCCTATTTCGCTATCCAGCGTGTCGGTGTGCTAAGTCCGTTTAACGTGAGAGATACATAAAACCCCGGCTCTGGCCGGGGTTTTAGTATTAGCGCGCGTAGGTGAGTGGGTTGACTCGTTTTCCGTTCAAGTAGACTTCGTAGTGCAAGTGCGTACCAGTTGAGCGACCTGTGGTACCGACCATGGCGATCACTTGGCCACGTTTGACGGTATCGCCAGCTTTTACGAAGAGTTTTGAGGCGTGCGCGTAGCGGGTGCGGAATCCGTTGCTATGATCGATTACGATCTGAAGACCGTATCCACCATTGTTCCAGCCGGCCTGTTGAACAACGCCCGCTTCGGAGGCGTAGATGGCGTTCGCGTAATCTCCATCTACGTCGATACCGGTGTGGTTCCACCCATAGTACTGGTTGATGACGCGTAAGTCTGTTGGCCAGAGAAGTTTTGCAACCTTCTTGACGAGCGTTTCTTCCTTATCTTCTGGTTTTGCGCGTTGGTCTTCAGGGGTATTTACGAGTTCCTGATAGACGTCCACGGCCTTGTTCTTAATGCGAGCAAGAGGGATGTCACGGCGAACGGTGCCTTGGGCGGTTGTTACGCGCGTGGTAGCTGGTTTTGGAATGGTGATGGCGACAACGCTGAGTGGACTTCCACCAGGAATCAACACCTCTTTCCCTGGAACGAGCGTCGAACTTCCATTATTCGCTTGGGTGATGGCGTTGGCAGCAACCTTGTACTTGCTTGCGAGCTGCCCAACGGTTTCTCCTCGTTTGACGGTGTGCAAGATGCCGGAAGCAGCTGGAATGCGGAGGATATCACCCGGCTTAATCGCTGCGCCGCGGGAAAGATTGTTCGCGCGAACGATGGTGATTACATCGACGCCAAAACGACGGGCGATGGTGGCGACAGCATCGCCAGATTGAACGGTGTAGTTCTCTGTTTCGCTTCGAGGAGCGACGACGATGGCTGAGGTGTCTTCTTCAGGAAGAGCGTCTTCGGCAGGCGTTCCATCCATTTGAGGAGCAACGGCAACGCTGCCAGGGATGGTTAGGTCAGCAAGGGTTTCTGTATCGTAATCAAAGTCGATATCGGGCAAGGCTTGAATGGTGTCCGCGCCTAGATAACTCGTATT
>CAZRJW010000011.1:12527-33707 GCA_964600845.1 uncultured Gammaproteobacteria bacterium | reverse complement strand
GCGGCCTTCGCATCATGCGCGATTAATCGTGTATCGCTTGAAAATAATTCATCCAGCGCTGCTTGAACGGCGGATGATTTTAGTTCCGTCTGACGTAATACGATACAGCGCTCACGATCAGCGATCGCGATTCCGTAGGCTTCGTTTCCGAACAATGAGTCGGGCGCTTCTTCAAGGACCATCACAATGAGCTCTGATGCCGCCGCTAACTTAGAGAGCTTCATCACTGCATCGGCTCCATCTTTTGCAATCTCTTCCACTAAAATAGAGGAGGTGAATGCTCCTTGTGTCCGCTTACTCTTTCCGGTCGTTCCTTTCACTGCCGTTGATTCTTCCTCCGACGCCGTTTCTACGACACCTCCTTTTTTACTCCCTTCACTTTTTCCAAATGAACGCTTCAATAATGTATTAAACCCCATCTCCTGAAGGAAAGAGCGCCACGCTTCGGCATCCAGCGGTCGCTCGGCCAGCAGGTCGAGTGACCACGAAAAAGGAACATCAACACGAATCGTTACGAGATCGCGCAGTCCCGGTAACTCCGATTCCGCTCCGAGCAATTTTTGCCGAATCGATACACCCATCTTCGAGGCAGGATCATGTGCTGCTTTTATAATCCCTTCCAGCGATTCAAATGACTGTAATAATTCCGTCGCGCCCTTCTCGCCGATCCCTTTTACCCCTGGAATATTATCCGACGGGTCTCCGCGCAAAATCTTATATTCCAAAAATTGTTCCGGTGTCAGACCGAATACTTCGTGTAACATCTTCTCATCGTAGAGCAGTGTTTCGCTCACCCCTTTTTTGAAGGTCAATACGGAAACATGCGAGCCAATCAATTGCAGCGCATCACGATCGCCGGTCACAATCGTCACATCCCAACCATCCTTCGCCGCTCCCACTGCAATCGTTCCGATCAAGTCGTCCGCTTCATACCCATCCAAGGAAAAAGATTCGATCCCAAGGAGTGTGAGCGCTCGTTGAATAAGCGGAATCTGCGCATACAGTTCGTCTGGTTGCTTCGTTCGTTGCGCCTTATATTCTTTGAAGGCCTCGTGACGGAAGGTGGGGGCTTTCGTATCCCAACACGCCACAAAGGCATCTGGTTTTTGCTCCTCCATCAACTTGAGCATGACGTTCACAACTCCATAAACCGCATTCACAATTTGACCTGAAGGCGAGGTCAGCGGAGGGAGCGCATGCCAGGCACGATGAAGGAGCGCGTTGGCATCCAAGATGAAGAGGCGGCGAGAGGAAGACATGTGGAAGAGCGTAGCATGAACTAACACAAAAAGAACCCTCTTTCGAGGGTTCTTTTCTTGGAGGCGTGGGCGGGAATCGAACCCGCGAATAGGGGTTTTGCAGACCCCCGCCTTACCACTTGGCCACCACGCCTTGCTTGCTCGGCTTATTGCGCTGACCATCCGTTCGTCCGTCTGCTGACGAACTCACTACGGTCTGCGCAATGCCTCCGCTTACTCGCTTCGCTCGTAGACCGACAACTTCGCTACGCTACGCAAGGGTGCAAACGCGCTGGGATAGTAGCAAAGAGCGGGGGGTTCGTGAAGCGGGGGAGGGGGCGGAGGGAAGGGAACGAAAAAGCCCTCCGATTGGAGGGCTTTTTCTGTTATTTTGCGAGCTTTGTTTTGAGGGCGGCGGTCTTCATGGCGCGCTTTAGGGCGTTTTCTTGAGCGATGCGCTTCCATTGAGTATCGCCGTTGTCACCCATTTCGATGACTTCGATTTTAACATTGCGTTTGAGCCCAAATTTACGAGCATCGGCTTTGTTGAGCATCCAGACGTCGGCGCGCAAGGTATAGCGAGGGTTCATGCGGTCGTGCACTTCAAAAATACGGTCTCCAAAGAGCTCTGGAATACGTACTTTTGTATTGAAGGGCAAGAAGTTTGCTGCGAGAATCCCATCACGCACCTGCGAACCGTCAGCCGTGGTAAACGGCGTGCTGTCCGTCTGACCTGGCTCAGAGTTGTAAGCGGTCATACTAATCGTATAGACCTTTAGCGCTGGCTGTCGTTCCACGGGAATGACTTCAAGCACTGCTGACTCACCGATCTCTGAACGCATGTCAGATTCTTCTAAAAGCTCCGTTACTTCTGAGCTTGCTACAATCTCTGTCGCGATCTCCGCCCCTACCTCAGGGACAGCCTGAGCTCGAACCGTCCGAACAGGGGTAATAACGAGAGAAAGAGCAAACACAGCTGATAAAACGACCTGATTAAGAGGACGTTTACCACCATCGGACGAAGCAGTTGAGTTCATAGTCTGGATACAACAAAAGCCCTGTTCGGGCTCTTGGAGGACAACACCATATCATATTTGCAGGTTTTTGTCAACGGAAGTACACTGTTTTTACGCTTAATCAAGCCAAATTACTACCTATGTACCTTTCTCGTATTAGCTCACTGTTGCGTCGACCGTCAAAAATGACGCCCCAACCGGCTCCCCGAGATCGGAAAGGTCGGATTTTTCGCTTTTTGAAGAAAGCGGCTCTCGTCTGCGTCGGATTGGGGGCGGTTGGGATCTTCTGTTTCACCATTTTCTTAGCCTGGGTGAGTCGCGATCTCCCAAATCCGGACACATTATCGACACGTGAAGTCCCTCAATCAACAAAAATCTTTGATCGCACTGGAAAACAGCTTTTGTATGAGCTCCATGGCGATGAAAAGCGTACGCTCGCAAAAATCGAAGACATTCCTCTCACCATGCAGCATGCAACGATCTCGATTGAAGATCGAAGCTTCTACAAACATCATGGGGTCTATTGGAAAGGGCTCGTACGCGCGCTTGGGATGAGCGTCCTTACACAGACTCGGGTAAAGGGGACATCCACCCTCACCCAGCAGCTCGTAAAAAATGCCATTTTAACAAACGAGCGCTCCTTGATGCGTAAAGCAAAGGAATTCGTACTTGCACTTCAAATTGAACGGACCTTTTCGAAGGATAAGATCTTACAGCTGTACTTGAACGAGATCCCCTATGGCTCAACCATCTATGGAATTGAGTCTGCGTCCCAAAGCTACTTCGGCAAGACGGCGAAAGACCTCACCTTAGATGAAGCGGCCCTTCTCGCTGCCATCCCTCAGGCGCCCGATCTCTATTCCCCCTATGGAACCGGAACACGCGGCGACAACCGACCTCGATTAGTTGTACGTCAGCATTATATTTTGGACGTCATGGCGGAAGAAGGCTACGTCACCAAAGAAGAAGCGGACGCCGCAAAGAAAATTCCTACGCTCGACAAACTCAAACCAAAAACATACAGCGCAATCAAAGCGCCACACTTCGTCATGGATGTTCGCTCACAACTGGTCGAAACTTACGGCTTGAAACGAACAGAAGAAGGCGGTCTTCGCGTGATCACGAGCTTGGATTGGGACAAACAACAGGTTGCTGAACAAGAAGTTATTAAGGGGGTAGAGGCGCGCGGAAAGGCCTACAAGTTTACAAATGCAGCGCTCATTTCCCTCGACCCAAAAACCGGACAGGTGCTCGCCATGGTTGGATCAAAAGATTTCTACGATGATGCCATCGATGGGCAGGTGAACGTCACGCTTCGTCCGCGCCAACCAGGTTCGAGCTTCAAACCCATCGTTTACGGGCTCGCATTCTCACGTGGCTATCTTCCTCAGACGATGATTTGGGATGTGGATACCGTCTTCCGTTCCGATAGCGGAAACTACAGCCCTCGTAACTACGATTTCAAACAGCATGGACCACTCACGCTGCGCTCCGCTCTACAGAATTCCTTGAATACACCGGCTGTAAAAACACTTTATTTAGTTGGACTTAGCCGTACACTCGATTTCGCGGAACGATTAGGCTACACCACTTTACGTGATCGAAGTCGCTTCGGCCTGTCCCTAGCCCTGGGCGGTGGAGAAATTCGACCGATCGAACACGCGTCGGCGTTCGCGGCGTTTGGAAACGATGGCGTGAAGATGCCAACGACATCCATCCTGCGCGTTGAGGATCACGACGGAGTCGTATTGCAAGAATGGAAGCCGAGTGAGGGGGAACGCGTCATCGACTCACAAGCAGCTCGCTTATTGGCCGATGTGATGAGCGACAACCAAGCGCGTGCCATGGTCTTCAGTCCGGCCGCCCGTGGCTTTCTTACATTGCCAGATCGCCCCGTCGCCGCGAAAACAGGAACGACCAATAACTTTAACGATGCCTGGACGGTTGGATTCACCCCAAACCTTGCAACCGTTGTCTGGGTTGGAAATAGTGACGGCAAAGAGATGAGTCGGGGAGCGGACGGTTCCGTTATCGCTGCGCCTATTTGGGGTGGATACATGAAGCAGGTCATGAAGACGATGCCGATCGAACGCTTCAAGACTCCGGAGGCACCCGCAACCGATAAGCCCGCCCTTCTTGGAACGGCCTTCATGCAGAAAGTACGGGTTGTGAAAGCGAGCGGGAAATTAGCAACCGAACAGACTTCGCCTGAGCTCGTCGAAGAACGAACGTACTACATTCCGCACGAGATTCTGTATTACATCGATAAAGAAGATCCGCTCGGTGCGAATCCCAGCAACCCTGCCCAAGATCCTCAGTTTGAGAACTGGGAGAAGGCGGTTCAACTCTGGGCAAGCAACGCAAGCAGCACGCAGTTTGGCCCTATCCCAACGGAAGTGGATGATCAACATACACCAGAGATGCAACCCGTCGTCACAATTCTTGCCCCAAACACAGAAGAGACAATCAATACGCGGATTTTGCCGGTTCAGGTTTCTGCGACAACTCAACGGATCATCCAAATGTATGAGGTCGTTCTAAATGGCCAGACCATTGGAACCGCAAACGCTGCCAGCTTTAGCGTCATTCTTCCACAAGAACTCGTCGCTGGGCGACACACACTCACAATCGTTGCAATCGATGATGTCGGTAACCGAGGAGAGGCAAGCATTGCGATCAACTACCTGGTCGCAACCCCTCAATCACTTCCTCCACCAACGGATACCGGCGTCACAACAATCGATGCACTCTGGAATACCAGCGGAACCGCCCCCTTCTAAAAAGACAACAAAAGAGCCGATTGATCCCAGAAGATTGACTTTTTCTGGGATTTTGGCATACTAAGCGGTCCCGTCTGCGCGAAAAACGCTTAAACTACGGGATTCGCACTCTCTCTTCGCTTCGTACATCGGGTTTTAGAGCCCGTTCACAATCCAGATCACTTTCGGCAGCGACTGATCAGTCAACGCCTCATCCCTCTTCGTCCACTGTGTCCACATCTCTGAGCCGACTGCTCGGAAGGAGTTTTCGATGAAGTTCTCACGATTGATTCCGCTCGTCTTCCTCATCGCCCTCGGCGCCTGTGCGCCCGTCGACCCGGTCGGCGGCGGCCAGATCCGCACGCGCTGCACCGTGGACGGGGGACGCATCCAGTCCCCGAGCTGCGGTGAAGATCAGTACATCCTCTGCCTCGTGGGCACGGACGCCGGGAATGGCCAGAGCCAGGCCCGGTGCTGCAACAACGACGAGACCGAGACGAGCTGCCTGCAGCGCGCCGGTCTCACGCCCGCCGACGCTGGCCGCGCGCCGGTCGCCGATCGGTAGTGATCCGAAGCGAAGCTCAAACGGGCCCGGAGGACGAGATACACTCGTTCCTTCCGGGCCCGGCTTCATTTCTCTCAAAAATGCGTCCGTTCGCTCTTCGTGCTATTGGCGAATAGGCATCACAATATATTGAAAGCCCTCTCGGCCCTCTGGACGGACCACCACGGCATTCATCGAGTCGATGACGCTCAATGTGACCTGATCGGTGTCCATCGCTGCTAGACCGTCGTTTACATACTTAAAATTAAGCGTCACCTTGTTCGTCTCCCCCTCAACAACAGCTTGAAGTGTCGCACGGTGCGCACCGGTTCCCGTGTCTGAAGAAGAAACGGTCAGCGCACCATCGGTCGTCATCTCGAATTTTACATCGTAGATTCCTTGGCGTGAGAACAACGAAGAAGCACGGATCGCCCGCATCAATTCCGTGCGTTTCACTCGGCAATGCGTACGGAACTGGGTTGGAATGATGCGCTTATAGTCAGGAAAGGAACCTTCAATCAAACGAGAAACGAGCTCCACCGATCCAAACGAAATCGCCAACTGATTCTCGGCCATCGCCCAATCGATCTTTTCTGGCATCGCGACATCGTCTTTGTAGCTCGCCAAAATGCGCGCGATCTCTTGCACCGCACGAGCCGGCACAATGCATTTCGCTTCCGCCTGGTTTCCACCGGTCACCAAACTCAATTTACGTTCAGACAACCGATACGAGTCAGTTGAGGCCAGCATTAACGTGTCGCGTCCTCCGGCGGTATGGAAGTAACATGCGACACCCGCGAGCTCGGGCCGAGAATCAGACGTTGAGACCGCGAAGGCAACTTGCTGCAAGGCTTGGCGTAAAGGCTCGGCTTCCATCTGGTACGCGCCGCCCTTGGTTAACTTCGGGATAAGTGGGAATTCGGTAGCGGCAATCCCTTTAATGTTCGTAACCTTTCCATCCGCCTTGATTTCCAGTCCGTCATTCGTGAGACTAAGCTCAACCTTCCCTTCACCTAAAAGAGAAACGTACTCCTGAAAGAGCTTTGCCGGGACAGTGTATTCGCCAGGTTGATCAACGCGTCCTCGAACGATGACCGAAATCGCCATCTCGAGGTTGGTGGTCGAGATTCGTAGCTGACCCCCTTCGGCTTGGATCAGGACGTTGGCGAGAATCGGAAGGTTCGCGTTCTTGCCCGCGATGTGTCCGACGAGTGAGAGTCCTTGGAGGAGATTCTCTTGAGTGCAGGTACAAACCATATGTCGGTTATCTTAGGGTTAGAGAGTATATAAGACAATGATAGTAATAGTAAGGTCTGTGGACTGTGTGGGGAACTCAAACGAAGGCTTAACCATGCGGAAAAAGAATGAACACTTATCCGGAGTCTCTGGGGAGAAGTCTGGGGAGCCGCTGCGGAGAGTTGGGGACGGATGAGGGAGGGCGAACTTGTCCCTCCGATACCCCCAGCGAATCCACTGGGTTGTGCGCATAGCTGTGAACATGCGCACAGGCTGGGGAGGGTGCTGGGGAAAAAGAGGGAGAAGCTGTGAGGAGGGTGGGGAGAAAGATATCCACGGGTCGCACAGGTATGGGGATGAAACGGGGGATAAGTCAGGAGCGGAATTGAAATTGAAAAAGAGACCTCAGGGTCTCTTTTTCTGTTATGCGTTGCTTGTTGAGTAAAGCCTCTCCCGAATCACTCCAAGATCTCTTTTTAGTTGTTCGTCTGTCTTCACAAGTCCACCAATCTTGTCGCAGGCATGCATCGCGGTGGTGTGGTCGCGACCGCCGATATGGTGACCGATCGAAGGGTACGAGCACTTTGTTTCTTCACGGAGTAGGTACATTGCAATTTGGCGTGGGAGGGCGAAGCGTTGTTCGCGGCTCTTGCCGAGAATGTCGTCCAGGCGGATGTCGTAGTAGGCGGTGACGATCTCGATCAAGCTGCGTGGCGTTACGGTCCGCTTGGCGATGGTTGGACCGAAGCTTTGAAGGAGTGTCTGGACCGATTCGACGCTTGGTAGGAGGTTCTTGAACTGGTGGTAGGCGATGATTTTGTTGAGCGCACCCTCGAGTTCACGCACGTTCGACTGAATGGCGCCGGCGATCAAATGGAGCAAATCAGTGCTGAGCGCGTACTGTTTTTCGCGTGACTTCGCCTGAAGAATAGCGACGCGTGTTTCAAAGTCGGGTTTTGAAATGTCGGCCATCATACCCCATTCAAAACGAGATTGAAGACGGCTCTCGAGGGTCTGAATGTCTTTTGGTGGGCGATCTGAGGCGATGATGATCTGCTTGTTGTTTTGGTGCAGCGTGTTGAAGGTGTGAAAAAACTCTTCTTGGGTCTGCTCTTTGCCGGTCAAGAACTGAATGTCATCGATAAGCAGAACGTCGGCGGTACGATACTGATCTTTGAACTCACCGGCGCGCCCACTGCGAACCGCTTGAATGAATTCATTAGTGAAACGCTCACAAGTGACGTACACAATCTTGAGCTGTGGCTGGGTGCTGAGCAAATGGTGGCCAATCGCTTGAAGCAAGTGGGTTTTACCCATCCCGGCGCCGCCGTAGAGGAAGAGTGGGTTGTAGACTTGGCCAGGCTTGGCCGCAACCGCCATCGAAGCAGCATGTGCGAGCTCATTACTCTTTCCGACGATGAACTGTTGAAACAAATAGCGAGGATTCAAACCAATATCTGTCTGGTGTGCATCGCTTGGATTGTTTGGATCGATGTTTGTGATGCCCTGCTGTTCGGCCATAGCGGGAACATACTCCGCCATGGCTTCTTGGGTGATGTGTTCGATCGGCAAAACAGTCGTGTTTTTAACCTCTACGCGGTAGCTTACTTCGCGGACGCCATGATTCGTCGCTGAACGAAGCGCTTTTACGATCGCTTCATGATATTTCTTTTCGAACCAAGCTTTGGTAAAGGCGTTAGGAACAGCAATAACCGCTTTTCCGTTCTCTAACGAACTAATAAAGGTATCCTTGAACCACGTTGTGAAATTCGCCTTTGAAAGGGTGAGCTCGAGTTCCCCGAGGGCGGATTGCCAGGTCGTTTGGTGATCCATAAGAGACGAGTGGAAAGTGAAAGAAGAGAACAGACAAAGAGTGAATGGACTGGATGATTTCAGCCTTGTTGATAACTGTCAAATCTGTGGATGAAGTGTGGATAATGTATCACATTTTTTGTTAAGCAAGAACAAAACACTTGGGTGAGAGGGATTCAAAAACAAACACGCCTCTCTGGGCGTGTTTG
Source organism: uncultured Gammaproteobacteria bacterium (assembly GCA_964600845.1). Taxonomy (GTDB): domain Bacteria; phylum Patescibacteriota; class Patescibacteriia; order 2-12-FULL-60-25; family 2-12-FULL-60-25; genus JAGOTP01. The sequence continues at coordinate 24,893 of CAZRJW010000011.1, read as the reverse complement.
TTCTGGCAAGCGCTGAACAGATTGCTATTTTGCGATTTCTAGTCCTTCGATGATGCGTTCCGCTTGGAGATCGGACAGTGTGAGCTGCCGCGCTTCATAGTTCTTCAGCTCAGGAAGCAAGGAGTTCTTCCAGTAGTCGTAGACCCGTTCGCGAGCACCTTGAGATGTAGGCTGCTTTTGAGGGACCCACGTCTGCCGCGTTGCATCCCAGACATCGCTGAGATAGGGCATAGGGAGATTTACGCGCGCGGGGTTCCAGTCGGTCCGTCCAAGCGCCTCAGCGATTGCTGGGACCGCATCACGGCTCAAGCCATGTACGAGATAGTTGAGATCGAGCTCAGGTCCTTTTTGGGCGGCGTGGCGCGAGAGGTTATAGTTTGCGACAAATCCTTCGTGATTGATGAGGAGTGTAATCGAAAGTAGCCCGAGCGTGAGCGTGCTTCCGGCTGTAATCAGTTGATGGATGTTCCAGCGCCTCACGAGGCTCACGACGAGCAGCACGAAGAGGAGGATGATCAGTACGAGGAACTGCATTCCCCAGGAACGGCTGAGTGTGAGGCCGTACGCATCGACGTATAACCAGAGCCGTTTGCCAGCGGACACTGTACTAATTGCAGACGTGACGGCAATCACGATACTCGTCCACCGGACCCAGCGATCATCCATGCGCGTGAGTTTGTAGACGACGAGTAGGATCAAGAAAGCGAAGGCAGCGGCAAAACACAGCTGCTGGTAGCCTGAGACGGCATAATCCGCGTAGGTTCGGCCTTGGGCGAGCAGATATTGGGATCCCTGGAACAAATAGAAGAGCTGGAAGCCAGCAAAGACCACAAAAAGCGCAGAAATCGCGAACAGGAAGCTCCGGGTAGCGATAATCTCTTGAAAGGGGGTCGCCGCTTCTTTTGTTTGAGCTTCTTCACGTGAGCGTCGAGCAATTCCCCAAAAGAAGCCAACAGCAAACAAGGTGACGAGGACATCGAAGAACAGACGGACGACATTCTCTGTCAGAAAGTCGAGTGTGATCCAGTTGCTCACGACTTCACTGAAGTAGCGGTCGCCTTCTAAGAAGAGAGCAAGGAAAATCAGGAGCACGGGTCCCGCTACTAACAAGCCGATCCCAATCTGTAAGAGAAGTTTGCTATTGAGGCGGCGCGGACTGCCAGCTTCGGTAAAGAGCATTTGATACTGGCGGAAGGGGAGGGCGGCTTCTAAAAAAACATTCGTTTTCCAAAGATGGATCCCGTCGCGCCAGCGAACTGCGGGAGCGGTGAGCCAGTAGGCGAGGGCGGCCAAGCTCCCTGCGATGGTGAAAAAGGAGACGCCTTTGACCACGTCACTCGAGTACAAAACGGTGCTAACGCAGGCGGATAAGAGCGGGATAAGAAACAGAAGCGCCCAGCGATTGCGGAGCCCGCGAGCCTCTTGGGTGATCAGAATGATCCCCCCGGTTACGATCAGGGCGAATAAGGCGAGCGGCCACCCCACGGGGATGTGGGACAGAAAGAAGTGAAACCCAAGAGCGGTCGCAATGGCGGCTCCGAAGGCCCACGGCCGGATAGACCGGGCGAGTTCGGGTAAGGAGCGGGGAGAGGAGGTGTCCATAGTATAAAAGGGAACGAAGATCCCCTCTAGCATATGACGGGCGCTCTGTCTTGCCAAAAAAGGCCGTTTCCCGTATAGTCCCACCCATTCCTATGGCAACAAAGCGAACATACCAGCCTAAGAAGGCTCGCCGCGCTCGTGTTCACGGTTTCCGTGAGCGTATGGCTACCCGTGGTGGTCGTGAAGTGCTCTCTCGCCGTCGTGCGAAAGGCCGCAAGGCGATCGCTCTTCGTCCGGGCAAATAGTCGTCACGTAGACAATGCTCCCGAAGACCCATCGGCTTCGCCGAATGCGGGACTTCGCCCTGTTGTCCCAGAAGGGGCGCGTCGTGTACGGCCCCTTCTTTACGTTGCGCTTTCGGGCGTCTGATGCCCCAACGCGCCTTGGATTCGTTGTTTCAACTAAAATCTATAAGCGAGCGCACGATCGGAATCGGACCAAGCGTCGTTTGCGCGAAGCAATCCGTCTGCTTCAGATCTCGTGGCCAGAGAAACAGGATATTTTGCTGATTGCACGACCAGAAGCCCGAGACGCGCCGTTTGAAGATATCAAAGCCGCTGTTTTACGCGCCTTCGAGAAAATGCCGGAAGCCGCCCTCAAGCCGATCCCAAAACGTCGCCCAAAAGCCAAGAAAAAGACCTCGGTCGTCTACAAAGAAACAAAAGCGTAGACTAGAGACGGATCCACCAACTCATTTGTGTTGAAATTCGTACGTCACCCGTTCATCTGGGTCTTACGTGTGTATCGGGCGACGTTGTCGCCCGATCATGGGTTCATGCGCATTTTTTTTCGGAACGGGGTCTGTCGCTTTCACCCGACCTGCTCAGAATATTCAGAAGAAGCGATTCGAAGATTCGGGGTGCTTAAGGGGGGTCGACTGACATTTTCACGGTTAGGGCGGTGCCATCCCTGGCATCCAGGAGGAGAGGATCCGGTGCCGCTGAAATGAAGCTGTCATCCACAGAGAGCACAGCGCGTTGTAGGCTTTGTACAATTCATTTATTTGTCTTTGCTATGCCACGGCTGTTCCGTTCTAAGTGGTTTTGGGCAGCGATTGTAGGGAAGTATGTCGTTTCGGCGGTGCTTCTGGCCTACATCCTCACGCCTCACCAGACCTAATCAAAAACCCTCCCCGTAAGCATGGGAGGGTTTTTGAATGACGAAATTCGCTGATCAACAAAGGCCGGGCGGACAAAGTCCTTTTTTGAGTGCGTCTTCGGAGAGAGGAATGTCGAGGGTTTTGTGTTTGCTCGTGTGGCCTTTGATGATCGAAATGAGCGAGGGCGCGATATTCAAACGATCTGCAAGAAAGCGAACAAGCGCCTCATTCGCGCGACCATCGATCGGGGGCGCCATGAGACGAATTTTGTAGACGCCGTCTTCTTGTCCGACGATCTGATTGGTTGTTGCGCCAGGGACGAGTCGAACACGCACGAGCATATCGCTGCGATTACGCCGTCTTCTTGCCGCGCATCTTCTTTAACGTTGCTAGATCTTCTTCGCGTAGCTCACCAGGTTCGGTTTCGAGGTAGAGGTTGATATGAGCGAGCTTCGGATGTTTCACGATCGCTTTAAATCCATCAAGACCGATGAACCCTTTCCCTAGATGCTCGTGTCGATCTTTTCGGGCTCCAAGTTCGACCTTTGAATCGTTGCAGTGACTCATTTTCAAACGCGACAATCCAATGATCTTATCAAATTCAGAAAATGTTTGATGAACAGCTTCTTCCGTGCGTAAATCATAGCCGCTCGCAAAGGCATGGGCTGTGTCGAAGCAGACATTGAGGTCAGGACGACCGACGCCATCCAAGAGTTCGGCGACTTCTTCGAATCGATCTCCGATGACGGCGCCAGCACCCGCAGAAATTTCGATTAAGAGCTCGGTCGTCCCTGTATATTTTTCATAGATCTCTTTGATGCCGTCGATGACGTACTGTCGGCCTTTTTCTTCACCCACATCTTTCGCACTCCCTGGGTGAAACATGACGTACTTCGCGCCTAAAACACCCCCTCGTTCAAGTTCTTCACGAATGATGCGAATCGAGTTATTTCGAATGCGCTCTTCAACATTGGCAAAGTTAATATAATAGGGAGCGTGAATGACCCATTCTTTCATGTCGTGTTCGGTGCAGCTCGCTTTGAACGTCTCAACCATTTCAGGGGTGAGTTTAGGGGCGGGACCACCTTGAGGAGAGCGTGAAAAGAACTGAAAGACTTCGCAACCGAAGGCGGCGGCGTTTAGCGGAGCGTTTTGCAAACCACCAGAAGACGAGACGTGGGCGCCAAAATACATATAAGATCACTCTACTGAAGGGCGCGGAATTTGTCATGGCACATGGGGTATACTGACGACCAGCTAGTTCTCTATGACGATTCGGCGTATAAACGAGCTCAATATTTTGCTGATAGGGCTGAGCGCCCTGTATGCGTTTCGGTTTCCATTGGAAACGTTCTTGGGAGCCTATGCCGTTTTGGGTCCACTCCATTACCTGACAGAGATTTCATGGCTGGAGCAGCGCCAGTATTTTTTGCCGAGTAAGCGCTGGGCTTGGACGTTGCTAGCCCTAACGCTCCTCGTGTTTCCGGTTGCCTATCTTATTCCCGATGCTCCGTGGATTGTTGTTGGGGCAGTGTTGCTCGCATTCTTTGGAAGTCTTCTCGTATCCCTTGAGCGCCGGGATTGGGTGGTGGCGGCCGTGATTGCGGGTATGGGAGCGCTGTTTGCGGCGTTCTTTATCTCGCCCTTTGCTGCAGTGATTCTCACTGCCTTTATCATCTTGTTGCCAACCATTATTCACGTGAGTGTGTTTACTGGCATGTTTATGCTGGGAGGAGCGCTCCGCGAAAAGGGTCGATCAGGATTTTTGGCTTTTGGCGTTTTTCTGTTGTGTAGTGTTGGACTATTTCTTTCCGGCGTCTTTTTTCCGGAGTGGAACGTGTCACAAATCCTCCTTCCGCTCTATCAACGGTTTGTCGGCATGCAGGCGATCCTCGTTCAGGGGATTGGTGTGCAAGCGGCGGACACCGCAACGCTTTTTTATTCGCCTCTTGGATTGGGGGCGATGCGGTTTGTGGGATTTGCCTACCTCTATCATTATCTGAATTGGTTTTCAAAAACATCTATCATTCAGTGGCATGCTGTTTCGAAGAAGCGGGCAGGGCTTATTTTTGTCTGTTGGATCGCGACAGTTGTTCTCTATAGCGTAAATTATCAAATAGGGATCAGCACTCTGCTTTTTCTGAGCCTACTCCATGTCTTTTTGGAGTTTCCGTTGAATTGGAAAACAACCCTCTTTTTATTGACGAACAGGAGATAGGTGCGTTACATGGGGTGGCTCGTGCACACGGTACGAAGCAAGAAGGAGAAGGGTGATGCCTGAGCTGACAACGGAATTGTTCGATAGATTCAAAGGGAGCCGCTCTGCGCTGCCGGGCCAGCGAACGATCTTCACACCACGTGGGTGGGTGCTGATACAGGATCGAGATCGGTCATTCGTGGTCTGCGGAGCTCTGGATGAAGCCTTCATTCAGGAGAGGCAAGAAGATCCAAAGCGTCCAGAGAAGCGGCCACGTCGGTTGATCGTTCGGTTCCGTCACATCGTGCGTCGAATGCACGTCGCTGCAAACGTACCGGGATGGCTTACGCATTCTCAGAACGAGTTTGAGTACGACCCATATCTCTTCCGGGCGATCCACCAGCCTTCGGGCGTGCTCCGACTCACTTCCGCCATAAGCGGCGAGCTGCTGCTGTTCGTTCCTTGGTGAGTGTCCAGCCCGTCTCCTCGGTCACATCTAAGTGACGCTCTCTGGAGGCGGGCGTTACTTGTCTAAAATCTTTCTCAGGAAAAACAAAAACACCCCGGCGGGGTGTTTTTGTGTGTGGACCTAGTTCTTTTCTTTCTTCGCTTTTGGTTCCTTCACCTCCTTCGCGTCGGCTTTCGCTGGCTTGTCTTTCTTGTCGGCCTTTCCTTCCTTCACGCACTTCTCTTTCATCCACTCGAGCGCCTTGCGGTTGCGCATTTGGACCATGACGTAGTCGCGATATTCAGGGGATGTGACACGTTCGCGGGTTTCGTTGTCACCTTTGCGGAGGGAGGTGAGAATCGCGTCAATTTCCTGGTCAACATCTTCTTCTTTGATCTCGACACCCGCTTCTTTGGCGAAGGCCTTGATCAAGACGGCGGACTTAATGCGGCGTACGGCCTGAGGAGCAAATTCGATTTTCAGATCATCGGACGTCTTCTTGATCGAGGAGAGATAGTCTTCCCACTTCATCCCTTGCTGATCGATACCCTGCTGCAATTCACCGATCATGCGGCGGACTTCTTCGTTGATCAAGATTTCTGGAATGTCAGTGAAGACGGCTTTGTCGGTGAGCTGTTCGAGCATCGAGATCTCGGCAGCTTCTTCGGCCTTCTGGTTTACTTCGAGTTCCATGTTTTCGCGAATCTTCTGGCGGAGGTCGGCAACGTCTGCGGCGCCGATCGATTTCGAGAACTCATCGTTTACTTCTGGAAGTTGGAGTTCAAACACCTGTTTTGCTTTTACGTTGAAGTCGATGTCCTGTCCCGCAATGTGTTTCTGGTAGTGCTCCTTTGGGAAAGGAAGTTTGAAATTGCGTTCGTCACCCGCCTTGATTCCGACGAGCTCTTTGGCAAAGCCTGGGATGTAGTGCTCTTCGGAGAGGTAGACGCGATAGTCAGCGCCCGCGCCGCCATCGATGATGACGTTGTCCTTCTTCATCTCAAGATCGAGGACAACTAGGTCATCAGCAGTTGCTTCGCGTTCGACGATCGATTCCGTGCGGCGCATTTTGCGAATCTGGTCGATCGAGAGGTCGATTTGGGATTCTTCAACCTGCTTCGTGACTCGTTCAACCGAGCACTCGTTCAAATCAGGGAGCTTGCTTACGGTTGGTTCAACCGGAGCGATTACCGTGAATTTGATGGGCTGATCGGGAACGATCTGGTCGACCGTCACGTTTGGCGAGCCGACAGGGGAAATTTGCTTGTCGACCACGGCGCGAACATACGAAGCGCGAATGATACGTTCGAGAGCTGCTTCAATCACGGCCATTGGTCCGTAGAGACGCATCCCATCGGCGAATGGAAGTTTGCCTGGGCGGAAGCCTGGGACAGGGCGTGCGGCCGACAATTCTTTCACCGTTTCCTCCAAATAAGGACGGGCTTCCTCAACACTCACGGTGAATTCCAGTTTCACTTCAGACTTCGGGAGGTGGGTGACAACAATTTCGGGCATAAAATAAGGGAAAAATTGGTCTCGAGCGTACGAAAAAAAATGACTTCCGTCAATTGATCCGATTCTCTGAATGCAATACCGCCCGCAAGACCAGGAGGCCTCAGGAGGGAGGCGGTCATTGCGGGCGGCGGAGCGAGGCTACTACGTCGTGGCGGTGCAGGCGTGCGGCGCGTCACCGGAGCCGACGCGCTCGTGGGCGAGATCGGGGACGATCTGCGGAGCGCATTGGCCCACGGGCGAGAAACACCGGAACGCGTCATCGATGGCGCGGATCGCTGCCGCCGCCGTCGTGGTGTCGATGAGCAGCCAGCACGTTCTGGAAGAGGGGGAGATCGCGCTGATGACGGCGAAGCCCTGGTGGAGTCGGTAGCCCCCGCCATCGGTTTCGGTCAAACCAGGCGTCGCGGCCCGTAGATGTCGGATCAACGGGTGCCGATCCTGGTTTCGGGTCAGCACGCGGTAGTGCTGGTCGCCGGGAGTGACGAAGAAACCCTCTCCGCCGATCAACCGGAAGCTCCCGAGGAAACACTTGGGAGCGCCCTGTGTGATGGATTGGAGCAGGTAGGGCTTGATCCCATCCTGACGAGTGAAGGCGCCGGCGGGAAGTTCCTCCGGCGGGCGTTCAGTCGAGTTCATTGTTCTCTAGACCTCTCTGTCGTGAGCGCGGTTGGTGGTCCTACAGATTATCGCAGGTGCGCGAGAAAATGCAGTGCTACGTATGAGACTCCTTTTTAGAAAAAACGTAAATGCAAAAGTGTTGATAAATACAGTTCCGCCCACAGGACCTTGAGGAGGGCGGAACCTGTGGGCGTCGAAGATCGAGGGGCGAGTCAGGCGGCGGTGGCGTCGCCTGCGGGAAGTTCGCTCTTCGGAGATGAAGAAGAGCGATCGTCAGAGAGCTTCGACACGAGGTCGTGCTCGATCTGTACGAGGGCGATGAGCAGTTCTGCAGTGATGCTGTCGCAGGGGATGCGCAGCATCCTCGTCTGCGAAGAGATTGTCCGGGCTGCGAGCCGCTCAGTTGGTGAGAGAGTCACTCCTGAGATGCGGGGCAGCGGGATCTTCTCTGGCGGGTGTTCGTCGTGCACAGAGTGGACGACGATATCGATACAGACGACTCCGCGATCGTCGTGGCCGGCGTGCGCCTCAGGGTGCAGCAGGCCGTCGAGCAGCGACTCACGCTCATCCCTCCGCTTGAGGAGGTCGTACAGCTGGTCGATGAGTGCCAGCGTCGGCGGATGGTCCGGGTGGGACACGAGCTCCGCCGGAAGGGCGAAGTCGCTGTCGCCTTCGAGCAGGAGGTAGTCCGTTTGCCCGATGCGCCAGGGAATGGCGTTCACCAGGGTGATGTGGGGCGGATCTTCCTCAGCCCCAGAGTTGAGAAGATCTAGAAGGTGTTTCAGACGTCCGTTCATTACATCCCTCCACAAGTGAGTACGATCTGCTTCTTCGTTTTTACTGTCAATGGCCGGCTGCGCGGAACTCAGCTCTTTGCCTTTTCCACCAATCCGCCTTAGGATGCGCGCGTATGTCTCTTCAACTTGGAATCGTCGGTCTCCCAAACGTCGGTAAGTCGACGATGTTTAGCGCAGTCACCAAAAAACAGGTAGATTGCGCCAACTATCCCTTCTGTACGATTGACCCGAACGTGGGCGTGGTTGAAGTTCCAGATGAACGTCTCAAGCGGTTAGCGGAGTTCGATAAGAGCGCCAAGGTGGTGCCGACCGTGATTGAGTTCGTCGATATCGCGGGTTTGGTTAAAGGAGCGTCGGAAGGGCAGGGACTGGGAAACAAATTTTTGGCCCACATTCGCGAGACGGATGCGATTGCTCAAGTTGTCCGCGCCTTTGATGATTCAAATATCTTGCATGTCGATGGGTCGGTGAATCCACAGCGCGATGCCGAAACGATCAACACCGAGCTCGCGATTGCGGATCTTGAGAGTGTCAGTAAGCGCTTACAGAATGCCGAGAAGCAAATGAAGTCCGGGGCGAATAAAGTCTTAGAAGCCGAAGTGGCGGTTCTCAAAAAAGCGCTTGAAGCGTTGAACACAGACAAGATGCTACGTGACTGTGAGTGGACCGATGAAGAGCGCCTCATTTTGAAACCGTTCTCTTTCCTGACGATGAAGCCAATGTTGTATGTCGTGAATGTCAGCGAGTCACAGTTGCAGGACGGATCGTGGAAAGAGCGCGTGCAGGGAATTAAGGGAGCGTTTGTACCCGTCTGTGTGAAGTTGGAGGCGGAACTGGTTTCAATGACACCAGAAGAGGCGAAGGAGTATTTAGAAGCGTTAGGACAAACGTCCTCTGGGTTGGACCGTTTGATTTTATCTTCGTACGAGCTGCTCGGACTCATTACCTTTTTGACGAGCGGAGCCGACGAAGCGCGCGCCTGGACGATTACGCGTGGTCTGAAGGCGCCCCAGGCCGCAGGGAAAATTCACGGAGATTTTGAAAAGAACTTTATCCGCGTCGAAGTGACGAATTGGAAAGATTATCTCGACAATGGAGGAGAAGCGGGGTGTCGCGCGAAAGGGCTGACGCGCGTTGAAGGGAAAGATTACGTGATGCAGGACGGCGATGTGTGCTACTTCCGCATTGGCGGAGCTTAGTAGAAGGCGGGAGTGAAACGGGCCACCTCAGAAGTGGCTCGTTTCTTATTTTCAGCTGGTCAATGAGGGAGCGCTTCGCTATTCTCTCTGGCATATGTCTTCATCTGTCCGTAAAGCCGTCATTCCTGTCGCGGGGTTTGGTACGCGTTTCCTGCCGTTTACCAAGGCGATGCCGAAAGAAATGCTCCCGATTATCGACACGCCGGTCATTCAGTATGTCGTGGAAGAAGCGGTGGCTTCTGGTATCACCGACATTATTCTCGTAACAAGCTACGCCAAGCGACCGGTCGAAGATCACTTTGATACGAACTCTGAACTCGAAGCTTGGCTCGAGAAGCAGGGGAAAGAGGAGCAGCTTGAACAGGTACGCAAAATCAGCAGCATGGCGAACTTTATTTATGTGCGTCAGAAAGGGCCGTATGGAAACGCGACACCGGTCGCGAACGTTGCGCACCTGATTGGGAATGAGCCATTCGCTGTTCTGTGGGGCGATGAGATTTTTCAGTGTAAGCGCCCACGGTTACAACAAATGATGGATGTCTTTGAAACATATGGAGATCCGGTGATTGGCGCCGTTGAAACAGATGATGCGGGAACAAAGAAGTTTGGGATTTTTGATCCTGCGGAAGAGGTCTCACCCGGAACCTACCGCCTGAAAGGGCTCGTTGAGAAGCCGGGACCAGAGAAAGCCCCCTCACGTCTCGCATCAATGGGCTCGTATATTCTGACGCCCGACATTTTTGAGGAGTTGCGGTCGTTGCAGCCTGGTCATGCGGGTGAATATTTTTTGCCGGACGCGATTCGTGGATTGCTGCAAAAGCGTCCGGGCTATTGCAAAGTGCTCGAGGGCACCTGGTTTGATGCAGGTTCAAAGATTGGATGGCTCAAAGCGAATATTGCCTTTGCCCTCGAGCGGGAAGATTTGGCCTCAGAAGTCCGAGCCATGCTACAATCGCTCTGACAACTATGCCTCGTTCCCCGTTCTTTCTTCGTTTCACTGCCCTCACAGCCGTCATCGCGCTCTTTGGCGCGGGTTGTGGCAAGGCGCCTGATCCAGGTGCAGCCCAGGCTTCCGAGCCAGTCGTGCTTGAGATGTGGGGCGTCGTCGATGATAGCGATGTGTACCAGTTGGTCCTCAATCAATATCGAAAGGCGCATCCGAACATTCAGATCAACTACCGACGACTTCGGTTAGAGGAGTACGAGCAGAAAATGCTCGAAGGATTTGCTGATGATCGCGGTCCGGACATCTTTTTGATCCATAACGATTGGACAGGAAAGTATCTTTCAAAGATTCAGCCGATGCCAAAGACAGTGAAGATCGGTTCGCTCGCGATCTCAGGTTCGTTTGGGAGCACTCGCACCTGGTCGCTGGTCGAAGAGCCAACGGTCACCCTTCGTGATTATCGGACGCAGTACGCGGATGTAGTGGCTCACGACACGATTCGGAAAGTTGGACTCGCGCCTCCGGTACAAGGGGCGCCTTCGGATGTGCAGGATCGGATTGTGGGCATGCCGATCTCGGTCGATACGCTCGCGATGTATTACAACAAGGATATCTTGAACAAAGCCGGTATCTTGGAACCGGCGACGAGCTGGGTGGATTTCCAGTCGCAGGTGGAGAAGATTGTGAAGTTGGATCAAGATCAGCAGAGTTTTGCTCAGATGGCGGTAGCTCTTGGAACGGCAAACAATATTTCACGTGCCGCCGATATTTTGACGATTCTCATGGTACAGAACGGTACGCGCATGACGAATGATGCTGGCCTACCCGCTTTCCATCAGACCCCACCTGATCTTGCAAATGTTCGCCAAGAGCCACCATCGTATTCTGCGATCTCGTTCTACACCGACTTTGCCAATCCGAATAAGGCAACCTATACCTGGAACGCCGCACAGCCAGAATCGCTGGATGCGTTTGCACAGGGCAAAACAGCGTTTTACTTTGGCTATGCCTACGACCTCCCAACGATTCGCGCCCGTGCTCCGAAGATCAACTTAGGAATCGCGAAGCTCCCGCAAGTATCGGAGACGGCTGAGAAGAACATGGCGAATTATTGGTTCTGGACGGTCGCCAAGAAATCAAAGAATACGGATTCAGCCTGGCACTTCTTAAACTATCTCACCAAACCCGAAAATTCGAAGATCGTTTTGGATCTCATGAAGCGGCCCGCTGCACGCAAGGCGCAGCTCGCTCCTCAGCTCGATGATGAACAGATGGGAGTCTTTGCGTCGCAGGTTCTGACGTCTATTTCTTGGTATCGCGGGAATGATCCGAGCGCTGTGCAGGAGGCCTTTGGACAGCTGATTGCGGATGCCTTGAATCCACGCGTGGAACTACCGATTGCCATGCGAAACGCGATCGCACGCATTACACAAACAATTCAATAGGAGGGGCGGCTATCAATCACACGCCGAATCAGATATCATACGAGAGAATTCTCTATGCATGCTCTTTTTGATTGGGTAAAAAACCATTTGGCGAAGGTGGCTGCTACGGCGTTCGTCGTAGGAGTAGCGATTCTTGGACAGCAGATACAGCCTGCGCAAGCGGTTGGGAGTTGTAGCTTCGCGTGTCAGGCTCAAATTAGGCCTTTTGCATGTTCAAGCTCAACCGATTGTGAAAATAATTGCCGTACAACCTGTTCGGCTTTAGGGCTGACAGTCACGCCGGGTACGGCAGGTACCTGTGACCGCACAGTTCATTTATCAGGATCCCCTGGGGCATGTACACCAACTTGTACGTGTACGCCTCAAGTGATTCTTGAGTGTGAGCGTGATCCAACGTTGGGCACGGGTGGGACGAACTTAGGTATAGATGGAGAATGCGCTACACAATGTAACAATACATGTAGTACGGCGCGCTTTAGAGATCGTTTAGGAAGAGCCTT
>CAZRJW010000011.1:0-12427 GCA_964600845.1 uncultured Gammaproteobacteria bacterium | reverse complement strand
CGACTTATCTTGCCCTCGTGTATTGAAGACGGAGGTTGTCAGTTTTCAGATATTATCCAGGTTGGATTAAACCTCGTCCGATTCTTGTTTGGCCTGGCGGGAGTGTTGCTGCTGGTTGTCTTTGTCTATGCCGGTATTGAGTACTTAATCGCCGGTGATGCATCAAGTGTAAATACAGCAACAGAGCGTATTAAGAAAGCGCTTCTGGGATTATTCTTCATGTTCTTTGGCTACACCCTCGTGAACTTCATGGTTGGGCTCTTTGTACGTGCATAATTGTATGAACCGATTCTTCTCTTTCCTTGGATCAATCCTCTTCGCCGTAGCGCTGGTTGTTGGAGCTGTGTTGCCACTCCAATCGGTACAGGCGGCGAATACCTGCAGTTTTCGCTGTGCTGCAACCATGGCGCCAGGAGCAGGGAACTGTAACCCACAGCACTCGTCGAGCGCTCCTTGTACGGCGCAGTGTGATCGCTTTTGTGGACGGCTTGGAATGAGTCGCGATACAAGCGCCTCGATCAGCTGTACGGACTCCACGGTGACAGGCGGCGCTTCAAGCTGTGGAGCGTGTACATGTACGCCGAACCACACGCAGCTCTGTTCGGGATTGGTATCGGGGGGACGTGATCCAGATTGTGCTCAAGGCTGTACGGATGTTTGCTCGACGAGTCGTAATAGCGGGCGTCTGAGTCCTGGGGAACGGATAAGCTGTAGTTCGACTCCTGCTCCGACTTGTGTTGCCGCATCCCGGACGCGGTCAGAGGGGTATTGTCGAGCCTGTATCTCAGAATGTCGCCGTACCAACCAAAGTGCTACGGATGCGTCCTGTCTCACGACCTGCCAAACACGCGATCTATTTTTCGTGTGTCAGGATTTTACAGCCACAAATCTTGGGTTTGCCGCTACACCAAGTTCAGGGAGTTCGGGATCAGGGCGTTCGGGTTCGACGGGCAGAACGGGTTCAGGAACAACAGGTGGATCAACGGGCGGAGGCGCGCCAACGGGTACACCCGCGCCAGCTCAGGAAGGAGTTTGTAACTTCACTTGTCAGCCGCAAATTGCACCATCTGCAACGGCCTGCACCACAGACGAAGGTTGTGCGACGCGGTGTCGAGATATCTGTGGCCGATCATTCACAGGTGGAACCTGCGTTACGTCCGGGGCAACCGCTCCTCGTTGCGGAGCATCGGTAGGCGGAGCTCCGAGACAATGTATCTTTGAATGTACTATCGGCGCCTCAGCACAGGAGCGAACCTGCAATCCTCAAGGAACGGATGATGCGGCACCAGCCAGAGTCTGCGGAGGTTTTTGTGAAGCATCTTGTCGCGCGGCAAGTATCGGTGAGCGAGTTCCTAGCAGTGCACGTTTTTGCGGGGGTTCAGTGGCTACGTGTCGTGCACCGGGCGGAACGACTTCTCCCGGCGGATCAAATGGTGGTACGACGCCTGGAGAAAGCGGCGGAAACAGTGGGAATGGGGGAAGCGGGAGTGTGACACTCGGAGCGGGAGGTGGAGGTTCACGCTTGGTGAATCCGCTCACAGGAATTGATTCCGTCGCTTCATTAGTAGGTCGTTTGGTGAAAGGGATCCTTGGCATCGTTGGATCAGTCGCACTTCTCATGTTTATCTACGGAGGTGTCCGTTGGATTTTGTCGGCCGGTGATCCGAAGGATATCTCTGCTTCGAGAAACATCATTCGTAATGCGACAATCGGGATGGTGTTGATCTTCTTCTCCTACACGATCAGCAGTGTGATCTTGGGCTTACTGGGCGAGGTTGGCGGAGGGCAAACAAATACAGGCTCCTCCTCTTCTCAAGGAAGAGCTCTCGCAACCTGTGTTGAATACGCCGTGAGTCACGGACATATGGGCCGGAACGAAGCGCAGGACAGTACGACGCCTGATTGGGCGTGTCGTCAGACACAGCCTTCAGAGCGAACGGACCGAACGCGGTGTATTACCCGCGGCTGTCCTACGGATGGAGCAACGGTTCTCTGCTGTGCTCCCGCCGCTGGCGCAGCTCCAGATTCAACGCCAACGCCGTCTGGTGCACCAGCCCCAACGGGTGGGACGGAGTTGTTGGCGGCTACACCGGGTTGTCAGACGGTGATAACGAGTGAGTTCCATCTACGCGCAACCGACACAACGGTGTCCTCTGGACGAACAGTTCAAAGCGGAACCAGAGTAGAGGTTGTACGGACGGGGAACTCCGTTCGATCTGGAACGCGCATTCATTTTGTGCGGCTCGTTCCACCGAACGGCACTCCGAGTGAAGGCTGGACCTTCCTCACGCCCGCGCAGATTCAGGCTTGTGCTCCAGTTCGACCTTAGCCGATAGGTAAATAAAGCAACTCGAACGATCTCTCCCCAAATGGGGAGAGATCGTTCGTTCTGTTTCTCGGACGAATCAGGTATGATGTGTCCATCTATGTCTGTTCGCTCTTTTTTGGGAGGAGTCTTCGCGCTCGGTGCGCTCGTGTTCTTCTTCGCCTCGGCGACACCTGCGCTGGCGGTGAATGCCTGTAGCTTTGGGTGCCGTGCGACGTACATCGCTCCACCGCTTACTGGATCCTTGTCGGCTTGTACATCAGATACGGACTGTACGAGATTTTGTGCAGAAACCTGTACAGCCTTAGGTACCTCCCCACGCGCCGTGCCAGATGCTGGGCAGCCAAGCACCTGTGCGGGAACAGGGGCAGCTCGTGCGTGTACGCCTTGTACGTGCACTCCCCAGGTGCCAGTGCCTTGTGAAGGAACAGATGCGACTGCTTGTCGAAGAAGTTGTACGGATACTTGTAGCGCCTATAACAGCCGCCTCCCGCGTGGAGTCGCAAGTATCACATGTCCAACGGGTACGGCTGCTCCCGCGCCCCGCTGTGTGGAAGTTGCACCACGTCCAGCAGCACCCAGAGGCTACTGTCAGTATTCCTGCTCCTTTGGTCCAACACGGCAAGTACGTACGAACGTGAGCTGTACGCCAAGCTCGCCTTCGGAGTGTTCTTCTTCAGCGATTGCTAGAGCGTGTACGGATATTGGACTCATCGCAGCAACGAGCATTGCGTGTGTAAACGGAGCCGGGGGGAATAAATGTGTCGCAAACTGTATCCGTCCAACGGAAGTTTCAGAAGCGGATCGGGGAACGTGTAATGCGCGACCGAGTGGAACGGCCGAAGCGGATCAGTGTTTAAATAAATGTCAGCAGGTCTGTGGAAATCGAGGAATGATCTGTAACACGGACGGAGTTCGATGTAATGGAGGGGCGACACCCGCTCGCTGCGAATTTACCTGTGCGGTTGCCACGGGGGCGGCACGGCAAGATGATCGTGCGACAACCTGTGATGCAACGCAGGCAGCGGGTGCGACGCAGTTGTGTACAGCTCGTTGCGCGGCCGCCTGTGGCGAACGTGGAGGTTTTTGCGACACGACTTCAGCACCGACCTGTATAGGTGATGGCACAGCGCTTCCTCCGGGAGCGGCAGAGTCGTCTACATCGAATAGCGGAGGTACTTCAGGCTCGGCATCACGTCAGCCCTCGCGGACAGCGCCTGTCTTTAATGTAACGTTCCCAGATCCATTCGGAGGTAATCAGACATTGCAGCAGATCATTGGAAATATCGTTCGCATCATGGTCGGGTTGTGTGGACTCTTCTTCTTGGCCGTCTTCGTCTATGGAGGCATTCTATATCTCACATCTGCGGGGGATTCGGGAGCAGTGAAGAAGGGGCGTGATGCGATTGTGAACGCCGTCATCGGACTCGTGATCGTTCTCTTCTCCTACACAGCCGTTTCGCTCATTGTTCAGTTATCGGATCAGTTTCAATCAAACAACATAAGCGGTGTCGATCAATCGCAGAATGCGCTTGATGATGATCCAACAGCCCTTCGTCCAGGAGGGACAACGCGGGCTACGGGTCGCTCTTCTCAGGGAACGGAGACACCTGCGCCAGGTACGACGGGGGAGGTCCCTCCTCCAGAATCAGGGACGCCCGGAGCTGCGTGTCGGAGTTATTATCGTGCAGATCCAGCCACTTGTGCGGCGAATCGTGGAGGGCCGTGTCCGGTAGGGGTGAATGACCTCGGTGGGCTTTTGACAACTTGGGGGAGAAGTTTTCCGGCAGCGACTCGAGCGGTGCCTGATCCAGCGGCGAGCTGTCGTACGTGTTTAGAGAATGGAATCCGTGGACTTCAGGGAGCGAATCCAGGGCTCACGACGAGCTGCGTTCCAGCTCTTGTGAATCTGTGGAGCACGGCCTGTCATGAGGCCTGCAATCCGCGATCAGTGGGAGCTGCTGGAACAGAGATGCGCGGGGATGAATTGTGTAACCCAGCTAACTACAATCTCACAGCCCCGGGCTGTGTCCGTTGTCAGGAATACTGGGGACAGCTCTCCCGAAATTCAACGATCCAAGGTGTGGGCTGTCCGGAACATGCGGGCAAGGTCCTTATTTGGTGTGCGGGAGCTGAGTCACCCGCACAAACGCGCCGACCACAGTCGGGTGGGTATTGCACGTTTACCGCCCCACGAAGGTAGCCACTGCTGTGGTATACTTGCTCTATGTCACGATCTTTACACGAGAAAGCGAGGGGAGAGCGTATGACGCAGCGCACCAAGTATGTGGTGAGCGTTGTTCTGTCGCTTGCGTTCGCGTTATGCCTCGCGGCCCCGGTATCTGCCCAAGAAGCGGTCCTGATCACTCCTCCAGCTCCTCAGGCAACAGCGGCACGCTTGGTTAACGTTGGGCTCGGGTTTCTGTTTATTATTTCGGTCGTCAGCATCTTAATGGGTGGGTTCAAATATCTGATCTCAGGCGGGAGTACGGATAAGGCGGAAGAAGCGCGTAAATATATCATTTCGGGTATTATTGGGTTGGCGATTGTTTTGTCTATGTGGGCTGTGACGATGTATATGGTGACGGATGTACTTGCGCCTGTCGCACCTGTTTTGTAAGAAATCAAGCACTGCTCTCTATCTTATGCGATTCTCTCTCGCGCGTTTCATTGCCCCTCTCTCGTGTGTTGCACTCCTTGTTCCGGTTCTCGTGTCCGCTCGGGTAAGCGATGCGACGACGGGTCTCGGTGCCACCGGACAAGCGGCCGGATTGTCTACTGCTTGTAGTGGTTCCGCATCGGACTGTATCGCTACAATGTTGGGGCGAATTTTTAATATCTTGTTTGGCTTCTTGGGAATTGTTCTGTTGGGGTACATCATCTATGGCGGTTTTGTCTGGATGACAGCCGACGGTTCAAAGGAGGTCGATAAGGCACAGGGGATTATTCGTAACGCAGTGATCGGCGTGATAATTATCGCTTGTTCGTTCGCGGTGTCTGGCTTTGTCATTCGAGAGGTCGGACAAATTGCAGGAATAGCTGGTTCGTCGAGCGGAGCGGAGGGTGGAACAGGCTCTACCGAAAGTCGACCAACGCTTGATCAGCTGATGGACGGAGCGATTCGTCAGTGTTGTTACAGTCAAAATGGAACGCCAGCTCTCGATTGTCAGCGTGACTGTGAGGCGACCCCAACGTCGTTTGGACTCGCAACGGGACTCGCTCCTGCGGCGATACCGGATGCATGTCTCATGGCCTGTGGTGGGCGCATTTGTCCGCGAGAGGGACCAGTTGCTGGCCAGTCGGTTTGTCGTGCCGGTGGAACGAATGCTCCAGCGCTCACGCCAGGACAGACTCAGCCTGGTACGTCTGCGACACAAGGTGGATATAACGCAGTGGAGTTCTGCCGTCAGTTGGATGTCGAGGCGGGTGTCTTGAACCCTGCGCGTGACGCGTGTCGCATTTGTTCGAATGGATGTCTGTCTGAAATCTGTGGAACAAATGGAGGTAACGGAAGAATGCCTGCAGGTATGGGCGGAGCCTTCCCTGTCTTAACGAGTCAGTCGAATGCAAACTTCGCACGACAACGTTGCGAGACAACTGTTTGTCTCTCGATTTGTGCGAGAGAGCCAAGTCCAATACTTGGCTACTAAAGCTGTGGATGAAATATATTGGAAAGTGCGCTATTATAATCTCGACCTCTCACAACCCTAGGTCTTTCACTCTCTTCTTTCTATGATTCAGATCAAACGCATCATCTCCTCGGTCGCGGTCGGTGCTCTCGCATTCCTTCCGCTGATCGCGTCGGCTCAGACGAATCCATTTGCCGAAGCCTCTCGACGCGTTGGTAATACACAGACGGGTGCAGGTTTAGCAGGTTCGACCGGTCCAGACCAGCTTACGACGATCATCGGTCGTGTGATCAACGTGATCATGGGATTCCTGGGGATCATCTTGTTGTTCTACGTGTTGCTTGCTGGTTTCAAGTGGATGACTGCGGGTGGAAACTCGAAGCAGACGGACGAAGCTCGCGACATGATCAAGAATGCCGTCATCGGTATGGTGATCATCGTTGCTGGGTTCGCCATTTCGAACTTCGTCATGGCGCAGCTGGCGAATCTTGCTAGCGCCTAACATTTAAACGGTTGTGAGATAGAGGGACCCTGCACCAATCCGGTGCAGGGTTTCGTTTTCACTGTATTCAGCAAAAATTTTTGTAAAGACAGAGCTAAACAAAGAACACTGCCAAGATTGACAAAATGAGTATTTTGTGTCATCCTGTGCAGTTCTTCATCTCTGGTTGTCTCGGTACAAAAAGAGGAACAGTCGGCTCTTTTGACAACCCGAGTAAGGATTGTCAAAGAAAACACAATAAATAGCCCGCCACTCAGTGGTAGGGCTTGTTCAGGATTTGGGCCACGAGGCCCAACAAAGCGTCACAAACCGAAACAAGAAAATGCGCGAAAGGAGCGCAAGCGAACATGGCGATGCCATTCGATCCAGCACAGCATGACGCCGGTCTCGAACGAGACTTCGGCACGGCATTCCGCCCATTCCTGGGTAACATCGCCAACGGTCTGATCGAGGCCGGAAGCGAGGATGTGACTGGTCCCGACCTGGCGCGATGGGTCGCGCTCGTGGTCTGGATCTCTCTTGAGCGGCTCTCGAAGCAGCTCAAGATCAACATCCGCCCCTGGTTCGCCGGGCGGTGGCTCTTGAACACCATCGCGGTGCTCCTGAAATCCATCAACCCGCCGGACGTGATCAAGACCTACTGGGCCAAGGCGGCCGGTAAGACGGTCGATACGGTCTGGGACGGCATCGTCGATGGCGTGCGTCTGCGCGCCAACGACTACCTGACCGCCTGGGGGCAGAAGATGTCCCAAGCCGACCGGATGAAGCTCATGACGCCCGAGGCCTACAACAAGGCCAAGGCGTTCGTGGACCGCATCCTCGGGGCGTCGAGCGAAAAGGCGAAGGAAGGGGAAGCGGGTAGCACCGCCGAACTGTCCTCCTTCGGCCCCGAGCTCGACTACGACGTCTACCTCCGCGACCTCGAAGAGGGTGAGGAGGCCAAGCGTCAACTCGCAGCAGAACTCGGTCCTCTCTGGTACGCCTTCGGTCGCGAGCTGCCCAAGCACGCGGAGATGGTTGGCCGGGCATCGTTGCTCGGTCACATGAAGATCGAGGAGATCACGCAAGCGCTGCGATCCGACCGCACGTCAGAAGCGGTCGAAGATCCGGAGAAGCCGAAGACCAAGATCTCGAAGCAGCACTACAAGCTGAAGATCCTGGCTGGCTTCGCCAAGGAGCGCGTCGAGGCGCGCACGCTCACGCTGGTCGACCCCGAGAAGCCGGTGGAGAAGAAGGACCCCGATCCGCTCTACCTGCCCGGAAGGGACTTCGTGTACGACCGCCAGCGCGCGCTGGAGCAGTACATGAAGGACGAGGGTGGTTCCGCCCTGGACCAGGCTCTCCGTCCCTACCGCACGGTACCGCTGCCCCTGGCGGGCTACTGGAAGCCGCTGCTCATCATCGCTTTCGTGGCGGTGGTCGGGCTCGTGCTCGCCCTGGTCTTCGCCAGGCCGTCGCTGCCGTCGGTGGCAAGCTCTCGTACGGTGACGCGGACGAGAGTGAGCGGGGTCGCCCCGAGCGACCTCACCACTAATCGCATCCGCGTCCACAAGAATCTCAACCCCCAACACTAGACAAAGTACGCATCCGTCTACGGACGGTGCAGGAAGGTAAGGTCCCATGGCGGACGCACCGAAGAAGTCTGAAGAGAAGAAGCCTGAAGACAAGAAGGCTAAGGATGTGAGCGGCATGGTCGGTGAAGCCCTCACCGCAGTCATGACCGTTCTTGCTGGCGCGGCGGTTGCCGGCGTCAGCGTCCTCAAGACGGGCGGGATGGCCTCACTCGAGGCCGCCCTCCTGAACGCGTCGGACGACATCTCGTTCGGCGAACGTCACAGCGGCGTGGTGCGGGCCCGGAACATCCTCTGGTTCTGGATGGCCTGCATCGCGATCGTCGCCGTGGTCCTGATCGTGACCGCGTTTACGACGGGATTGCTCCTCGCGACCGGCTGGTCGGCGGCGCTCTTCCTGATCTTCGCGGCTGGGGCGGTGGGCCTCCAGGTCTACGCCTGGCCGGTCCATGACGTGGGGCTCTTCGCGCACCGTCGTGCGCGCGAGCCCGTCGACAGGGCGCGCAAGCGCGTGCGCGAGCTCGAAGCGCTGCGGGACGCGAACGACGCGGCCTTCAAGCAGGACGACCTCGCCGACGCCGCCTCCGCGCTGACGACAGCCCAGAACGCTTACAACCTCTGGGTGACGAATCAGGGCGCCAACACCCGCAGCTCCACCCGCATCCTGGGGTGGGGCCTGCTGTGCAGCATCATGATGGGGCTGGCCCTGGTCTACGGGATCGTCGGCCGACACGATGGGGGCCCCTACACCTACGAACAGGTACTCCCGTACGTGGTATTGGTCTGCATCCTGACCATTCCCACGTTCCTCATTCCGCTCCTCCTGCTCGGCTGGACTCTCCCGCCCGCGCTGAGGCAGATCGGCAAGGGGGAGGACATCCTGACGCACCTCCGCCGCCTCATCAAGGCGGGGCTGATCGTCGGGAAGAACTACGCGGATGTCAGCCTCGAAGAGGATCTCGCCCGTCAGGCGAACGGGGATGATGTCAATCGAAACTCGTCGCAGATCTTCTTGCAGCGGGTCACGGGGAGCGTCGGCGTCCTCGGGTTGAAGGTCATCTGTGCCTGCGTCCTCGTGATTCAGCACGCACTCTTCTTCCCCAGCACGATGGCCTTCGTGCTGTCGCTGCTGATCGTCTTCACGACCGCCTTCCTCCAGATGGCGATCGAGAAGCACAACAGATTCGTCGAGGCGCACCCGTTGCTCCTCCGGGTCTTTGGTCTGGTGGGTGGATTCTCCATCTACGTCCACTTCTTCCTGGCTGGCGGAGCGCCCTACGGCTTCCGCGGCCTGAACTGGTGGTGGTCCGACTACGGGCCGTTCGCCGACATCGTTGGCCCGAGCTCGGTCGCCGAAAACGTCGACTCGGTGAGCCGGACGGGTCGAGCCGTCGCCGACGGTGTGGTGCGCCCCGTGAGCGACGCTACGAGTGGGTTCGGTACCTCGCTCTGGCACATGACCCCCATGCGCATCTTCGTCTGGTTCCTCATGATGGGGTTCCTGGCGTATGTCGCCTTCCGCATCTCCCGGCACCTGTCGGAAGAGGCCAAGAAGACCGACAACAAGTACGTGAAGTGGTTTCAGTTCGCTGTCGGGGCGCCGATCGGCGTCCTGGCGGTGGTGATGATCACTATCGTCGCCTTCCGAGCGCCCGGGCGGTTCGACACGCCCCCGAGCCCTGAGCAGCGGGACATCGTCCAGCAACTCGACCGCTACGGGCGAGCGACCGACCGGTCGACGGCGCTCACCGTGCGCGACGGGGCCAACCGCCTCGAAGCCGACAATGCGCGCC
The DNA here is from genome assembly GCA_964600845.1 of uncultured Gammaproteobacteria bacterium. Classification (GTDB taxonomy): domain Bacteria; phylum Patescibacteriota; class Patescibacteriia; order 2-12-FULL-60-25; family 2-12-FULL-60-25; genus JAGOTP01. Next base: position 2,606 of record CAZRJW010000011.1, on the reverse strand, counting down.
GGGTGAGTAGCCCGGGGCTCGAGCGCATCTGCGCGCTCAACGACCTCGGTTACACCCGGTGCACGGGTGAGTGCTTCGCGTACCACCACTGGCTGTTGCCGCCGGGGCAGACCATCTCCGACATGCAGTCGCAGGGCCGCTGCTACACGCAGTGAGTCCCGACGTAGGTCGGTGATGCCGAAAGCTCATGCATGAGCAAGAACAAAATCTGACTCGGTGAACGGATGCATCCGTTGCGCTGAGTTCGCTCTTCGCCCTCCTCGGTGAAGAACAGATGCCCGCAGTCACTCCTCAACTCGAGTGACGCGGGCATTTTGCGTTCAGAACAAAACATCCCCCGACCGAAGTCGAGGGATGTTTCCATTCCATTGTCGTCAAGCATGGAAACGACAATGAACGATTGAACGGATTTCGCTCCGTCCACTCAATGCACGAATCGCGTGTGATTCTCTGCATTGAGAAGACTGATCGATGGATCGATTGTGCTGAGCCGTGACACACTCGTCAACGTGTAACAGTGGATATCTTTTTCAACAACACCTTCTCCATGGTGTGTATGTGCTCTTATTTGTTCGCGAGAACGCGTTGAAGAAGTGCGCGCGATAACAACTTATGCATCAACGTTTCCAAGCGGAGGAACTTGTGGATCGGTAGAAGAAGTGGATTCGTCATCATTTCCGTAGAGAATGTCTTCTAAGCGTGGTTCGTTCCAGAGGTTGCGTTCGCGTAGCGCTTTGTCGACGGCGTCTTCGGCTTCATCGATATCGAAATCATCTTCTAAGATACAGAAGTCGATGAGCGCCGCGCGGCAATCCGGTTTTGGTTTGAGCACTTCTTTTTCGTAACAGAGTTTTTCAATCAAGCCTTCCGGGAGAGGCTTGCGGCGAGGTGGGACAACGGGGGTCACCGGTCCTAGAGGTTTGATCGGCGCTTTGGCGGTCTGCGGATGGGGTCCACGACCGTGTCCAAACGAACGCCGCCCTCCCGCGTAGGAGGTTGGACGATTGGTGCCAGGCTGACGGGAGAATGACATAGAGAATAGCCCATCCTAAAACGTTACCAGGGATTGTGCTAGTCTCTGGAGCAATATGGGATCTCTTTCCGCTCGGTTGCTGCTCCGCTGGATGGCTTTTGCCCTCCCCCTCCTATCGCTCACGTATCTTGTTCGATTTCGGGTTGCGGGCCTGCCTTCAACGCTGCTGGAGGTGCTTTTGGGGGTGTTCATCTTGGGAGTTATTCTCGTAACGAAGCGGGCGGGTCTCGCCCGTGCGCATCAGGCGTTGTATCCTTGGCGTTGGCCGATCGTCGCTTGGGTTTTGGCGACGCTCCTCGCGGTTGGGATCTCACCTTCGCTCTGGACCGGTATTGGCCTCTGGCGGGCGTATGTTCTTGAACCTCTTCTTGTACTCATTGCGTTGTGTGCCATTTTGGACCAACCGGAAGATCGCAAACGGATGGAGCAGGGGATGATGGTTGCGGCTAGTGTCGCTTCCGTCTGGGCGATCGTCGGGTATCTCGGAAATTGGGGAATCCCGCATCCGTGGAATGTTGCGATCGATGCCGGACGTCGAGCCGTTGGACCGTTTGGATTTCCGAACGGCGTCGCCCTCTTCGTGACTCCGATCGGTGCTTTGGTCGCAGCGCGTTTGGCGACATTGTTTGCAGAGAGTCGGACGCAGATAAAAAAAGACTGGATCAAATTCGCTCTTCCGCTCGTCACGTTCTTCTTGATTGTTGTCGCGCTTGTTGTCGCGAAGAGTGATGGGGGAATGGGAGCGCTCGCGTTTGTTGTGATGCTCTCTCTGCTCGGTTTGCGTTGGGGACGTTGGCTGGTGCTGGTCGGTGCTGTGTTCGGAGCGCTGGGGCTCTTCATCGCGCCCAGTGTACGAGAAGCGCTGATCAAAGAAGCGACCTTCAAAGGGTGGTCTGGAAAAGTCCGTTTGTTTATTTGGAGTGAAACCTGGGCGATGCTCAAAGACCACTGGTTTTTTGGCGCCGGTTTCGGTGGCTATCCAAAAGTCTTCGATGCCTATCACAAAGCCCGCTTCATTGAGATCTTTCAATATCCGCATACGATTCTGTTTAACTTCTGGACGGAAACGGGGTTGCTCGGGGTGTTTGCCTTTATTGGGATTGTTGTGACGTGGGTGAAGAACGCGGTGAGAACCGTTATTGCGAAGGCGACGACGGAAAACATGAAGTACCTTCCAGTGCTCGTCTTGTTGGCTCCCCTGATCGCTATGCTCATTCATGGATTGGTCGATGTTCCCTATTTCAAGAACGACCTAGCCCTCCTTTTCTGGATCTTTGTCTGGTTCGTGATCGCCGCGAAGAGCGAACGGGCTGAACTTGCTGACTCCTCGGCAATCGATTAGGATGCGGTGGCGCAAAAGCTATTGTTTTGATGGTTTGTTCTATCATCTCCGTCTAGCGAAGCTAAAGCGCAGGCATCTCGCAGACCCAAGTGAACCGGTAGCAACCGGTGAACGGGTGGTCAGCGAGATAAGCCGAGCAGGAGAGGTGGCAGAGTGGTCGAATGCGTCAGACTCGAAATCTGATATACCTCTCAAGGGTATCGAGGGTTCGAATCCCTCCCTCTCCGCCAT
>CAZRJW010000010.1:0-38998 GCA_964600845.1 uncultured Gammaproteobacteria bacterium | reverse complement strand
TGGAGCCGTTGACCGGGATTGAACCGGTGACCTCATCCTTACCATGGATGTGCTCTACCAACTGAGCTACAACGGCGTCTATGCACTCTTACACGAGGTGTAAAAGTGGCTGTATTGTTCCTTTTTTGACACCGATCGTCAAGGCAGGTCTCTTTACCGTTTTTTTTCTTGTATTTCTAGGCGCTCCACCTTCTCACGGAGCGTCTGGAACCGCTGCTGATCCTCTGCCGTGAGCCGATAGCGATCATACCAATGGCGAGCCCGTTTAATATCTTTGGCAGAGATTGCGGCTTCAAGGGCGAGCTCGATATACCGAGCACTTCCCGGCTCTTTCGCGACCGCCTTTTCAGCGGACACAAGAGACTCCGTCGCTCGATTCTGGCGGAGGAAGAACTCCGCTAATTCCGCGTGACGCTGAGGCTGACGAAGCCCGAGTTCAACCGCCTTCTCACGATAGAGCTCGGCCTTGATCAAATCCCCTTCCGCTTCAGAAATCTCTGCTAAACCTGCATACACTGCATCATCCGTCTTTTTGAGCTTCAGCAAGAATTCAAACGTTTCACGCGCTTGAGGATACAATTTCTGTTTCAAGTAGATCATTCCGAGTCCTTTATACGCATCTACATGACGTGTATCCAGCGACAAAATCTCTAAGTAACGGCGCTCAGCATCCGCGAACTTCAAATCGCGTGCGAGCGATCGTCCCTCCGAAAGCAACGTCTTGATGCGTTCACGCGTTGTGGGCGCGATTGCCGAGAAGGGATTCTTCACGGAACGATAGGTCGATTCAAACGCTTGGACACGCTCCTGCAGACGCTTCTGGAAGGCTGTCGCTCCCAATCCGATTGCCCGACCAAAACGACGGAACGGCAAAAACTGCTCAGCCCGAATACGATCGAAGCGACGTTGAATCATCTCTAAACGCTTGCGACGGTGACGTTCTTCTTTGACGGATTCAGGGTCGAGCAAACGAATCTCAGCCCAGTGCTTTTTGACAATCGTAAAGGCTACGCCGAGACAAACGGCGGCGCCTAAAAATGGGAGAAGGGACAAGAGCATGCTTAACCAGGAACCGCCGAACGACACAAAAGACCAAAGGCTCGTGGGTCGAGAGACGCTGATCCAACAAGGACCCCGTCAATCTCGGTGGTTGATAGGTATTCTGACACGTTCCGCATATCTACGGAACCTCCATACAAAATATGGATCTCTTTTGCACGCTCACCGAAGATTTTTGTCAGCGTCACACGCAAGCCTTCATGCACCACGCGTGCTTCTTGAGCAGAGCAAGCTTTGCTCGTTCCAATCGCCCAGATTGGTTCGTACGCAAAAGCTGGGAGTGTATCTTCGTCCTTCATATCCCACTCTTTGAGCGCATCGACAACCTGCTTACGGACCACTTTTAGTGTTTCGCCCTTCTTCTTTTGAGCGTCTGTTTCACCCACACAAATCACAGGCTGAATCCCCTTTTTGCGGAGGGCCTCGGCTTTTTTCGCGACCATCTCATCTGTTTCTCCTAAGTGAATGCGGCGTTCACTGTGTCCGACCAAGCAGAAAGATAAGGAAAACTCCTTCAACATTTGAGGCGAAGTTTCTCCGGTATAAGCTCCGTCATCCGACCAAAAGGTATTTTGGGCACCCAATGTTGGGACTCCCGCACGACCAAGCGAAGCTCGTGCAGCTGGCAGCGAAACCGCAGGAACGGCGACGCCAATATCCAGCTCTTTTGGGAGACGTTCTCGACGAAAGGCGCGGACCCAAGCCCCAGCCTTCATGGGACCATAGTGCATTTTCCAGTTTGCGATAATCCATTTTCGCATAGACCCACCATGCTTACCGTATTCCGGCGAAAAGGGCAATGGGAGAGCGTGTAAATGGGCCTACAAGCGAGGCATGGAGCTGATTTGGCTGAAATAAGCGCTTTGCAACGGCTTTAACCTGCGCAGCCGTCACCGCCTCGAGCTCGGCTAAGGCCACTTCTGGCTCACGGGGGGCGCCAAACGTCTGCCACTGACGAAGATACCAACTCGTCTGGTTCGAGGTGTCTTCGAAATAGAGCATCATCTTGCCGCGAATGTGGTCCTTGGCATGACTCAGTTCCGTCGCCGTCACTCCGTCGGTCACGATCTGTTGGAGTTCTTTCCAAATGACCTGAACCGCCTCTTTGACACGCTTCGTATCGAGACCGGCCGAAATAACGAAGGCACCCGTATCTTCAAAAGCGATATGGCCGGCACTCACGTTGTAGCAGAGTCCACGCTTCTCACGGACCTCCACAAACAGACGCGAGGACATGGAGCCGCCGAGAATGTGTGAGAGCAACTTGAGCGCTGGGAGTTCAGAGGCTTTTGCTTCGAGTCCGTGGAAAGCGAGACCTAACTGAACTTGCTCCGTTTTCTTCGAGAAGAAGGCGAGCCACTCCCCTTTCTTCGGCGTGCGAGGCATGAAGGGCTGGATGGAACGAGCTTCATTCTTCTTCGGTTTTTTCCACTTGCCAAACGTGGCTTCAACTTTCGCCTCCGCTTCTTTTGAAATATTTCCGGAGAGTGCAATCGCTGTGCGAAGGGTCGTGTAGTGAGCTGCGTGATACGCCATGAGCGCCTCGCGTGGGACGGTGCGAATCACTTCGCGAGGACCGGCGATCGTGCGACCAAGCGCGTTCTCTGGGAACACTAATTCTTCCAACATGTCTTCCATCTTGGATGCTGGATTATCATCGTACATGTTGATCTCCTCAACGATGACGCCGCGCTCACGATCCAGCTCTTCTGCATCGAACTTGGAATGCGTCAGCATGTCGTTCAACAAATCGATTGCACGTGGAAGTTCCGCTGCATCGATTTTCACATAATACGTTGTGGTGTCCTTTGATGTGTACGCGTTGTACTCGGCACCGAAACGGTCTAATTCGCGGCTGATATCAATACTTGTTGGACGGCGTTTCGTTCCCTTGAACATCAGGTGTTCAATGAAGTGTGAGGCGCCCGCAATCTCCGGCGACTCGTAGCGTGATCCAACATTGATCGAAACCATGATCGTCGCTGAAGGAACATCAGAACGAGGGATCAAAAAGAAAGGGATCCCATTCGATAATGTACGATGGTGCAACGCGTGCTTCATATTGTTTTATAGATTAGGAACGAACCCAACGCGTTTCTTTCTCGAGCCAAGCGGCGACATCTGCCATAGGCATACGCTCTTGTTTCATCGAGTCACGATGACGAATAGTGACCGCCTGATCTTCTTTGGAGGTGTAATCAACCGTGATGCACCATGGGGTTCCGATTTCATCCTGACGGCGATAACGCTTTCCGATCGAACCGGAATCGTCATACTCAACCATAAGTCCGGTCTTGCGGAGCTGCATCGTGAACTCAGACGCGAGGTCAGCGAGGCCGTCTTTCTTTTGGAGAGGAAGGACGGCTGCTTTGATTGGTGCCAAGCGTGGATCGAACTTCAACACGATACGTGTTTCTCCATTTTCAAGTGTTTCTTCAGTGTATGCATCATGCATGAACGCAATGAAGGCTCGGCCAAGACCGATGGCTGTTTCGATGATATGTGGGACGAAACGCTGACCCGCCGCTTCATCAAAGTAGTCCAACCGTTCACCGGAAAACTTGGCATGTTGTGATAAGTCCCAATCTCCTCGAGCATGGATTCCTTCCAGCTCTTTGAACCCACCAAAGGCGGTGAAGTTATAGAGGATGTCGTAAGCGTTTTTCGCGTAGTGCGCAAGCTTCACGTGCTTGTACCACTTCAAGTTTTCCTCTTTGATCCCGTAGTCTAACAACCACTTCCAGCGGATTTCACGCCACATATCGTACACCTGATCCGTCATATCCGGATGGATGAAATATTGCATCTCCATCTGCTCCAATTCACGTGTGCGGAAAATGAACTGACGCGCCACGATCTCGTTCCGGAAGGCTTTTCCGACCTGTGCAATGCCAAATGGAAGTTTTGGATGAATCGTGTCGATAACGTTCTTGTAGTTGAGGTAAATGCCCTGACAGGTTTCCGCGCGAAGATAGACCAAGTTGTCTTCACTCAATTCATCCGTTGGTGATCCCAAGTTCGACTTCACCATCATGGAAAACTGACGCGCAGGCGTGAGGTTCGTTTTGCCACATTTATCGCAGGCCACCTTCGTCCCCTTGGCACGGAGCGCGTCGAGCTGAGCGTTGATCTCATCGACCGGCATCTTGTCGGCATCGATATCAAATTTCTCGACGAGATGGTCGGCGCGCATGCGGTTTTTACAATCACGACAATCGATCTGCGGATCGTTAAAACTATCCACGTGACCGGAAGCTTTCCAAGTCATTGGATGCATGAAGATCGCGCTATCCAACCCAACCACGTCTGAACGCTGCTGAATCATCGAGCGGCGCCAAGCTTCCGCAATATTGTTTTTGAGCTCCACGCCATACGGACCGAAATCGTAGACAGCCGAAAAACCACCGTAGATTTCGGAGGAGGGATAGACAAAGCCGCGACGTTTGCAGAGCGCAACGAGCGACTCCATGGTAAGAGGCGTGGACATAGTATTTTGATTGTAGCGGACTAGATCGTGAGAATATCTTTTTCCTTGTCGGCCGTCAGACTATCGATTTTTGCGTTCCATTCGGCGATCGTCTTATCAAGACGCTCAAGCTGGCGACGCTTTTCATCTTCAGAGATGACTTTGTTTTTTTCGTCGGCTGCGATGCTTGATTTCACTTTTTCGCGCACGTTACGAATACCAACTTTCGCCAGCTCTTCTTTCTGATGAAGAATCTTCACCATATTCTTGCGTGTCTCTTCCGTCATCGGTGGCATTACCAAACGAATAACTGTTCCTGCCACATTTGGCTGCATCCCAAGGGACGCGTCGATCAAGGCGCGTTCAACATCTTTCACGACCGACTTATCCCACGGTTCGATCTGAATCGTTTTTGCATCAGGGATCGTTAACGAACAGACCGATTTTAAATCCATCGACTGGCCGTAAACATCTACCCGGATATCTTCAACCAAGGCTGCATGCGCACGTCCGGTGCGTAAGCCCTGAAGTTCTTTTTGAAAGTGGTCCACTGCCCCCTGAAACTCGCTTCGATGATCATCAATGTGGTTAGCCATAAGACAAAAGTGTGTCTATGGCATGATGCCAAGGATGGGAGGAACGGTCAAAGCGGACGCCTATTTCTTGATTGGTGCTGCCCCTATCAACAAAGCTGGCTTCTCTTCAAGGCTATAGACCATCCAAGCTATCCCACGGGTCGTTGGAAGTTTCTTTGAAGCCCAGGTCACTCCCCCATCTTTACTCATCACGAGCGCCGTCTTCGTTGAGTAGACCAGAATCTTCGAGTCTTTTGGATTGACGATAAAGGACGTAATTTCTGTATCCTGAGGAGCCGTTGGGAGCGTCACACCACGCCAGCTCGCGCCCGCATCATCGCTCACGAGAAGTCCGTATTTTGAAATGTGGTAAATACGATCTTTGGTGGCTGAATCCATTACCAAGAACTTTGGAGAACGTGCGTACTGGAACTCTTGAAGCTGCTGACGAATATCGATCCAGGTCGCACCACCATCCACACTCTTTAAGACACCGGAGCCATTGGTTGCTGCATAAATCACACGGGAGTCCTTTGGATCAATCTTGAGATCATTGATGCGCGTGTTATCGACACGGTGCATGGGACGCCAAGTCGCCCCTCCGTCATCCGTGCGAAGAATGTCCCCTTCTGCCGTTCCGATATACAAGGTTTTTGGGTTGTACCAATCACCAGCGATGGCGCTGATCACCGCATCAGCCCGTGGATGCGACCAAGCCTCGCCCCATTCACGACCACAGGTGCTCGTCTTCTGGATTTGGTTGGCACGCAACGCGTAGACGGTACATTTGTCTTTTGCATCGACCACGATGCCATTGATTCTCCCCTTGGTAAGCCCATTCGCAAGCTGCCAAGAATCTCCATTATTCGTGGTGTAGATCAGCCCATTTTCATTCGTTCCGACATACATTGTATTCGTGTCTTGTGGGTCGAGACCGATCGAAGCTGTACCAAGCTCGACCGTACTACCGATCTGGGTATCCAAGTTCAAGACCTTGAGCTGGTCCCATTTTGCGGCCTCATCGCGGGTGCGAAAGACCCCTCCATCCGCGACAGCAACCGTCTTTGATTCACCGAAGCCGAAACAGCCAGCACCCATGAGCGACAAGGCAAGCAACGGGACGACGAGGAGTGGCCGGCGATTCATAGAGAGAAAAGTGAAGACGGATCGAGGGAGCGAGGAATAAAATGGGTTGGCACCAATGGTAAAGTTCCATTCCATTCTAGCGCAAAACGCGGAGAAAGGGATCCCCCCACGAGTTTTGAGGCGTGGATAAGTCCGCGCGCCATCCGAACCGTCTCGAGTGGATGGGACAACCACTCCTTCTGGATCGCCCGACCAGAATGCTCCAACAGCTCATACCAAGCCTCCGCAGCATTCTCACTTCGTTCTGCTTCGCTCACGAACCGCTCGATCGTTGCGAGCCGCGCACCCTGGTCTCCGTGGATCAGCGGCTCCGTCAGAGCATTCGTCCGCTCTTTGAAGGTGCGCCATCCCGAAAGGTCGCTGAGATATTCAAGTGCCTTCCCAGGACATCCACTCGCTGCTTCGGCCAAAGGCTCAGGATCCACAACACCGTGAACCGTCTTTAACCACGTCGCAATCTGAGCACGTGGCACGCGCAAAAAAGCGAGTGGAGCCAAACGAGAGCGGAGCGTCGCTGGAAGACGGTCTGGTCGCTCTGCCAAAAGGAGGAAAATGAGCGCCGGCGAAGGTTCTTCAACTGTTTTCAAGAGCGCGTTCGCGGCTTCTTCGTTCAAGGTATCCGCCGCTTCAATCAACACCACGATCTTCCCTCCTCGAGCCGAAGATAAGGAGACACGTTGTAGCAACTCACGTGCTTGGCGCACGGTAAATTCCTTCGCACCATCTTCGCGCTTGAAGAGCAGGAAGTCGGGATGCGACTGAAGACGATCCGCTAAATGCGTTCGATCGAGTTTCGATTGTTCCTCGACCGAAAAGAGCAATGCGGCAGCAAACCGCTCGGCCAACATGCGCTTCCCTACTCCGCGTGGACCATGAAATAAATAGGCCTGACCCGGACGAGCAATCACACGTGAAAGCACGTCTCGAATCTGTTCATGACCGACAAGATCGTCAAACAAGGGCAACATGGACAAAGCCTAGCAGGTGGCCGGACTTTGATCGAATGGCGGCAGATCAAAGGGATTTTTGAGACCTTGCTTCTTAGCCGCTTTCCGAATAAGCAGTCCAAGGCTGTACCAACGAGGTGGAACGAATTGAACCCCTGGAACATGAAGCGAACGTGAATTTGTATGCAAGCGATAAAGCTGAGGAAGAGATTTCATATATCTACCCCGTTCCATCTCCCGAGAACCCCGTCAAGAGGATAACTTCAGCCCTTTTTATGAAACGTCTCTTCGTGGCGAGTAATGTGATGCGCGACCGCGACCAGTTCGATCTCTTGTTTCTTGTGTAGCTGTACGAAGTGATCAATATGATTAATCACGTCACTCTTGAACTCAGCCAGCTCACTTTTCGTAGCCGCCTCGTCTTTCATCAAAACATTCTCTTTCAAAAACTCGACCGTCTCAACCACAGCTCCAAGCTTATCTTCAACTCCATCAAGTCTCCCGTCGATTCCATCCAATCTCCCATCAATTTTATCCAGCCTCCCATCAATTCCATCCAACCTGTTATTCATTTTATTAACCGAACCTCCTAGTTGTTTGATGAGCGAAACAACCGTCTTTATCGTCGGTTCTTTTGAGTGAGCAACACGCGGGTTCATAGAGCAAAAAATATCAAGAATGAGGCCGACCCACAACTACCCCGTTCCATGAATAAACAGCTGTGTCAAAAAAATCATTTTGCCCATAAATAACAAGCGCCCCCACGATCTTTCGATCGAGGGGGCACCCGCTTGGCGTAGGAGCCAAGGGGAATCGCCTGGAGGGTTCCAGGACTTTGTCTCTCTCGCGACGAGGCGCGGGAGAGGTCACGGGGGTGGGAAGGGATCCCCTACTCGCTGTGACGACGAGGAGGGGGAGGTGGGGTTCAGTTCGAGACGGGGGCCCAGTTGCAGCCCCCACGCTCGTTGTCCACCATCCGGAGCTGGACGCGCTCGCCGTTGCGGTAGGCCTCGACGGTGCCGAAGGGCAACATCGGCCCACCGACGCGGTCGATGTGGCAGCTCCAGTTCTCCAGCGGCATCGGAGCCGAGGAGGAGGTCGCCGCCAGCGTGAACCGGCCGTTGAACCGCAGGGTCGCGCCGCGGTTGAACCGCATCGTCGGGCAGCGGTCGGTGCCGGTGAGGGCCGCGCCGCGCTGCTCGGGGTCGCGGACGTTCAGCGTGCACTCGCGCGCGCTGCCGTCCCACACCTCGATCGACTGGATGGCCGTCACCGTCGCACCCGAGGGCGCGCGGTAGATCAGGCGCCAGTCGTCGACGGTCGGGACCGGGGTGCCGGCGTCGGCGACGGGGGCGTTGGTGCAGGTGCCCGCGTTGCAGGTCTGCCCGGCCGCGCAGCGGTTGCCGCACGTGCCGCAGTTCGCGACGTCGGTCTGGAGGTTCGCACCTCCACAGACCGGCGGGGGCGGGGTGACCGTCCCGGCGTCGGCCGCGGGGGGCGGCGTGGTGCCGGAGTCGACCGCGGGGGGCGGGGTCACCGGCCCGTTGTCGACGGCCGGGGTGCCCGCGTCGGCGGTCGTCGGCATCTCGTCGCCGATGTCGGTCGCGCAGGCGTTGAGCACCGACGCGCCGAGGACGAGGACAGCCACGGAGGCGAACGAGCGAAGCGAGGAGGTCTTCATTTGGGTCTTTTCCATTTCCGGTCGGCGCCATTGGCGGCCGACCTACGAAACACTAGAACTCGGAGAACCAAGAAGTCAGCCACCTTGCGATGGCCGTCAGCGACGAGTAAGAACCGGTCGATGACGATTGCAAGGCGTTTAACGCTCGCGCGTCGCCCTAAAGCGGTAAAGCTCGGGCTTATGGTGGAGGCTCGGAGGCGGCGATGCTGTGAGGCACCGCGGTGAACCTTTCTTCCCACTTGTCTAAAGGGCGACTTCGGGAAGGTTCGAAGCAGTTCACCATGCGAGATGATGGACTAGTTCGAACAGGGGTGAACACGAAGGTAATCGCGTCCGGTGCGTGTGCACCCCAAGGTCGAGAGGTATGGCCTTTTATGAGGCCACCCTACAATGAGCGAGACATTCACCTCCTAGGTGATTGAAGAGTTGTGGTTGTGACACTCGTCACCCGCGCGCCGGGTGCCGATTGTCAGAAGAAGCGGTACTCCGCGCGGAAGAGGCCGCCGACCGCCGGGAAGCTGCTGGGGTTCACCGAAGTGTTGCCCACCAGTCCGACGGTCTGGCCGCCGCCGAAGAGGAAGTCGACTCCCACCGTGAAGTGATCCCAGTTGAACTCGGGACCCACGGCGAGAGCGATCCACCAGGCGGTTCCGCCCGTCACCTCACCCCGCGCCGCCGAGCCGAAGCGCGACAGGGTCGCGGCGGCGAGGCCCACGTTCAGGGCGACGACGTCGCGGCCGATGTGCACCTGGGCGGAGCCGGCGAGCGACCAGAGCGGGCTGGACCCCGGGACGAGCGGCTGGAAGCCGAGCCCGAGGTTGACCCGCCCGAGGAAGCCCACCGTCCAGTTGGCGGGGTGCTGGAGCACCGACACCGAGAGGCCGAAGCCACCCGTGTCCGAAGCGCCCGGCATGTGGAGGTAGAAGCCTCCGAGGCCGAGGCCGACGCGCGTGGCGGCGATGGGCGCGGGGCGCTGCTCGAGCCGGCGGATGTCGTTCGTGTTCTGGCCGACCTGCCCCTGGACCCTGCCCAGGTCGTCGCGGAGGCCGCGAATGTCGTTCGCGTTCTGCCTGACCTGGGCCGCGAGCTGCTCGTGGGCGGTAGCGACCGCCCCCAGCATACGCACGATCATCAGGTCCTGGGGGCGCGGCTGACCGTTGGGCCAGGCCACACCGCCGAAGGTCTCCTGATAGGTGTGCGGGGCGACCCGCAGCCGCTCGGTGAGCTCTCCGCTGGCTCGCGCGACACTGAGCCGCGCGATCGCGTAGTTGTAGCCGCTCGGGAGCCCCGGCTGGAGCTCGCATCCGTTCTCGGTGTCGCGGAGACCCATGTCTTCGCGGCAGACGATGATGGTGCGGTTGTGCACGCGGGGCCGGGTGTTGGCCGGGCGGGGGTTGCTCCCGCACGTGACCGTCACCTGGTTGGCGTTCGGACCGGGCGTCACGACCGGGGGGCCGCAGACGCTGATCCGCTCGTACGCGGCGTCGCAGCCGGCCTGGTCGACCGCGGCGCCCAACGGGGCGAGCGGCGCGTTGGCCATGGCCGGGAGGCGCTGGTTGCGGTAGCGGCCGGGGTTCGCCGCGTTGCAGCGGTCGAAGTCCGGAACCAGCTGCGCGCTGGCGGCGCTCGCGACCAACATGGTCACGAGGAAGGACACAACGGAACCGAGAACCTTGGGGAACGTCATGATGGACCTCTTCTCTTCTGGGTGATGGAACTCGATGACCCCAGATGCGCACTGCGCTTCCGGGGCCGGGTACTCTGCAGAGGCAGAGACACCAGCGAAACCGAGCTCTATCCGACTCTTCTCTTCTTTAAGACTCAGCTTGGAAGCTTTGTCTTCTAGGAGGTGAATTGTCGAAAGAGCTCGAGACGCTGGCTACGTGTAGTCTGCCGGCGTTCGGGTCGTCCCACCGGAGTGAGGCTAGACAGAGGAGGAAGCTGTCTAACGCACTCTCGACAGTGAAACGGCCACAGCGTCGGAGAAGGTCTTGGTTGTCGATGGCTGCTGTCAACTTGACGGGTTACTATAACATAATACAGAAAACATGTCAAGGAACCTTGTACATGTTTACTAAGCAGTTTTTGCTTGTATTTCAATATTTTGCCCTAAACTAAGGGAAAAATTGACCTTTTATTTGTGAAAAATCTGTTAAGCGCGGCTAGACAAACGTCGAGAACCCGTCAAAAGCCATACAATACCGAGGAAAAGTCCGATCCCGAAGCCTAAGATCGCATTTTTAGGGATATTTGGCCTGGCGTACCAGCGGGAGTCAAGGGGAGAGTCGATAATCTGGACACGCACATTCGCTCCAAAGTAGTTAGGAGCTTGAACGGTTAATTCTCGAGAAGCGGCCTCAACCAAGATCTTCGCCTGGTCACGACGAGGGTGGTAGGCGCTGACGGTTAAAATCCCTGTTCCAGGAGAAACACCCGCCTCGACCGTTTTCTGCCAGAGCTTACGCTTCGTATATTCGTCTTGAGGGAAATAGCCCGGTTCGAGATCCTTGGCGCTCTGCAAAATATTATTCGCGAAGGTCGACGAGTACAAAAGTTCAGACAAACTACCGGCGATGCGTTCCGTGAATTTCAACGCGCTATAAGGATCAACCGCACTCGAAGTGGTTTGCGTAATCAATAAACGTACCGTCGAAGCATATTGCAACGGCTGAACGAGCGAGAGCACGAGCGCGAACACAGCGCCTAAGACGCTCGTAACGAGGAGCGTGCGCCATGCGCGAACGAACTGATTGACGGAAAGAACGGAAGACATACTAGGGAGGAGTATACCACTCTTCGCTATTTTAGCATCTCACCGGTGGTCGTAGCTTGGAGCGGAATATCCACTTGGAAGGCTTTTCCTTTGCGAATACCTTGAAGCGTGATGACCGTTCCGGGACGATAGTCGAGCAACCGCTCGCCGAGATCCACAATGCCATCAAAGCTATCGCGATCGATACGCTCGATCACATCACCTTCTTGGAGGAATTTGGCTGTGCTCGTTGAAATCACCTGACGGATGAGAATCCCCTGTTCTGGCCATTCAGGACGAGCTCCTTCTGAAATAAGCGATGAAAGATCTTGAACACGTAAGCCCAACGTTGCGCGCTGCAGTGAACGTGCCGCTAGCACCTGAGACAAGGAAGACGAGATCGCCGTTGTTGGGATCACGCGCGTCCCTGCTTGATCTGAAGCAAGAATGAGGCCCACCAATCCCCCACCTTCACTCCAGACCGGCGTTCCTGGACGGATCGTTGTCTCATGGAATGAGATCTGGAAACGACGATTCAATTGCTCACTTACTGTTGCATCACGGGAGGCGCGAGCATCGGTAGCCGTGATTGTTTCCGAGCGAAGCTGTCGCGGCTCGGTTTCAACCCACACTCCGAGTCCTGGCACCACGTCGAGCGGTGACACAAATGCCGTTACAGGAAGGTTCGTCGCTTCAATTTTTGCGAAGACTAACCCGCTCATCCGATCACGCACCGCCTGAGTGATCGGATAGACGCGAGAACGCCAGACGATACCGTAGTCCGCGAGTAGACCCGTGAGAGCGGCCGACGGCATCACAATCCAACCATCAGAAGTCAACGAAACACCGTAGCCTTGGATACGTTCCGCGGGAAGCGTGGTTGGCTCCGTTAGTTTTAGCCCTGCTTTACGGATAAGCGGCAACATCGGAGAAGCTGAACGATTGCTAAAAGCACTTGGATAGACGGGTCGGCGTGCGGCCTCTAGCGGAACGATTTGTCTTGTTTCACCCGTATTCGATGTCGTGGTTGTAGTAGCGACGGGCGCCGAGACCCGTGACCAGAGCTGAGACAGACGTGAATCTAAACCACCTGCAACAGTTTGCGCGCTCACATAGCCCGCGATTCCTCCGGCGAGACCTCCAAGCAAAACCACCAACAGCCAATAGCCAAGCTGGGGTACGGTAAAAAAGGGTTTGGGACTGAGCATAGAGGACATTGGCGTTAGTGTAACCTAGGCCCAGCGAGCTGTCAGTAGGAGCGTTCCAAAAAAGAGAATAGCGCAGATTGTCTCAAAGACAACCGTGCGGGTTGGAGGAGCGGGCGGAAAGGCGTAGCGTCGAATACGTAAGGGGACAGAAAAGAGAAAGGCAGCGAGCACCCCCTGCGTCCAGACTTCGAGTGGAAGCAACAGACAAAAGAGAGCTACTTGCAACCCAATCACCAC
Source organism: uncultured Gammaproteobacteria bacterium (assembly GCA_964600845.1). Classification (GTDB taxonomy): domain Bacteria; phylum Patescibacteriota; class Patescibacteriia; order 2-12-FULL-60-25; family 2-12-FULL-60-25; genus JAGOTP01. The sequence goes on along the minus strand of CAZRJW010000010.1, from coordinate 25,927 downwards.
CCCCAAGATGCGCCAGCGATGGCGACTCGCCGCATCAGCAACGGGATGCTCTGTCGTCCAATAGGCAGCCAGGCCATAGACTCCAAGCAGCAGACAGGGAATCCAGCTCGGGGTGTTCACAAAGATGTTTAGTCCCGATAAGCCCGCCACCAGAGCGTAGGCCGTGAGCGGAACGCTCGCCAACGCCATATGCGAGAGCGCATTCACCGGATAGCGCTTTGGATCAAATAAGAAATAAAACATCATTTCCAGTGAGATCGTCACCGTGAGAACGGCTACACACGAAAAAAAGATCTGTTGGAGCGGGTCCTCAATCATGAGAAACGCGAGGCCGATCGCAAACAAGAGCGTTAATGGAGGGATAATACGCTCAAAGAATCCCGACACCGAAATCCGACGCCAGAGCAACAAAAAAGAAGACAGTAAGAACAACCCCACCCCTCCGAGCAGGGGTACTGGGTAATACAGCGGTTCACGCCACTGCAACCACAACGCAAAGGCCATCCCAATCCCAGAGAGCCAGGGCAGCAATCGGAGGAGCAGGAAAAACATAGGCGCTAACGCGTGCTCGTGGTGCTTGAAGCCGTCGAAGAAACGGGTTGCGTCGCTAGGCTCTGAAAGAGCGTTCGAGCTCCTATTAATTTTGTTTTTGCCTCAGGACGACTTTCACTCAAAGCATTAAAAGCGATATACAGCGCTAGGTGTGCGTCTCGTCCCACCGCAGGAACGCGAACGAGCAGTAACCGCTCTTTGGCACTGCGTGCATCCCCTGTTTTATCGTAATCTTCTAGCACACCATTCACCCAACGTTCCCACTCTCCTCGGAGTTCAGCGGGATCAGCTGGTGGAAGTGGAATCGTTGCAATCGGTTCGACGGGAGTGAGCGACGCCTCGCCACTTGGCGCGAAAAACTTCTGGCGAATCAATAGAATCGCGCAGACGATCAATACTAGTCCCACCATCAGGAACCCAAAGCGGTTTCGCACAAAGGACAAGTTCACCATAGTAGCTACGTGTTTAAGGAATCGATCTCCGTGGATAAAAGGTTACGACGACGCAAGAACTCTGAGATCACGACCGACGTCGCCGTTGCAACCGGGATGGAAAATAAGGCTCCCACAATTCCAAACGTCTGCGCCCCCGTCATCACCGCCAAAATACTGATAATTGGATTGAGGCCAACCGTACGCTGCATGATCTTTGGAACAATCAGATTGTTTTCCAATTGCTGAATGACAACGATCGCAATCAAGGTAAGCACGAGCACGAACGGTGACACGGAAGCAGCCAAAATGAGCGCCGGAACAGCCGCCAAGAAGGGACCCACGTACGGGATGAATTCGAGCAGCCCACCGAAGAGCGCGAGCAAGATCGGATACGGTACACCAATGATCACAAACGCGATAAAATAGAGCACCCCAATGACAAGCGCCAAAATCAATTGGCCCCGCAACCAATCACCCAGTCGATTAATCACCCGCCAAATCACATCAGAGACCATTTCTTGATGCGCCGTGGGAATAAGGTTGCGGAATAACGTCTTCACCGCAGACTCTTCGACAATGAGGTAGAAGGCAAGCACGAGCACAACCACGAGCCCTGCCAGTCCCCCAAAGAGCGTCGTGAGATATCCGAGGACATCTTGGACGCTTTGCCCCAAATACTGCTGAAGACCTCCAATACTCGTCTGTAGATTGTGCACCAACGGATATTTATCCGAAATGCCTTGGAACCCCTCACGCACCCCCACGAGCCACTCAAAGGACTGCGAGTAGGTACCGGCAAGCATCCCCAGTTCACGCGCCACCGCTGGAATCAAGAGGACAAACGAAGCGGTCAAAAAGCCCAACAAGAGAAAATAGAAGAGAAGTACCGAAACGCCCTTAGGAATCCGATGCGCTGCCATCCAGGTCACGAAGGGGTACATCACCCCCGCAAGCAGAAGGGCGACGAACAGGAGCAAGATAATATCCTTAATCACCCAGAGCGCGCCCAGAGCGAGAAGAATTCCAATCGTTTTTAAAATAGTCCCGGTCGTGATCGAGATCACGTGCGGTGATTGTGTTGACATGGGGGTAGTGTAACATAGCGCCATGATGTACGCCGAGAACAAAAAAGCCCGCCACGACTACTTCGCCCTCGAAACGTTTGACGGAGGAATTGTGCTCACCGGCCAAGAAACCAAAAGCGTGCGCGAGGGGGGCGCCAAGCTCCAAGGAGCCTATTTAGTGATCCGCGGAAGCGAAGTTTGGCTCCTTGGATGCCATATCTCCGCCTACTCCAAAGCCGGAAAGATTGAGGGGTATGACCCAACCCAAACCCGTAAGATTCTCTTGAAGCGCCAAGAAATCGCTCATTTAGCGGGGAAAACTCAGGAAAAAGGCTTGACACTTGTGCCTTTTGCTCTGTATCCTCGTGGCCATCGCGTGAAGCTTTCCTTTGGTCTCTGTCGTGGGAAAAAAGCCTACGATAAGCGGGAAACACTGAAAGCGCGTGATTTGGACCGTTCGACTCGTCGCGTCATGCGTGGCGAGGACGAATAACCCCCATATTCTATGGGGATGACCAAGCTTTGACGGATTCGCTTCTTGTCGACAGCAGGCCGAGCGGGTACCCGCAGCTCGTAAATCCGTGGGTACAAACGACAACTGCCAACAGCATTGTCACGAAGGCCCGTGCGTTCGTTGCCTCTTTGGTAACGATGCCAACCTTCGCTCCAGCCCTCGCGTAAGCGACTGGCTGAGCCGGTTCCTCCTTGGATGTTCTCCCTGGGGAGTCCAACTGTCACACGTGAGAACTTAGAGCGTGTCCGCGCCGAACACCCTCGAAATCAAAGGCGCTTGAACCAAGAGACAGATGTTTGCCTCTTTTCTCTCGGTTGACCGCGTCGCCTGACGCACATTGGCAAACCAAGCTTGTGGACGATTGTCCTCAAGAACGAGTTCGGACGGGGGTGCGATTCCCCCCATCTCCACCATTCGTGAGATTCTGAGACCGGTAAGCTCGGACGCTCACGCTGTGGCCCCATTCATTCTTTTCACTCCATCAGGATTCTTCTCCAATGCGCATCCATCACCGCCGTCGCGGCGGGTATCAAAAAAAGGAAGAGCTCGTTCTGTTCAAATCGAACGAAGCGATTCTTGCGCCAGAAGTCTTCATCATCGATGAAGAAGGCGTCTCGCTCGGCGCGATGCCGACACCGGCTGCCATGGCTCTCGCCTTGGAACGCGGATTCGACCTGGTGGAAGTTTCGCCAAAAGCGGAACCTCCTGTCTGCCGCTTCCTGAACTTCGGACAGTTCAAGTATCAGAAGGAGAAAGAGATTCGTCAGCAGAAAGCGCACGCCAAGAAGGTCGAGGTCAAAGGCATTCGCCTCTCGGTCAAAATGGGTGAGCACGACATCGAGATCCGTCGCAAACAGGCCGAAGACTTCTTGTCGGATGGCCAAAAGCTCAAGATCGAGATCAACCTGCGCGGACGTGAAAAAGAACATGGAGATATCGCGAGTAGCCGCATTCAAGACTTTATCACCGCGCTCAGTAAGACCTATCCGATCGTTGTCGAACAACCCGTTGCTCGTAACGGCGGAAACGTCTCCACCACGATCGCCCGCAAATCCTAACCTCTCAGACTTACTTATTCCCCCTCTATGAAACTCAAGACAAAGAAGTCCGTTACCAAGCGGGTACGTGTTACGAAGAACGGCAAGGTGATCAAGCGCAAGAATGGTCAAGGCCACTTCAACAGCCGTGAAAGCTCACGCACAACGGTCAGCAAGCGCCGTGACCTCCAGGTCAACCCAACCTACTCTCGCAACATCAAAGCACTGATCCCTCACGCTTAATCTTCTCCTCTCCTCTCTCCTCCTGATATGCCACGTGTAAAGCGCGGAACCCACCGCATCAAACGCCGCAAGAATATTTTGGCCCGTACCAAGGGTATGATGTGGGGTCGCAAGAACCGCATTACTCTTGCCAAGATCGCTGCCATCAAAGCTGGTTGGAACGCCTACCGCGACCGCAAACTCAAGAAGCGCGACAATCGTGGCTTGATGCAGATCCGCATCTCCGCCGCCGCTCGTACACTCGGAACGAGCTACTCGAAGCTCATGGGTGCCTTGAAGAAGCGCAACATTGGTCTCGATCGCAAGATCCTGTCCCAACTCGCTGCGACACATCCAAACATCTTCGAGAAGATCGTGAAGGGCTAGTTGAGCTCGACTCGGTTAACCGAAGCAACAACGAAGAGTCTTACATCTACGGATGTAAGACTCTTTTGTTTTCCTATAGGAGTCCTGTAGACTCTCCCTCATATGAAACTCAGCCTTAAAGAACGTGGAACCGAATTTGTAACCTTCATCCGCGAACAAGGGGTCATGGGCCTCGCAATCGGGTTTATCCTGGGCGGCTCCGTGAGCAAAGTGGTCGCCTCACTTGTTCAAGATATCATTCAGCCCGCGATCGGATTGATCTTTGGATCAACGCAAGGATTGAAAGCACTTCATCTGGGGCCGGTGATGATTGGGAATTTCCTCGCGGTGTTTATTGATTTTATGATCGTGGCAGCGGTGGTGTACTTCGTCTTTAAGAAACTGAAGCTCGATCGACTTGATAAAAAGAAGGAATAACGCAATTAAAAACCAACAGAGGAACCAAAAGCCCCACGCTCGGAAAAGCGTGGGGCTTGTTTATCTCGCATCCTTTACACGAAAGCATGGGAAATAAACGGGGGTGCAGGTTCCCCGTATTGATCAGATCATCTATCCCTGCGAACTGGTGATGGAGTTTCACCAGCGATAGATGCCATACCTCAGCTGGGCATGGTCAGTGGAGCGTCGTGGGCGCGTTGACCGCGATGGTGAGCGTGTACTCACCCATCTTGATCGTCGCCCCATCGAACAGTCGGCGCATGTCTTCGTCCGCGATGCGGTCGTCCGGGTGACCCGCGCAGGCGTAGTGCCCGCGGATGTCTCGCCGGAGGTAGAAGTTGCCCCAGGCGAAGTACCACCCATGATTCGACGGGATGTCGGGCATGGGGTACGCCCACTGGAAGCCATCCGGGCGCCGGACGACGAGCCAACGAGGCGGCATCAGCAGCCCAGTGGTCGGCACGACCATGGTCGGCCGGGCCAGCGTCTCGAGCACCGGGTTGCCAGGCTCAGCGCGGGGCACCGGGGTGGCCTTGAAGGCCAGGAGCTCGCCATCTGCGGGTTGCAGGGACTCCGTGCCTGCGCTGACGACGGGGACGTCGTTCGCCGAAGAGGGTTCGCCCCCCTTCAGGCTGCGTCCGATGTAGTAGAACGCGAGGAGGGCGCCGAGGACGAGGAACGTCCCGCTGCAGTAGTTCGCCCGGATGAGCTGAACCACACCGTAGCCGAGGCTGTAGATGAGGGCTGCGCTGCAGAGCGTAAGCCCCACCGACACCGGACGTGCCGGGCTGACGCACGTCGGCGCCGAGTCGCGCTGGTCAGGACCCTGCGCCTCCCCCCTGTCGCCGGAAGCGGTGGTTGATACCGAGTCGTTGGTGCTGCCCGTATGGGGCGAAACCGGGGCGGATTGAACTTCCATCGAACTACCTCCTGCGGTGAGCTCCCCTAGTCGAGGAGCGTTGGGGTGACGAACTCGTTCCTGCTAAGGATCAGCATTCTGTAAAATGCGATAACTCCAAAGAAAGAACCTTGCAGTATAGTCATAAAAAGGCCCTTTTGTCAATCAAACGACGTATAGGACTAAAATAAAAACACCCCGGCCAAAACCGGGGTGTTTTACGCGTTCTTTTATGGGAAGTCTGCTCGAATCTGATTTGCGTGAGCGGCGTCCACTTCGGAACTCACTTCACGTTCTAATTCTGCTGCCTGCTTTTCAAGACCAGCAACTTGCTCTTTGAACGCATCGAGCGCCTTTTGTGTCGATTCCGCTAAGGCATCCTTAGCCTCATCAAGAGCTGGATCGTTTTCATCAAGCTTTGGTACGCCCATCGCGTCCAAGCTTGCGTGCACACGACCACTGAGAAACGCTTCTACGTCCGCGTAGAGCTCTGCCGTTGGTCCTTCTGCATCATAACGAGCGAGCAATGCGTCAACTTTTTCTGTATCACCAGGAACACTCTCCAACAATGAGCGAAGGTCAAATTCCATAGAATAGGTTAAGAAACTGTGTGATCAAATTACGATTAGTTCATGCTACCGCCGATCTGCGTCTGCGAAGCCTGCGGCGCAGCTGCAACCTGCTCGCGTTGCTGTCTAACCATATACTGATAGCGTTCGTGGTAGGCCTTGTTCACACGGAACTGGTCCTGTGGGCTCATGGCATTGAATTTTGCATCGCGCTCTGATTGTGGCAACGCCATCATGCTCTCAAAGTAAGGCACCCACTGCTTATCCTCTTCAAAAGCTTTATTTGCCTGATAGATCTCTGTGATACCTCCCTTAAGCGCACGCGCTGTTTGTGCAGCAGCGCCATAAATAGCCGCGCCTTCAGCGATCGCGCCGCTAACTTGTCCCTGAACCTGCTGAGCAGCCTGATCAAGTGAACTCATTGCCGCGATTGTTTCACTCTTAATTTTGCCAGCCGCTTCACCACCCTTTTTTACCGCAAGTTCTCCAAGTTTATATGCACCGACGAAGGGCATCGCTGCTACTGCACCTGCAAACATACCGGCTTTTACTGCTCCACGACCAACGGCACGTGCACCCTTATCAACACCATCAACAACAGCCTCTGTACCGGCGCGGATCCCGCGACCAGCAGCATCAACACCCTCAGCTACGCCCTGAGCAACGAAGCGACCACCTGCTACTGCGGCTTCTGCACCAAGCATTGCGGCACCTCCGAGAATCGCACCGCCAGCAATAGCTGCATCGACAGCTTTATCAGCACCTGCTTTTACGCCCTGTACGACAACGGACTTTTCCATGTTAAGCGCATCTTCATTCTTCCAACGTTTTGCTTCTGTTGCAGCGGCTCCCACTTTTTCAACACCTGTTTCTGCAGCACCCAAAGCGGAGTACCCCGCTTCTGCGGCAACTGTCTTTGTTCGCGTAAAAAGCGCCTTGATTGGCTTCATGAACTCCGTGACCTGAGAACGGACGTCCGCAAAGAATTTTGACATTCCCTGACCCATTTTTTCTGCGCGTACTTTGCCTTTTTCTCTACGTGCTTCAGCCTTCAACACACCCGCTGCTTCAACATTCATCTTTGCCAAATCTTCGACGACAACAGTAGGTGTCTCGTCTTTTGACATAAGACTATTAAAACCAGCGAGCTCTGCGTTGACTTTATCTACCGATGTCCCACCCTGTGACGCTTCTGGACTCTTTGGCATATCTCCTTGAATGTTCAGAAATAAATAAGGTTCTTTAACAAGATTTATTGTAGCACGCGCGCTGTCTCTGGAAGAGTATTGGGGTCTTCTTCTCTTATCCAAGCCAAAAAACAGCTACGCAAAACTTACCCACACCACTCACTCCCCCTGTGTACTTCTCTGTGGATAACAAAAAACTCCCCAATTGGGGAGTTTTTGGTTCTACTATTTTATTTCGTCTCTCCCCTTCTCTAGCCTTTCCGTTCTTTCACGAGTGCCGCCATCTGTTCGATGAAGGCCTCTTTCTTCATCAGTTCTTGATCTGCCTGACCACGGCGACGGATCGTCAGCTCTCCGGATTCCATCTCTTTGTCACCAACCACGAGCATGACGGGCATCTTCCCCTTCTCCGCGGCGCGGATCTTCTTCCCGACGGATTCAGTGGAATCATCGACTTGAATGCGTAAGCCTGCAGCCTCGAGCTCTTTGCCCAAGGAGCGCGCAAAATCGATGTGGCGATCGGCAACCGGCAAGACAGCAACCTGAACCGGCGAAAGCCAAGCGGGGAATGCGCCCGCATAGTGCTCGATCAGAACCGAGAGGAAGCGCTCGATCGAACCCATGATGGCGCAATGGATCATCACGATGCGCTCTTTTTCTCCCAACTCGTTCACACACGAGAGGTCGAAGCCTTCTGGCTGGTTGAAGTCGAGCTGAATGGTAGCCACCTGATGCTTGCGACCGATGGCATCCAATCCCATGAAGTCGATCTTCGGTCCGTACATCGCCGCCTCCCCAATTCCTTCCGTGTACTCTTTGCCACGTTTTTCGATAACGGAACGTAGCTGATCTTCTGCCTGCTTCCAAATTTCGGCTGTTCCCAAGTATTTCTCCATCTTTTCTGGATCGTGGAGAGACAAACGGATTTTGAGTTCAAAGCCAAAGGTTGAGTAGAAGCGGTCGATGATATCCCAGATTGCAAACACTTCTTGTTCAATCTGATTCTTGCGGCAAAAGACGTGCGCATCATCCTGTGTGATCGAACGGACGCGTGATAAGCCAGACAGCTCACCGGACTGCTCGTCACGGTAGACCATCGTGGTCTCAGCATAGCGCTGAGGCATGTCACGGTAGCTTCGTGGTTCGGAGTCGAAGATCTGGGTGTGGTGCGGACAGTTCATCGGCTTCATCGCGAACTCATGTCCTTCACGAGTGTTGATCTTGAAGAGCTCATCCGAAAACTTCGCCCAGTGTCCACTCTTGATATACAGCTCTTTTTTGGTGACGTGCGGGATCGTGACACGGCCGTACCCCTTTTCCTTGCGGAGGCTCCAGACGAATTCATCGAGCAACGTACGCAAAAGCGTTCCTTTCACGGTCCAAAGTGGGAGCCCAGAACCGACTAACTCAGAGAAGACAAAGAGGCCGAGCTCTTTTCCGAGTTTCTTGTGATCCCGCTTCTCCGCTTCTTCCATCATCTTCAGATAGTCGGCGAGCTCCGCTTTCGTTGGGAAAGCGACACCATAGATACGGGTGAGCTGAGCGTTCTTTTCATTGCCGCGCCAGTAAGAACCGGCGAGTTTGGTCAGCTTGAAGGACTTTGGATCAATCTTGGAGATTCCTTCGGCGTGTCCCCCGCGACACAAGTCCCAATAAGCGCCGGACTTGTAGAAGGTCAGCGTCTGACCCTGGGAAGAGAATTCATCGATCAATTCATGCTTGAATTGGTTCCCTGGATATTCCTTCTTTGCATCTTCTGGTGAGAGCTCGTGCCGTTCAAAAGCGGTCCAGCTTGGAAGCAATTCACGCATCTTGGCTTCAATTGTTGGGAGATCGGCATCCGAGATGGGTTGCGCGAACTCAAAATCGAAGTAAAAGCCATTTTCAATGGCGGGACCAATGGTGCGCTTGGTACTTGGCCAAAGCTCCATTACCGCGGCGGCGAGCAAGTGCGCCAGGGAATGGCGATAATGCTCCAATGCGTCTTTGTCCATAGAGAGGAGAGAACGCTGGGTAAAAACAAAATCCCAGCGAATACGTGAATGAATATTCGCTGGGACCCTATCGAGCTGAGCTCGATGTACCGAGCTGAGCTCGGCGGGCGGTTCCACCCGGCTTCTCTACTCCGCAGCTCAGAAGCTGCAGGTAAAGCACTTTTCGATTGAATTGTGTGCGCTGGGTAGTGACTCCAGAGATACTTCGATCATGCCAATATCCCCATCCGCGGTCAAGGCGCAGCGGGCCCACAGAAAGCCCACACCCTTGATCTACCCAAGCGCGTTCCCGCCCGCTAAGGTCTCGGCCATATGAAACCGCGCCAGGGTGCCCTCCCCTACCAGCTCATCCGCGAGATGCTGTCTGCTGGCTATATTCAGGGGGGATCGATGGAGAATATCCAGCCCGCCTCGATCGATCTGACGATCACGGACAAGATCTACCGCATGAAGGGGTCATACCTGCCCCGCGCCGGCGAAACGATCCGATCAGTCGTCGAACAAGGATCGCTTTTCCAGCATCACCCTGATCGCCCCCTCGAACGGGATGGGATTTATTTGATTGAACTCGCAGAACGGCTCGCCCTTCCTCCTGGCATCCATGGAATCACGAGCAACAAGAGCTCATCGGGTCGCATCAACCTACGCGGACGTTTGCTCGCGGATGGCGTTGCTCGTTTTGATGAAGTCCCTGCCGGCTATCAAGGATCACTCTGGATCGAAGTTGTTCCCAAGTCTTTTCCGATTCAGTTGCACCCTGGTGACCGTGTGAACCAGATGCGCTTTTTCTATGGCGATGCGCGTCTCGATACGCTTGAGCACCGGATGATTTATGATCGCTACCATCTTCTGCGGAACACAGAAGGTGAAGCGATCCCCGCTTCGGATGCGACCGTCAGCAAAGGCGTGACGATGACGATCGACCTCACGTCTGTCGATATCATTGGCTGGAAAGCGAAGCGTGCGATCTCCGCAATTCTTGATACGGCCAAGTTTGATCACGATCCAGAAGCCTTTTTCGATCCGGTTTTCAAACCAACGAACGGCGAACTCGTGTTGCACCCAGAAGAGTTTTACATTCTTTCCACGAAAGAGCGGATTATCGTTCCGCCAGAATACGCTTGCGAAATGGCCCCCTACGATCCCTCGAAAGGTGAATTCCGTTCACACTTCGCCGGCTTTTTTGATCCAGGTTGGGGTTGGCAGACACCGGAAGATAAAGATCGCGGGACAATCGGCGTGCTTGAAGTTGAAGCCTATAGTCACGATTTTGTGCTGCGCGATGGGCAGCCGATCTGTCTCATGGTGTACGAGCACATGGTCGCGCCGCCAGAACGGTTGTACGGGACCGATTTGAAATCAAACTATTCAGCACAACAAGGTCCACGGTTAGCAAAATGGTTTCGATAACTTTGCCAAAATAAGCAAAAAATAGCTTCGTTTTATTGACATATCCACCTTTTCGTGGAATAGTTTTTTGTCGTACTTCTACGACACGAGACGCCGGAGGCGCACATGCAGCTCATTCAGTTCTTGATTCAGACGGCCTGGGACCGAATTCGCACTCCCAGCTGGTTCGTCGCCAAAAACGACTACTGGGCTGGGTGGGCGCTGTACGAGCGCTGGCGTGAGATCGAGCGGGCGCGCATGCGCTTCGCCTTCGCACTCAACGTCAGCTGCTCCAACGGAGCCCTGCAGAGCTGGGCAGATGAGCAGGCGGAAGAGCTCAACCAGCTCGACGAGCTCGGGCGGTGGCAGGCCCTGCTCCGCTTCTGCGAGGTGCCCGAGCACCTCCTGGCCGACATCCCGGTCGACAAGATCGTGATCGCCGCGCTCGCCCACTACACCAGCTCTGACGACCGCTAGCCGGCCGCAGACTCACCCCCGCCTGGAACAACGACCTCGTCGTGCTCGTTCCGGCGGGGTGTTGTTCTATTCAGGCGATTCTTTTTCCGACATGGTAGACTATCCCTCGTCTATGCTCTTTCGACGAACGCCGACACACCAGGTCGTTACCATTGGGGACTCCGTCCTCGATACGTTTTTACGCATCGAAGAAGCAACGGTTGCCTGTCAGATCAAAAAAGATGACTGTTTGTTGTGTTTCAAGTTTGGAGAAAAACTTCCCCTCAAATCAATCACACGCATTCCAGCGGCGGGAAATGCTTCCAACATAGCGATCGGAGCGAGCCGCTTAGGCTGGAATGCCGCTATCGTGAGTATTCTTGGCCAGGACGCGATTGGGCAGGAAATTCTACAGCGCTGGAAAGCGGAGGGCGTGCAAACACGCTACGTGACACACGACGCAAAGCAGCCGACGAACGCCCACACGGTGCTTGCCTTCCAAGATGAGCGTACAATTCTCGTCTACCACCAGCCACGAACGTACATACTCCCAAAACTTAAATCGACGAGCTGGATTTACTATACCTCGCTCGCCAAAGGCCATGAGAAAATGGAAAGAGAACTCCTCCATTGGCTCGCAGAACACCCTGAAACGAAGCTCGCATTCAACCCGGGTACATTCCAGCTGCAGCGTGGCTTAAAAAAACTTCTGCCGGTCCTTGATCATTGCCACGTGCTCTTCGTGAACAAGCAGGAAGCGCAACGCTTGCTCGCAACACAAGAAGCTGATGTACGTCTCCTTCTATCAGGACTACGCCGCCACGGTCCGCAGATCGTCGTGATCACCGATGGGGAAAATGGCTCCTGGTCGTTTGATGGGCAGTCCGTTCTTTTCTGTGCTGCGTTTCCCGGGAAAGCTATCGAACGAACGGGAGCGGGCGATAGTTTCGCTCTAGGGTTTATTCATGGCCTGCAAGAAACCGGCTCCGTTTCCGAAGGAATGCGTCACGGCAGCGCCATTAGTTCACGTGTTATTTTGAAAATCGGTCCGCACGAAGGACTTCCCACCAAACAGGAGTTGCAACAGCTTCTTAAAAAACATCGTAAGCTCCAGCCAAAAAAACTCTAACCATCGCTCCTTTCTATGCTCATTTCTTCCAAAAAGCTTCTCGTAAAGGCCCGCAAAGAAGGCTTTGCCGTTCCCGCCTTTAACATCAACAACCTTGAGATGGTTGAAGCGGTCCTCAAAGCCGCCATAGAACTGAAATCCCCTGTCATTCTGCAAACCAGCGAAGGCGCGATTGTATATGCGGGAATAAAATATCTCATCGCCATCGCACGCGTTGCTGCGGAAGCGAAGATTCCGATCGTCCTCCATCTTGATCACGGGAAGAATCTCGACACGATCAAAGAAGCGATCAAATACGGCTACACAAGCGTCATGATCGATGCGTCGCGTTTACCGTTTGAAGAAAATATTGCAATCACGAAGAAAGTTGTCGGTTGGGCTAAGGCAAAGAAGCTTTCGGTTGAAGCGGAGATCGGAGCGATTCGTGGGGTAGAAGATCACGTATCCGTAAGTGATGCGGAAGCCTTTCTCACGAATCCAGATGAGGCTGTCCGCTTTGCAAAAGAGACCGGCTGCGACAGCCTAGCGATTTCGATCGGGACGGCCCACGGTGCCTACAAGTTCGAAGGACTCCCCCGCCTCGACCTGGAGCGACTGAAAGAGATTGCGCATCGCATCAACATTCCGCTCGTGTTACACGGCGCGTCTGGCGTGCGCGAAGATTTGATTGATCTCGCAGAACACCATGGTGCCAAGCTTGGCGCAGCTCGCGGCGTACTGGATAAAGATATTGCAGCTGCCATCAAGCTTGGAATCACGAAGGTGAATATCGATACAGACTTACGCCTCGCCTTCACCGCTGGTATCCGTGAAGCAATCGACACCCTTCCAACCGTGATCGACCCGCGGAAGTTTCTCACCCCCGCCTCGCTTTTGATGACTGAAGTCGCGCGCCAGAAGATCAAGCTTTTTGGGAGCGCGGGCAAGGGCTAACCCTATGCAGAAACTCCCAGTTACAAGCATTCTCGGCTGGATCGGCGTTGCCTGTATTTTAGCTGCCTACGGCGGTAGCAGCTTTGGCCTTCTTTCAGCGCAGAGCTCTCTTTACTTAGGATTAAACCTGCTCGGTTCGTTCGGCATTGTTATTGAAGCTCGCGAGAAAAAAGACACGCCTGCTTTATTTTTAAACATCGTTTGGGCCTTGATTGCCTTTATCGGACTTGTCCGTTTTTTTGTTTCATCGTAGGCTGGAACGAGATTCCCTAAAAACAGCCATGAAGATATAAAAACGGTTTGGATAAAACAGCAGATACACAGGCAAAACGCTTGTCTACGATTGAATCTATTTTTTTGAATTGTTCTTATGCAACGACTCACCCTCACTCCTCGAGCGATTTTAATCGACGTCATTTCGCCGGACATGACGAAACAAACGGCTGAACGCCGACTGACCGAACTTGATGCTCTCACCAAAACCTATGGGGGCATTGTGGTCGTAAAAACTTTGCAACGTCGGGCGGTTCCGAACTATAAAACCTACATCGGCCCAGGGAAAATTGAAGAATTGATCCAGCTCGCTCAAACCGAAAAATGCGAATTGATTATCGTCAACAATCTCCTCAAACCGAAGCAGATGTTTGAATTGGGTGAACTTCTCCGCAAACACGGATTGCGTGCATGGGACCGGGTTGATTTGATTCTAAAAATCTTCGACAAGCATGCAAAGACAAGCGAAGCGAAGCTCCAGATCAAGCTCGCGGCCATTCGTCACATGGGACCTCGTATCTTCGGAATGGGGATGGAGCTCATGCAGCAGTCCGGTGGGATTGGTGGACGTGGCGGACAAGGAGAAACGAATACCGAGATCATGAAGCGCCACTTGGCGGGACAAGAAAAGCATCTGAAAGATGAACTCGCAAAACTCGCGATCGGACGTGCCGGCCACCGCACGCGTCGTGATCGTCTTGGATTGAAAACCGTTTCGATCGTTGGCTACACCAACGCGGGCAAATCCTCGCTCTTGAACGCGTTAACGAAAAAAGGTGCCTACGTTGCAAACCTACTCTTCGCGACCCTCGACACACGCGTCGGCAAACTCTGGATCGAAAAAGAAGCCGCCGCCAATGGACGACCGCAAGGCGAAGAAATCCTCCTCTCTGACACGATCGGCTTTATTCAAGATCTTCCTCCTCAGCTGATCCAAGCCTTCCGTTCAACGCTCGATGAGACGATCGATGCCGATCTGATTCTGCACGTGATCGATGTCAGCGATCCGCATCGTGAAGCTAAGATCAAGGAAGTGGAAGCAATTCTGGATGAACTTGGTGTCCAAAACACCCCTAAAATCTACGCGTTTAACAAGACAGACCTTGTAAAGCGTATCCCAATCAAGACTCTTCAGAAAAAATATGCCGAGTTTTGCCCCGTTTTTGTCTCTGCAAACACAAAAGCCGGATCAGAAGAGCTCATTCAGCATATTCAACAAGGGCTTCACGCATCTAGAAATTACTTGACGCACAATTAAAACGAGCTTAATTTGTGAGCTCTCCGTATTCTTTCATCCACGGAGAATTGCCTGGAGGGGCAATGGTATGAGTCGACACAATCACGAGCGAGCAGACCGGCAGGCGAGCGCTTACAACAGTCGAGATAGCGTTGAGAGCGCCCTCAAGAACCAGGGGCGACCGCGTTCGCCAGTGGCCGCCATCTTCGCGGCCATCATCGCCCTCGTGCTCGCCTGCATCTACGCCGCGAGACACTGAGGTCAGTCGCCCAGACGGGGACGCGCATGCAACGTGCGCGAACACTTCCCGTCTGGGCGTCCGCTTTTTACGCAGGTTCGCCTTTTTTGATAAAACCCTTTACCCTTTTTGCATGTCTTCTCTTCAGGCTGCATTAAAAACACAAAATCCCCTGCTCGTGGGAGCTATTCTCGATCTCGCGAAAGCCGTCGCGAAAGAACCCGCGCATCCAGAACACACAACCCCGCCACGCGCATTCATCGTCGGTGGCTATGTGCGCGATCTCCTCCTCAACCAACCCCCAAAAGATGCGGACGTTGAAATCTTTGGCGTAGAGCCGGAACGTTTGCAGGAACTGCTTGAAACGCTTTTCCCGGGCCAAGTACACGATGTCGGACGCGCGTTCGGCATTCTCAAAGTCCACCTCTCGCATGGTGTTGAGTTTGATGTAGCAATTCCTCGTACCGAGTCAAAAACAGCTCCCGGCCACAAAGGGTTCGCGGTAAATACCAATCCATATCTGCCCCAGCGAGAAGCAGCTCAACGACGTGACTTTACGGTCAATGCGATCTCCCTCGATCCCCTCACCGGTGAACTGGTTGATCCCTGGAACGGCCAGGAAGATCTGCGTGCAGGATTATTGCGCGTTGTTGATCCTCTGACCTTCGTGGACGATCCTCTCCGCGTCTATCGTGCCGTGCAATTCTTGGCCCGCTTTGCCTTCACCCTCGAGAGCGCTTCACGCGAGCTCATGGAGCGAATGGTGAAAGAAGGGCATCTCACAGAACTCTCCCCCGAGCGCATCACGGATGAGTTAATCAAGCTCCTCTTGCTCGCCGAACAGCCCTCGATTGGCTTTGAGCTTATGCGTGAGCTTGGAATGATCGAACGCGACTATCCGGAACTTCAGTCCCTCATCGGCACACAGCAAGAACCCGAATGGCATCCGGAAGGAGATGTCTGGATTCATACAATGCTCGTCGTGAACCAAGCGGCGAAGATTATTCGTCGCGCAGAAAATGCAGCGCTCACCTACGAAGAACAGCTTCAAGCGGTGCTGGGAGCGCTTTGCCATGACTTAGGAAAGCCGCCCACCACGTTCCGCACAGAGAAGAAAGGCGTCATGCGCTGGACCTCCGCCGGCCATCAAGAAGCGGGCGAAGCACCGACCATCGCGTTCTGCGGTCGTCTGCGTTTTTCCGAATCGGTCGTGCACGCCGCTCGGATGATTGCGCTCCATCACCTGCGTCCAAGTGAATATTATATTAAAAAGGAAAAAGGTGAGCTCACAGATGCAAGCTACGCGAACGCGATTCGGACCCTTCTGAAGAAAATCAAACCACTCAACTGGAGAGTGATGCACGCGTCCGCCGAAGCTGATTTTCGTGGTCGTGGCTTCCCCGATGCGGACACCCGCCCTGACCCATATGGCGCACTCTTCGCCGAAACGATCATCCGAGAAAAGCTCGATGAAGAAGCGCTTCATCCGCTCGTCATGGGTCACGAGCTGATCGAACTGTTCCAACTCGAACCCGGCCCCTACATCGGCGATCTCATGCGAACCATCGAACACGCGCGCGACCAAGGAACCATTCAAACAAAAGACGAAGCATTAGTGCTCGTTGGAGATCTCATCAAAAATAGAGGACACTAATACAACAACCTACTCCGCCATGAGATGAAAGTGGAGATAGGCCACGTCTTGATAGCCGGGGCCGTTTGTTTTTACCAGGTAGGTTTGCAAGCGTTCTGTTTTGATTAGGTCCTGAATCAGGGCGAATGCGTCTAGAAGATAGACCTGATCCGCGTCACTCAGCTCACCGATATTTTTGATGTCCTTTTTTGGGATAATAATATAGTGTGCACGAGCTTCCGGCACCGGATGACGGAGGGCGATCGAATAGGCCGTCTCACGGACAACCCCTGGCAATACTCCTGGCGTATACTTCACACCAACAGCTGCGGCTAAGCCAATAAGCTCATTTGTGCGAAGGCACGAGCGATCTTCACAAGTTTTCCAGGCGAGCAACGAGCGAGGCTCAAAGGGGCGAAGTGCCCCGACACCGATAATGACCCCGAGTCCAAGCCCAAGAATAAGCCCCACCAGGACCGATCCTCGACGCAACGGGCGGGTGTTTACGTCCATATCGAATGTACGATCATAGGGTTAAAAGCTGATTTTTGTCAATAAACATGGACGTTTTTTGCAATCCAGGGCATACTTGCCGCTATGTCTTCTTCCCGTCCGTTTGCCAAACTCAAAGTTGGCCGACACATCCCCGTCCGCGCCGGCCATCCTTGGGTCTTTTCGGAGGCCATCGATGTCCATCCGATAAATGCCGAACCAGGCGCCATCGTTGAAATTCAAGACAGCCTTGGAAAGACGCTCGGGCTCGGAACGTGGAATCCAAAAACGTCGATTCGTATTCGTATTTTGACTCAAAACGCTGCAACCAAAATCGACGCCGCGTTCTTCGCCAAACGCTTTCAAGAGCTACACGACTGGAAGATTGCTCACCTCCCCGCAAACACCACGGGCTATCGCCTCGCACACGCGGAAACGGATGGCCTCGGTGGCTTGATCGTCGATCGCTACGATTCTACCTACGTCTTCCAACTTCATACGCTCGGCATGGACTTGCTCCGCGCGGAAATCATCGAAGGCTTGAAACAGTTTGCCGCCAACCAGTCCACGGATTTCGCTATCGTTGAACGTTCAGACGTCGAAGCTCGTCGCCTCGAAGGTCTCACGAAGCGTGAAGTTGAAGTCCATCATGGAACCGTCGAAGAACTCGTCCCCTTCCTTGAAGATGGCGTTCAGTTTTTAGCCGATGTCTTGAAGGGACAAAAAACCGGGTTCTTTCTCGATCAGCGTCCTGCGCGTTTGGCCGTGAAACATCTCGCGAAGAACCGCCGCGTCATCAACCTCTTCAGCTACACGGGAGCCTTCGGTGTCCATGCGTTGAAGGGCGGAGCAACGTTTGTACAAAACGTGGATGCATCGCTCACAGCCCTAGAAACAGCTGAGAAAACTACAACCTTGAATGGCTTCGATGCCGACAATGAGTCCGTTTGTGAATTCATCGAAGCGGACATTTTTCCGATGCTCGAAGCGGAAGCCCTCCCCGGTGGCCCATACGATTTAATTATTTGTGACCCACCCGCCCTCACCAAAGATGGCTCACATGCAGAGCAAGCTCTGAAGGCCTATACCTTCTTAAACACCTCCTGCTTACGCCATCTCCCCGTTGGAGGAATTTTGGTCACAAGCTCCTGCTCTGGGCGTATCAGCCCAGAAGACTTCCGCTCGATGCTCCGTATTGCAGCCGGGCGCTCTGGCAAACAGGTTCGACTCCTTGAATGGATCGGTCACGACGTAGATCACGCAGAGCTGCTCTCATTTCCAGAAGGACGCTACCTTAAAACGGTCATCCTCCAGGTCACGAGCACTGTCCAGAGTTCAGCACTTGCGAAGACTTTTTAAATCTGCGAGTATAGTCCCACAAACGACCCACGCGGGTGTCGTATAGTGGCTATTACCGCAGGTTTCCAACCTGCTGAGAGGGGTTCGATTCCCCTCACCCGCTCCAGCACAAAACTTAATGGTTTTTCAATCGCCATTTTGCGGGCGGCCCACAAGGCCGTCCATTGTGTTTTAGAAGGAAATTCGCCAATGGATCCGGATGGATATGGACTTTGCTCCTGATTTATTACCACCACTTTTTTGTCCGACAGACAGAGGTTCGAGCCGAAGATTTTTTGTGCAAGGGATTTTTTTGAAGTCAGAACGGATGAAATAGCAATTTCATCCACCATTTGAGCTTCTTTGAGCCAGTTTTGGAAAGGTTCGAGCCAAACGTTCTGTTGGCGTTCAAGACGAGCAATTTGCTCCTCTAGCGACTTCTTTTCTGACAAGAACTCGTTCTTGTCATGACGGAACTCTGCTTGATCAATATCCTGATCAAGATAGAGCTCTTTGAGGCGGGCGAGTTTGCGATCAAGCTCAACGATCTTTGATCGCAAGCCTTGGAGGAAAGGGGCTGTGGCTTGAGTCGATTCCACCATGTCTTGCTCTGCCCTCTGGTTCAGGCCATCCGCCCATGCCTTCGGCATGGCATAGGGTTTGAGGAGGTTGGATAATTGGCTATCCAATTCCTCCTCACGAATAAAGGGCTGGGAACAAAAAGTCTTCTTTTTGGTACAACGATAGTAGGTGTAATAGTGTGTGTTGCCGTTCTGTTGGCGCTTGATCTTTCGTTCGGCGGTGATGGAACAATTGCACTCTGCGCACTTAAAAAGACCGCAGAGGGGCTCTGGGAGGTTTTTAGGGTTATCTCTTCGATGACCGCGACGTCTTAGCACGACTTGAACCTGATCAAATAGCTGCTTGGTGATAATTGGTTTATGTCGTCCCGGATGAAGTTCGCCTTTATATTCGAAAAATCCATAATAGAATGGATCTGAAAGGATGGAAGTGATTCGACCACGCTTAAACCGTTTGCCGCTCTTTACGGCGGCAATACCACGTGCTTTAAAGGCGATAGAAATATCCTCGAGACGTTGATCGCCCTTCGCATAGAGCTCAAACATTTCCTTAATAATTTTTGAGATCCGTTTGTCGACAATGATTGTTTTCGTGCGACTATCGTTGAGATAGCCGATTGGGGCACGACTAGGATAGTCACCTTGGCGGACTTTTTCTCGGAGACCTCGCTTGGTATTTGAGCTCAAATCTAAGATGAACTGATTGGCCATGCCAAATTCCATACTCATGAGAAGGACATTATCTGTTGGGTGATAGCTTCGTTCATGTGTTTGGATGTGTTCGATGATACCGCGTTGTAAGAACCAACTGATCTGTCCCCCATCGACAGGATTACGGGCTAAGCGATCGAGCTTCCAACAAATGATCCCATTCGCTTCTCTATTTTCAAGGCGAGAGAGCATATCCGTGAAAACGGGACGACCTAAAGACTTCGCCGATTGCTTTTCGATGAATTCAGAGGCGATCTTTAGATTCTGCTCTTTGGCTAAGGCACGCAATTCGGTTAATTGCGTTTCAATCGAGAGGACTTGCTTGTCCTCGATGTCGGTCGACTTGCGAGCGTAGAGGAAATAGGAGGGCATATGATAAATATGTAGACTTATTGCTTTCTATATACTCATCAGTATAACAACCTTTATACTGTTTGCAAGAACAATAAAACTTATGAAAAATCCAGCCATACTCTTTGGAAAAAGAGTGAGAGAAATACGACTCAAAAAAGATATGTCGCAAGGAGATTTGGCGAAGCTGTTAGACGTGCATCGCGCGTATATCAGCGGCATTGAACGTGGAGTGAGAAATCCATCCTTAACGACGATTGAAAAGTTTGCGAAAGCATTTCGTACAACGTCCAGTGAATTATTAAAGTATTAGAGCAATACGGCTGAGTGTGAGGGTCATTCGGTTTTTCCCCAAATCCCTTGCACAAAAAATCTTCGGCTCGAACCTCTGTCTGTCGGACAAAAAAGTGGTGGTAATAAATCAGGAGCAAAGTCCATATCCATCCGGATCCATTGGCGAATTTCCTTCTAAAACACAATGGACGGCCTTGTGGGCCGCCCGCAAAATGGCGATTGAAAAACCATTAAGTTTTGTGCTGGAGCCCCTCTATCTCGCTGCTCGCACCTATTTCCTGTCTCAGACATGACCAAAAGGAGGGGTATGGGGAGGATATCCGCCCCATCCAAACTAGTTGAACGACTAGTTGAATCAGAGTTCAACTAGCAGACCCCCGAAAAGCCTCTTAGCCAAGCCAAATTCTCAAACCAAAAAACGGTGACTACTACTGTGACAACACAATCCACTGAACGACATGAGTATATATACTTACTATATGAATGATGTTACTTAATATTCTTTACTGATCTAAATGATTTAACTCTTATTTAGGTATTCTTATCTTAGTTTTATTTCTTCTTTTTGATTTCTTTTTCTTCTGAATTTGACTGAGGGGAAACGGAGAAGAGGGGGACTTTTCTGGGGGATGTTCGCCGCCGAGGGCGGCGAACCGAATATAATTTTAATTCGATACTCCGAACCGCATTAGAGTAGTTAGCTATTTACCTTTCAAAAAAGACTGTTATCATGAGCCCATGAAACTCCCTCTATATCTGATAATGACTGTTGGAAAAACACACAGCGGAAAAACAACCTTTGCACAAAAGCTTCATAAAAAGCTCCCTGCTTTTTCTTTGGTTGAAACAGATGATATCGTTCCTTTTTTACGTGATCACGTCCCGGAGATTCTCGCCCATGAAAAAAATCGTGGACATGTTTTAGACGCAACTACACTTCGATCGAGCATCGGTCGCTTGATGATAGAAACAGCCCTATCCTATGGAATTTCCCTGATCATTCCAAACGGTCACATTACCAAAAAGGCACGTGATCAGAAAAGGGAAATTGCAAAAAAATATCGTGCAAAAATTATCTACGTTTCCTTTGAACTTCCAAAGCCTATTCTTGAAAAACGTATACGTACTTCAGAGCGGCCAACAAGCCCGCTCAATATTTCTAAGAATTACCAAGAAGTACTAGACCGTCAGCAAGAGATTTTTGAAGCACCTATCCAAAAAGAGGCAGATTATTTCTTTACGATCAAAAAAGTTTCCGATACCGCTAAGGTCATAAATAATGTACTCGCTATCGTGCACGAGTAAGCTATTTATCGGGAAGTTTAAGGAGTACAAAAAACCCGCTTGTTCTAGCGGATATTTTTGTGACAGGGGCTCGTGAGGAACGTTGGGACTGTTTGTCCTATTCTGGTTAGGTTCTTCTAAAATCTGTAATGAGAATTTTATTTCGAATTGTGTCTTTTATTATATCTTTCATTTGCCGCACTAATCCTAGCAAGTAGTTCTGGAGCGAGACCCGATTTATTCCAGTCAGCTGATAAAAACAGTTTAACTAATCCAGCGTGATCAATCTCTTCTTCTGATATACCAAGTTCATGTATTTCTTTTGCCCAGTCTTCTGCGCTGTCTAGCTCGTACCACTCCTCTGCTTCAAAATCTCTGTCGCTGCGGCCGCGATTATGATCTCGATCGGCGAACGCGTGTAATGGCTCGCTTCCACGCCCGCTCTCGACTCCTTCTAAATCTATTTGTAAAAGCTTCCGTTCGTCGGCGGTCATTCCTTCCTTGATTGCCGCAGTATTAAGATCACCTTCTTCGGGGACGGGGCTTGCATCCTTGTTGATTTTACCAAACATGTCTTTTTCATTAATCATAGGTTTCTATTGTAGACTTGAATTAAAATGAAGGCAAACTGTCATCAAAACTTATCTTTTGAACGTATCTTCAATTTGTAGCAAGCAGTTCTCCCAATCTTTGTTCGTTGTATCAATTATAATTGATGGAAGAGTAGTAACTTGTTGGAACCGCTTTAGCTGTTCTTGTTGCTCTGCATAGTAGATAGCCTTTTCCTCGAGGGTGCCCTGCGCACCTTTTTTCCACTGATCCCTTCGGTAGCTCATCGTCTCTTCTATGCGTGCTTTGATGCTATCCGTATCGATTGTAAGTAACACCAAGAGCGTTTCACCCAGCTCTCGCAGACTTTCTTCAATAGAAGAGAACTCCTTCAATGATGCGTGACTCCTAAATGCATGCGTTAAATGAAAACGATCGATAATCAGATAGTCAGCGGTCTCTTTTTTAAACACCGTGATAAGCTTTCTTAAATAGTCGATTGCAGCCACTTGATCTCGATTCTCAATCAAGGGCATGAGTGTATCGCCCTCGGTTACGATTTTCGAGTTTGGTAGTTTATCGGCTAGTAAGCGTTCAAGGGTTGTTTTTCCTGAGCTCGCAATGCCTTCAAAAATGATCAGCTTCATACGTTGACCATGCTAACACGAGGGTAAATCATTTAGAAATCTTTCGAAAGTTCGATTCCTTCCTCTCCCCAACAAAAATTACCGCTTATTTAAGCGGTAATTTCCATGGCAGGGGCTCGTGATGAACGTTAGGACTGTTTCAGCTTCGTCTAGCTAGGTAAGCTTCCAATGTCACATCCTCTTCAAAATTACCTGAGAGGTTTAGTTTCAGAAGCTCACTTCTCAGTTCGTGCTCAAAATCTTGTTTTTTATTGCCGAGAACCTCTGTTGAGCAATAAGAAGTTGAGTATAAGTGTCCAAGGATGCTATCCATTGTCCAGACCAAGGGATATGTGTGCTGAAAATACCGAACATCAGAAAAGGTTGATTGTTTCAGTATCTCTCTGTCATTTTTCTTTTCTTGGATGGCGATCATTTTCTGTACTTGTTCCTTTTCACCAACATATTTTTCGATAAGTTCCGCAAGGCGTTTTTTCCATGGGGTATTACGATTTCGTAAGCTTTCTCCGCTATAGAGAATAACGAGACAACCATGATCTTTTACAAGATTGTCTAAAAGCTTGAGAGTTACTTCCCGATCCATGTGATGGAATGCGTTCCCAATAGTAACCGTATCATATAAGACCGCTTCATTCGTTAGGCGGTTGATATCTTCAGCTCGTTGGACGTACCAGTTAATATTTAAGATTGCTTTTGTTGCCGCCGCTACTCTTCCTTGATCAATCATTTCTGACGATGCATCAACGGCATCTACGTCTTTAAAGAAAGGAGAAAGCTGAAGAGCGAGTTGACCGGTGCCGCAGCCCAGATCAAGCAGTGTCCCAGTTCCGTCGAGTGTCAATTCTTTCTTAAGATAGGAGATCAATTCTTGCGGATAGCCCAAACGATATCGAGCGTAATATACCGAGGTTGACTTGAAGATATCCTGTGAAGTAATTTTTTCTTTCATATGATAATGA
This sequence comes from uncultured Gammaproteobacteria bacterium, assembly GCA_964600845.1. Classification (GTDB taxonomy): domain Bacteria; phylum Patescibacteriota; class Patescibacteriia; order 2-12-FULL-60-25; family 2-12-FULL-60-25; genus JAGOTP01. The sequence goes on along the minus strand of CAZRJW010000010.1, from coordinate 2,137 downwards.
AAGTTTACGGCAAGAGATGAGAAAATCCTATTCCCTTCTCTCCCCAACAAAAACTACCACTTATTCAAGCGGTAGTTTCCATGGCAGGGGCTCGTGAAGAACGTTAGGACTATTTTGGTGATATGAGTATTACCTGTGTCATTTTGTTTTGAAAATTTTCTGCAACCCTAATATTAATTCTTCAGCTGCCATCTGTATGCATTGTTTACCTATTTCTTCGTTAATGATCCATGTAGGGTGATTGTCTACGATTCCGTCTTTTGAGACATCGACGAGTCGATCGGTATCCCACGCGTTCTCAATCTTCTGTTTTGGATAGTCTTGGGGAGGAATTGTTACAAGCGAAGGTTCACAGACGAGCATCATGGATGTCTCCGAGTTGCCGGCATGCTCATCAACGGGACCACCAAGCATTTCTGATGTCTTCTTCAAAACTTCTTCAGAATCGAATTGGAGATGTTCGATATGAGTTCCTGAAAGCAAATCGGAATTCTTTTCTACGAAACGGTTTAGCATGCTGATGTTGCCACCATGCCATGAAGCAAGGATGATATTCGCTGCATATGGTCGAAGCGATTCGCAGATGTCACGAAGCACGATCTCCATCGTATCTTTTTTAATCCAGACGCTTCCTGGGAATCCAGCGTGTTCCTGGGAGCAAGTTATACGAAGCGTGGGAAGAAAAATAACTTCTGGAAGTTCTTTTTCCACTTGTTGAATAATTACGTCTTGAATATATGAGTCTGTTCCAAGAGGGAGGAAAGGACCGTGCTGTTCAGTTGCACCCATTGAAATAACAAATGTATATTTCTTGGATATATCCAGATCGGCTGTCTTCATTCGTTCTAAAAACATATATCCTTCATGATAATTGATGAGTGCATAGTTGGACAGAGTTCTATTCCTTCCTCTCTCTAACAAAAATAACTGCTTGTTTTAGCAGTTATTTCCATGGCAGGGCTCGTGATGAACGTTAGGACGCTGGGAGTATCTGCTGAACTCCCAATCCTACACAGGGGTTAAAATCCTTTGAAAACTATTTTCAGGTAGTTCGAGCGCTGGGGCGTTGGAGTTCAGGCAATACGGCCCTCTCAACACTTATAGCTGCGCCATTTGGATCATGATTGAATAGGAGTACTCTAAGTCACAGATCATCTCTTAGATGCCCTACCATATGAAAATCACCGACCTCGCCCCACACTACCCTCCTGAACGGATTGCAGAATTTGAAAGCAGAAAGGAGAGAATAAGGAGCTCAGGCCTACCAGGGAGTATAAGGCTTCTCAAGGATTTTGATGGCGCGAGAGAAAAAGAAGGTTTTTTGAACCGTTTGTGTGAGGTGAATATAGCCAACCGTCTCATGGAGCGCGGTAAACGCTTTGAGTACGAAACCCAAGGGGAGGACTTTGCCTACGATGACATCCTGCTTTCGGTGAAGTCTCTTCAACCAAAGGCCTACGAGAGAGAAGAAGCTCAAAAGCTCCTAGCGCTTCAAACGGAAGCTGCTAAAGCCGATACAACTCAAAAAGATACGTTCATGTACGAAACCAAGCACAGCATGTCTCACGTTGATTTTGAAGTGACACAGGACGGATATTCGAGATCAGAGACAGGAACCTTGGCTAATGCTCTACTAAAGACAGACGCGGACGAGGAAAGAGTGATCTGTCGGTACACGGCTGAATTTGAATTGATCCCATCTCCTAGCCGAAAGAAGGTCATGTTTTTTATGCGCCAATCGGATCGAGCGGGTGCTTTTCACGTGGAAGACGTTGCTAGGTGGTACTTCGGACAACCAGATCTGAACAATGCCGACCCCTCATTTTATGAGAAAGCCTTCAAAACGAAAGAGGAAGTCCTTGTAGAAAAAGCAGGGAGTATCAAGGCGTTTGTTTTTATGTGGCACACCGACCCATTTCTTTGGTCGAGTGATTTTGGCGAAGTTCATGTCACCGTGTGGAGCATAGACGAAGGTCTTACAAGAGAGTTAGAAGAGGTATTTTCTGATCAAAGTCAGCCCCAACCGGCATTGCACTAGACCATTTCCACTAACCCAACTGTTGCCTTTTAAGATTCTAACGCCAGATTTTTCTATTTATCAGTTTTGCCCATGCATCCCTAATTTTTCCCTTTCCTG